>NZ_JANSIS010000002.1:0-358711 GCF_047462135.1 Synechococcus sp. O70.2
GCCACTAGCTGCGGGTCGTGGAAGCAGGAAGAAAGCGTCAACCTGGAGCAAAAGTCCGCTTTTGTCCAGCGTTGTATCAGAGCGGCAAGGCTTGGGAAGCAAAAAAGGGATCCGCAGTGGCGGATCCCTAAATTTTTAACCTAGGCAGGACAGCAAGGGGTTAGAAGGTAAACACTGCCCGCAAAGCCCCCACACCAATGGTTGGGTCGTTGTCTCCTGGCCTGCCGCCGTTGGGGTTGCTTACAAAATAGGCAGCAGGTGTCAAGGTAATGTACTCATTGACCGGGAAGCTGTAGTAGACGTCCACTACGAAGGGGCGGGTATCCCACACGCCAGAATTGTCAGTGGTCACGATTGGCTGGCCGAAGACCACACCACCTTTGGCACCCTCCACGAACAGATCCGGGAAGACAAAGCCAAACAGCCAGCCGTTGAAGCTTTCGTCACCTGGATCGATAGTGCCAGCTGGTACCACATTAGGCAGGTTGTAATCGACATTGCCAGCGGTGAACCAGCCGGACACCGTAATCCGTGGACTTACATCCCACTTAGCGGCCACCGTAAAGGCATTGACCCGCGCAGAGGTGGTTACCTCAGTCCGGCGCAGCGGCCCTCGGAAGAGGTTACTGCCGGTGGCCAAGAAGCTGGGGCCTTTTGTAGCATCCTGCAGATAGGTGGTGGCGAACTGCAGGTAGAACTCCAGATCTTTTGTAGGCAAAAAGCCCAGCTCCACCGTGTGAGCGCTGTCGTTGCCCGTCAAACCGCTGTCACCAAAGCCGCTGCCTAAGTCCTGGGCGCCGCGAGTGCTGTAGGCGTAGGCTAAGCGAAGCTGGTCGCTGAGACGAGAGCGGAAGCCAAACAGCGTTCCACTGGGCACATCTCCCGTGGATTTGGGAAGGTCGGCAAAGTCAGAAAGGGCATCGAAGGGAACGCTGTATTGAAGGACGCTGGGCACCCCTGTGCCCGTGATGCCGGCGTAGATGGTGGCAGCGCCGTTAAAGGCAGGGAACTGATAGACCAACTGGGCCAGGGTGAAAGTGCCACCGCCACCCCCGCCAAAGCCAACGCCTGGATCCCCAGAGAAGAAGGCGGTTACCGCATCGCGAGCCTGCAGGCGGATGCGCAAACGGTCGCGGCCAGCAAAGGAGGCGTCGAAGTTCAGCCGCACCCGATAGGGCAGGGTAATGTTGGCTTGGTCCTGCTCAGCCACAACCCTTCCCCCAACAACCCGATCCTCTGTCAGGGCGCTGCCCAGAATAGCCGTAATCACCTCGGCATTCAACTTGGTAACCGGGTTGAAGACCTTGCCTTTGAGGTCGTTAATATCGGCCTCTGCTGCCTCTACCCGCCCCCGTAGAGCCGCCAGCTCAGCCGCAAACTCCTCCTGCAGCCGCTGCAGCGTAGCCAGGTCCTCTTTGGAAACCTTGTCGGCCAGCCCAGCAGCGATCAGCTCGTTAATGCGATCCAAGCAGGCGTTCATCCCAGCGGCAAACTCATAGCGGGTCATGGCTCGGTTGCCGCGGAAGGTGCGGTCGGGGTAGCCGGCAATACAGCCGTAACGCTCGACCAGAGATTGCAGCGCCTGGAAAGCCCAGTCAGTAGGCTGCACATCCGAAAGTTCAGAGATGGAGGTGACCGGCCCCGTCGCTTGGGCATAGGCCACCCCAGGGGTCAAGACTGCCGCTGCACCTAGAGTCCCAGCCAGCAGCGTTTTCCAGTAGTTCGCGTGTTTTGCGGGCATGTTTCTCTCCTTGTTCTTTGTCCTCACACCTGTCTTGGCTGTAGCAGTGCCTTCTAGAAGTAACAGGCCGTCTACCTCGAGAGCGAGCCTGACAATTGCGGACTTTAGAAGAGCAACATAGTACAGCCCCAGTCCATACCGTCTACCACTTTACACACTTTTTGAGCCAGACTCAATGCGAGATCCCCAGGGCTAGATAATTCAGGCTCCACACCCATTACTCTACCTCAGGGATCCGGCCCTGGCTAGCGGGTGTATCCCCCAAGCTGCCAGCCCGGATGGGGATGGGCGGTACCGGACTCGAACCAGTGACATCCTGCTTGTAAGGCAGGCGCTCTACCGCTGAGCTAACCGCCCTTGGGGATCCCGGCTACTGAGTTTAGCATTGGCAGGCGCTATCTCCCCATGCCCAGGCTCTGGGCTTTCTGGTACACCTTGCCCTCGGTGAGCAGGGAAGGGGCAATGCAGATCTCCACCTGCTGCATTTCCTTGAGGTTGGCGGCGCCCAGGGTGGCCATGCTGGTGCGCAGAGCACCCCAGAGGTTGTGGGTGCCGTCATCGAGGCGGGCGGGGCCGCACAAGATTTCTTCCAGGGTGCCGGTGCATCCCACGCGGATGCGGGTGCCGCGGGGCAAGACGGGGCTGGGAGTGGCCATACCCCAGTGAAAGCCGCGACCGGGCGCCTCTTGGGCACGGGCCAAAGGGGATCCGATCATCACTGCATCGGCCCCACAGGCAATGGCTTTGCAAATGTCACCCCCGGTAACCAGGCCGCCGTCGGCGATGATGGGAACGTAGGTGCCGGTTTCGGCCAGGAACTGGTCGCGGGCGGCAGCACAGTCGGCAATTGCGGTAGCCTGTGGCACCCCCACCCCCAGCACGCCGCGGGAGGTGCAAGCGGCCCCCGGGCCGATGCCCACCAGGACCCCCGCTGCTCCTGCTTGCATTAGCTCTAGGGCCACCTCGTAGGTGACGCAGTTGCCCACCACTACGGGAATGGGCATAGAGCGGCAGAACTGGGCCAAATCGAGCTTTTGCATGCCCTCAGGCACCTTGTGGTGGACGGAAACCACAGTGGCCTGGACGAAAAACAGATCCCCCCCCGCTTCCGCGACCAGGGGACCGTATTGGGCAGCGTGGGCGGGCACACAGCTAGCGGCAGCAATGGCGCCGGCAGCTTTGATCTGGCGAATGCGCTCTTGGATTAGCTCTGGCTTGACCGGCTCGCGGTAGAGGCGCTGCATCAGGGGGACGAACTCGTCTTTGCCAACTGCGGCAATCTGCTCCAGCACCTCGTCGGGATCCGCGTAGCGAGTTTGGATCCCATCCAGGTTCAGCACTCCAAAAGCCCCCAGCTTGGAGAGCAAAATCGCCATCTTGACGTCCACCACGCCATCCATGGCGCTGGCAATGATGGGGATGGGTCGTTGGATCCCTCCTATAGTGAAGTGGGTATCCACCAGGCTGGGATCCAGGGTTCGCCTGCCCGGCACCAGCGCAATCTCATCCAGTCCGTAAGCCCGTCTTGCCTGTCGATTGCGGCCCAGTTGGACGTTCATTTCTTTCCTCTTTAGCAAGAGGATCCCTTAATTAATCATGCCGCCAAGGAGGTCTCTAAAGCCAGAGAAAGTTTTGGAGTCAACTGGCTTCTTGGGCAAGGGTGTGAAGATGTGCCCTTCCTGCAGACTTCCGAAGCTGTGGCAGCGCTGGGATCCCCAGCGGAAGCCGTAGAGGGCAATGTAGGCGCACATCAAGGCATCGACTTGGTCTTCGTAGCTTTTGAGCTGGCGGCCTCTAAGGGATCCCACCTCCACTTGGAGCAGGGGCTCGTGGCCCTGCAGAGAGGGATCGGCGCTGGCCAAGGCGCGCAGATGTTGCTGGTACAGCCGCCAGGCCTGTTCTCGCTCCTGCCAGCTGCGGCGGGGACGCGCCTTGTAGGGGAGGCTGCGGCTAAGGCCAAACAGGCTCACGATGGCACTGTGGGGGAAGACTTCAGTAACTTGACGGGCCAAGCGCCCCTGCTCGATGCTGGCCTGCTCCTGAAAGCCGTAGCGGGCGAGGGCTTGCACCAGCGCTTCTCCTCGCACCTGACCATTTCTTTCCAGAAGCCGGCGGTTGGCGGGGTGAGCGCCAGCAGCGTAGGGTCGAAACACACGGTTGAGTTCGGCTTCTGCCTGCCGCTGGCCCCTCAAGTTAGGAACGCGCAAGGGGGCATCCACTGCCACCAGGCAGGGATCCCCTCTAGCTTGGGCTTGGATGTAGTCCACAATTTCCTCATTGGTCCCCAGAAGGCGGCTGTCCAGGAGGTAGCCTGTCAGGTTTTGAATGGCGGGATCCCGAATCTCCACCTCCAGCGTCGCCACCCCCGAAGGGTTGCGGGCTGACCAGGCCAGATCTAGGCCAATGCAGACTAACCGTGCCACGCCGCCTTCTCCTCTGCGCCCCCTGGGATAAGGAAAAGGGATCCCACCTGGGATCCCGAAAGATTATTTCAGGCAGTCAACTCTACCCCGGCAAGGCAGCAGACTCTCTGCTACCTGGAGAAGCCGTTGCCTCTTCGTGCCGGAGGATTAGTAGTCGTAGTCATCCGCGCCGCCGCCACCGCCAGCTGGCTTGTTGTTCTTGGGTTCGGGCTTGTCCACCACAATAGCTTCGGTGGTGAGCACCATGCCGGCAATCGAGGCAGCGTTTTGCAGGGCAGAGCGGGTGACTTTGGCTGGGTCAACGATACCCGCTTCGAACATATCCACATAGGCGTCGTTTTGGGCATCGTAACCCACCGTGAAGGGCTTCTCTTTCACCCGCTCCAGCACAATCGAGCCGTTCTGGCCGGCGTTCTCGGCAATGCGGCGCAGCGGAGCGCCCAGAGCACGGGCCACCAGCATAGCCCCCACCAGCTCATCGCCAGACAGGTTGGCCTGCGCCCACTCCGTAACCACCGGGATTAGGTGGGCCAAGGTGGTGCCGCCGCCGGGGACGATCCCCTCTTCTACTGCCGCCTTGGTGGCGTTGATGGCATCTTCCAGGCGCAGCTTGCGATCCTTCATTTCCGTTTCGGTGGCCGCGCCCACTTTAATCACCGCCACACCGCCAGCTAGCTTGGCCAGGCGCTCTTGCAGTTTTTCTTTGTCGTAGGTGGAGTCGGTCTCTTCAATTTGGCGACGGATTTGCTCGCAACGGGCTTTCACCGCCGCTTCGTTGCCCTCCGCCACGATGGTGGTGTGGTCTTTGGTTACCGTGACGCGGCGAGCCGAGCCAAAGGACTCAAGACGTGCATTCTCCAGCTTCAGGCCGCGCTCCTCGCTAATCACTTCGCCGCCGGTGAGGATGGCGATGTCCTCCAGCATGGCCTTGCGGCGATCCCCAAAGCCGGGCGCTTTCACCGCCACCACGCTCAGCACGCCCCGCAGCTTGTTCACCACCAAGGTGGCCAGGGCTTCCTTCTCAATGTCTTCGGCAATGATCAGCAGCGGACGACCGGCGCGGGCCACTTGCTCCAGAACCGGCACCAGGTCTTGCACCAGGGTAATCTTCTTGTCGGTGATTAGGACGTAGGGGTTCTCCAGAACCGCCTCCATCCGCTCCGTGTCAGTGACGAAGTAGGGGGAGATGTAGCCTTTGTCAAAGCGCATCCCCTCCGTCACTTCCAGCTCGGTGGTCATGGACTTGCCTTCTTCTAGGGAGATCACCCCCTCGCGGCCCACTTTTTCCATGGCCTCGGCAATCATGCGGCCCACTTCCTCATCGTTGCCAGCGGAAATGGCCGCCACCTGGGCAATGGCTTTGGAGTCTTCTACTGGGCGGGCATGTTCAGCAATTTTGTCCACTAGGAACTTCACCGCCTTGTCAATGCCGCGCTTGAGGGCAATGGGGTTGGCGCCAGCAGCCACGTTCTTGAGCCCTTCTTTCACCATGGCGTGGGCCAAGACCGTAGCTGTAGTGGTGCCGTCGCCAGCGATGTCGTTGGTTTTAGAGGCAGCTTGACGGATGAGAGAAACTCCCGTGTTTTCAATGTGGTCTTCCAGCTCAATTTCTTTGGCAATGGTTACCCCATCGTTAACAATCTGGGGTGCGCCAAATTTTTTCTCCAGCACCACGTTGCGCCCTTTGGGGCCAAGGGTAACGGCTACGGCCTCTGCCAAAATGTCCATGCCGTGTTCAAGAGCGCGACGGGCTTCTTCGCTGAAAATAATCGACTTAGCCATAGTCAACCTCCAACGGTCAGCCAACGAAGGATAAGCTAGAAGCTAGCAGCAGTTGGTCTCTTTTACAGCACTTGCCGCCTCTTGCTAGAACTACTGAACAATGGCGAGGATGTCCCGCTCAGCTAGCAGCACATACTCCTCGGTACCCAGCTTCACCTCCGTGCCGGCGTACTTGGAGTAGAGCACTCTGTCGCCTACTTTCAGCTCTATTGGAATAACCTTGCCATCGTCATTGCGCTTGCCAGGACCGACCGCAACCACTTCCCCTACTTGGGGTTTCTCTTTGGCAGTGTCAGGCAAAAAGATCCCGCCTGCGGTTTTCTCATCCTGCTGGGCAACTTTCACCAGCACACGGTCGCCCAGCGGCTTTAGCGTAGAGACGTTCAGCGTTACTGCAGCCATACCAAGTGTCCTCCGTGATGCCTATGGCAGGAAGTCAAAGGGTGATTGAGGAGTCAACTAAACTTGCATCCGTTGAGGCTTTAGCACTCTCGGCTTCCGAGTGCTAGTTTATCAGTCAGCTCTGCAGCCTGACAATAGCTGCAACGACAGACGAGGCGGTTGGGTGTGGATCTCCCGACTTCCTCTGCGCCTTTTGGGGGAGGAGAGGCGGTGCGAATTCCCTTGTTTCAGGTGGATGCCTTTACGGCAGTGCCCTTTAGGGGCAATCCGGCAGCGGTTTGCTTGCTGTCCCAGGAGCTGCCGCAGGAGCTGTTGCAGGCAATTGCGGCAGAGAACAATCTGTCGGAAACAGCTTTTTTGCTGCCCCAGGGATCCTGGGATGGCCTCCCCCACTACAGCCTGCGCTGGTTTACCCCCACAACGGAAGTGGATCTCTGTGGGCACGCCACCCTAGCTGCTGCCCATGTGCTCTTGAGCGAAGTTCACCCAGAAGCTCAGGAGGTGGCCTTCTCCACCCGCAGTGGCCAGGTGTTGGTGCGGCGGCAAGGAAAGCGGCTAGCGATGGATTTCCCCTCCCAGACTCCCCAACCTTGGCTGGAAGCGCAAGAACAGGTGGCGGCGGCCTTGGGGATCCCTCCTCTAGAGTTGTACCGCGGCAGCATGGGGGTAGCGGTGCTGGCTTCGGCGCAGCAGGTGCGGCAAGTCCAGCCGAATCGGGCTCAGGTGGAGGCGCTCTCTGTCTCCGGGTTAATCGTCACCGCTGCCGGAGCAGATTCAGAGGAGGGAGCGGATTTTGTTTGCCGCGTTTTCGCCCCCCGCTTGGGGATTCCGGAGGATCCCGTAACCGGCTCTGCCCAGTGTCTGTTGGCGCCCTATTGGTCGGAGCGGCTGGGTCGAACTGAGCTCAGGGTGCGGCAGCTCTCGACGCGGGGGGGTGAGCTCTGGTGTCGCTATCTCGGCGCTCGGGTGGAGATTGCCGGGCAGGCAGTGCTGGTGATGGTGGGAGAGCTGAGGATTCCTTAGAAAAAACACCCCGGCTGGTTCCGGGGTGCTGGGAATGATGGGAAGGGTGGGGCTAGCCCAAAAGTTCTGCCGCCTGAATAAGTTCCACTTGCTTTTTCTTGAGTACCAAGAGGAGCTGAGTGATAGCCACTGCCGCCAGGAAGGCCACCATCCACTTCACCCGATCCGGGCTCTGCAGCACCAGATCCCGCTCCACTTGGCCAAAGCCGCCCACGTTGGGGTTGTTGGTAACCGGATCCCCTTCTTTGACGCTGTCGCCAATGTTAACCACCAACTCCGGCCCCGGCGGCACCACCAGATGCTGGATACCGTTCTCAGTTTCGAAGCTGAGCACTCGCGTGCCCGGCAACTCGTATTCGGGTGGCACCAGGGCGGCCAGCTCTGCCGGCAGGTCGCTAAGATCCGACTCGATAGTGGCGATGCTGGTCAGGCGGCCGGTGGCGGGAGCGCGGAAGACGTTGTTGTTGCTGAGGCTGCCATCGGGGTTGATCTGGCCACGGCCCCGGTTGGCGCCAATGTAAACCCGATATTTCATGAAAGCCACTGAGGGATCCTCTTTCGGGTCAGGGGCTACCACCGGGAAGACGATTTCCTGGTGCTGCTCACCGGGCAACGGCCCCACCAGGAGGATGTTGGGCTTCTGGTCACTGTAGGGAGTGATGTAGGTCTCAGCGGTCTCCTGCCGCTGCTTTTCGGTCATTTCCTCCTCGGTGGCCAGGCGGAAGCCCTCTGGCAAGATCACCACCGCGCCAACATTCAAGCCGCCCTTGCTGCCATCTGCTAGCACCTGCTGCTTGCTTAGGTCGTAGGGAATCCCAACTTTAATGGTGAACACCTGACCGGGGGTAACCGCCTGCGGCACTTCAGCCCGGACAGGCATGGCGTTCAGGTGGCAGTTGGCGCAGACAATTTTCCCCGTTGCCTCGCGGGGGTTGTCGTAGGCCATCTGGGCATAGTAGGGGTAGGCTGCTGCTGGCGGAGATGCTACGACCATTAGCAGCAGCGCACACAAGGCCAAGAAAAAAATTCGCTTCATAAGCTCAACTCAAAATTGCAATTCCAATCTGCAAAAGCTCTTTGGATCCTTTCCTCGAGAGCCTGTGGACGCTCTGGCTAAGACCAACGCCGTGCCCTCTTCAGGCTTTCCTCTCGCCACCGCCAGCCCTGCAATGGCGCGTTTAGGCCTCGCGGAAATCGGGGCCCTGCCAAGGGCTAAAGCGAATGTTGTCGCCGTCCACCGTGGCGCTGACTAGCTCCAACGAACGGGGAGCCGGCCCCCGGATGACCTTGCCATTGGCTGCGTATTGGGATCCGTGACAGGGGCACTTGAAGAGGTTTTCTCCTGCATTCCAGGGCACCACGCAGCCGAGGTGGGTGCAGACGGCGTTGAGGCCGTAGTTAGCCACCGCTCCATTGTCGATCACGATGTAGGTGGGATCTCCCTTCAAGCCCTGGGCCAGAACGCGATCCGTAGCCGCGTGGGTAGCTAGCAGCTCGCTGACGCGAATTGGCCTGCCGAGGGCATCTTGGGCAATTACCCCCTCCCCTGTCCCACCGGCAGAGGGAGGAATGAAATACTTCACCACCGGGTAGAGGGCACCCACGACCACCACCCCCACCGAGCCGCTGAGAAGGGCGTTCAAGAGAACCCGCCGGCTCATGGGGGGCGCCTCAAAGTTGCTCATCGCTTCGGTCATAATGGTCAGGAAAGCCTGAGAAGTTTTAACGTTCGTTGACAAACGACACCATCCTAACCGAGCCCCCTAGCCAATTTCATTAAGAAATGCAAAGCTAGGAGCAGCTCGAGGGGGAGGCCGATGCATCCAAGCCAACCTATGACGGGATCCGAGTTGCAAGCTTTGCTGCGGGAGAAGTGGGGCTGCTCCTACGACGTGCAGCTGCGCCGCTTGGGGGGTAGGGTGGTGTTGTTGGTGATGTGGCGCTACCTAGAGCAGCCCTCTTTCCCCTTGACGGAAGCCGAGTATCTGGCTCGCCTGGAGTCGGTGATGGCCCATCTGCAGGCTTGGGGTGTGTGGGAAACGGTGCGGCGAGAAATTGAGGCTACCCGCCAGAAACCTCGCATAGGCAAGGCGGTGGCCATTCCTCTGAATTTGCAAGGGGTGGGAGAGCGGGCCTGCGAGTGGCTGCTGTAGCCTGGCTCTTCTCTACAACGGAAAACTCCACCGGCTTGCGGCTATCCAACTTCCACCAGGCCGGCCTGCAGGGCCTGCAAAAACTGGCGGGCGGTGCGACCGGAGAAGCCGTTCTGCTGCTGAGCCCAGATCAGCGCTTGGCGGCGCAAGGTATCTAAAGGCTGAGAGAGGCCCAGTCGCTGCGCCAAGTGTTCCACCGTAGCCAGATAGTCGGCTTGGCTAAAAGGGGCAAAGGTAAGGGTAAGGCCAAAGCGATCCCGCAGCGACAGCTTTTCCTGCACCGTATCCCAGGCGTGGATCTCTTGATCTTGGGGGTTGGGACGATCGCCAAAAAACTCGCGGATAAGGTGGCGGCGGTTGCTGGTGGCATAGAGGCGCACATTGGGCGGCGGTGGGACGAGATCTCCCTCTAGGAGCACCTTGAGCTGCTTAAACTCGGTTTCGTCCGCCTCAAAGGAGAGGTCGTCTACAAATAGGACAAAGGGCAGCGCCTGCTGTCGCAGCTCCGCCAAGATCTCCGGCAACTGCATCAAGTCTCTGGGTCTTAGCTCCAGTAGGCGCAGTCCCTGCGGGCCGTAGCGGCGCAACAACGCCTTCACCAGCGAAGACTTGCCGGTGCCCCGCGCTCCGTAGAGCAACACATGCAAAGCCGGATCCCCCCGCAGCAGCGCTTCGGTGTTGGCGGCCAGCTGCTGTTTCTGCCGTTCGTAGCCGTAAATCTCTTCCCATTCGGGCAAGTCGGGAGCAGGGATCCCTTCTAGCCCTGCTGGCCCCCAGCGAAAGGCCCAATAGCGGCCATAGAGCCCTGCCCCTGCTTGGCGGTAGTGGGCAATCAAGGCCTCCAGGCTCTGGCCCCAATCGGCCAAGGGGCGAGGATCCCAGCCAGAGCTGCTGCTGTTTTCATCTGGCCAGGAGATCCCTAGGCCCAGCGCCTGCATTTGCTCGGCGATCGTCTCCTGGCTATTGGCTAGGATTTGCAGGCAACGGAGATCGTGGCGGGCCGCTTGCAGAAGGGGTGCTGGGATCCCTTGCGGTTGCAGCGCCGCCCGCGAGAAAGGGTTATCGGCCCAGCGGATCTCCCGGATCAGCCACTCCCGCCAGCTCAAGCCCTGCTGGGCCAAAAGCTCAAACCAACGCCCATAGGCTCTCCAGCAGGGCAAGGGATCCCCGCTCATCAACTGCTGAATGAGCTCCTGCCAGGCTAGGGCCAGGGGATGGGCGCAGATGTCCCGAAACACCAGCAGCCTAGCCGCCGCTTCCGCCGCTTCTTCTAGGGGAGTCATTACGGCCCGCTACCCCAAGCCTTGCGCCAAGAGGGCTGCCTCCAAGTAGCGCGAAGAGGCACCCTACTACCTACTATGCAACAAACCTTAACCCTGGTTTGTCAGCTAGCCTTCACCCCCACCCAGGTGGCTAAGCCCTGCTTGCGCCAGGGTGCGGGCCACGGTGGTCGACTGCTGGATAAGCTTGGCTTAGCTAGAGGGACAAACAAGCTAGCATTGTAAAAAATCTTTGCCCTGACTTGGTTTCTATGACTGACGTCCCCGTCTCCCGCATTCGCAACTTTTCCATCATTGCCCACATTGATCACGGCAAGTCTACCCTTGCCGACCGGCTGCTGGAGGCAACCGGCACCGTCTCAGCCCGCGAGATGAAGCCGCAGCTTCTAGACAGCATGGAACTGGAGCGGGAGCGGGGCATCACCATCAAGCTACAGGCGGCCCGCATGAACTACCGTGCCCAAGACGGCCAGGACTATGTCCTCAACCTCATCGATACGCCAGGGCATGTGGATTTTTCCTACGAGGTCTCCCGCTCGCTGGCTGCCTGTGAAGGGGCGCTGTTGGTGGTGGATGCTTCTCAAGGTGTGGAAGCCCAAACCCTGGCCAATGTTTACCTGGCTTTGGAGAACAACCTGGAAATTATCCCCGTCATTAACAAAATTGACTTGCCTAGCGCCGACCCCGAGCGAGTCATTGCCGAGATCGAGCAGGTGATCGGCCTTGACTGCAGCGGGGCGATCCTAGCCTCTGCCAAAGTGGGCCTCGGTATCTCAGAGATTCTCGAGGCTATTGTGCAGCGGGTACCGCCGCCGCAGGATACGGTAGCGGATCCCTTGCGGGCTTTGATCTTCGATAGCTACTACGATCCCTACCGGGGTGTGATTGTCTATGTGCGCATTGTGGATGGGGAGGTGAAAAGGGGGGACAAGATTTGCTTCATGGCCTCTGGCCGGGAGTACGAGGTTACTGAGCTGGGAGTGATGCGCCCCCACCAAGAGCCGGTTGAGTCTCTCCACGCCGGGGAAGTGGGCTACATTGCCGCTGCCATTAAAAGCGTTGAGCACGCCCGCGTGGGGGACACCATCACCCTCGTTCATCGCAGGGCTCCTGAGCCTCTGCCCGGCTACAAAGAAGCCAAGCCAATGGTGTTCTGTGGACTTTTTCCCAGCAACTCGGATCAGTACGCCGAACTCAAAGAGGCCTTGGAAAAGCTGAAGCTCAACGATGCCGCTCTCCACTTTGAGCCGGAAGTCTCCCCTGCCATGGGCTTTGGCTTCCGCTGTGGTTTCTTGGGCCTCCTCCATATGGAGGTGGTTCAGGAGCGGCTAGAGCGGGAGTACGACCTGGACCTGGTGATTACAGCCCCAACGGTGGTTTATCAAGTTACCCTCAACAATGGCTCGGTGCTCCGGGTTGATAACCCCAGCAAGCTGCCTCCTCCCAACGAGCGCCTTAGCATTGAGGAGCCCATTGTCCGCGTGGAGATGATTTTGCCGGAGGAATTCGTTGGCGCGGTGATGGAGCTGTGCGAGACCAAGCGCGGCATCTTTAAGGATATGAGGTATCTGGCTCAGGGCCGCACGACGCTGGTGTACGAATTGCCTCTGGCGGAAGTGATCACTGACTTTTTTGACCAGTTGAAATCTCGCACCCGCGGCTACGCCAGCATGGACTACCAAATGGTGGGCTATCGGGCTGACGATCTGGTGCGCTTGGATATCCTCATCAATGGCGAGCCGGTGGACGCTCTCTCCACGATTGTGCATCGGGACAAAGCCTTTCAGGTGGGCCGGTCTCTAGTGGCTAAGTTGCGCGAGCTGATCCCACGCCACCAGTTTGAGGTGCCCATCCAAGCGGCGATTGGCTCGCGCGTCATTGCCCGCGAAACTATCCCTGCGCTGCGCAAAAATGTTTTGGCCAAGTGCTACGGGGGAGACGTAACTCGCAAGCGCAAGCTGCTGGAAAAGCAAAAAGAAGGGAAAAAGCGCATGAAGGCACTGGGAACAGTGGATGTGCCCCAAGAGGCGTTTATGGCAGTGTTGAAGTTGCAAAATGACTAACCTAGCCTTGCGGCGCGAGGAGGTGTTGGCCTGGCTGCAGGAGCGGGTGCCTCCTCCCCGCCTGCGCCACATCTTGGGAGTCGAGGCAATGGCCCGGCAACTGGCGGCTCACTACGGATTGGATGAGGAGAAAGCCGCTTGGGCAGGTCTGATGCACGACTTGGCTAAGTCTTTCCCGGCGGAGCAACTGTTGCAGCGGGTAGCTCGGGAGCGGGAGCTAGACGAGATTGAACGGGCTGAGCCCCACATCCTCCACGCCGAGGTGGGCTCCCTGTTGGCGCGGGAACAGTTTCAGGTGCAGGATGCGGAGATCTTGGCGGCCATCGCCAACCACACCCTAGGCCAGCCCGGCATGGGTCCGCTCAGTTGTGTGGTTTTTGTAGCCGATGCTCTGGAACCCAACCGCGGCAGCAGCCCAGAGCTGGAGCAGTTGCGGCGCCTGGCTTTTGTAGATTTATCTAAAGCTGTGGTGGGGGTTTGCGATCTAAGCCTGAGATTTTTGCTAAACCGGAATCAGGTGGTTCATCCACGCACCCTCATGACTCGCAATTATTTCCTGCTCCATCCTTTGGATCAAAAGGATTTCCAGAGGGCTGCGTCTCCAGTTCTTTCCGTCGTTTCAGGAGGGTCTTAGTTGCTACAGCTCATGCCTGCCCGTGCCAGGGATCCCGTCTATCGCATGGCGCTGAGTGCAGCTCGCGCAGCGGAAGAAAAAAAAGGTGGCGACATTGTCCTGCTGGATGTATCTCGGGTTTCCACACTGGCAGACTACTTTCTTCTAGTCAGTGGCTACTCGCTGACGCAAGTGCGCGCCATTGCCCAGGCAATTGAGGAAAGGCTTTGGGAGGAGTGGCAACGGACACCGCAGCGCATTGAAGGTCAAGACTCAGGCTCGTGGATCCTCATTGACTACGCCGATCTCATCGTCCACGTGATGATGCAAAACGAAAGAGAGTACTACGACCTGGAGTCTTTTTGGATCCAAGCCGAACGGGTTGAGTTGCCTTTAGCCGGCTAGATCCCTAGCTCTGCGGGTCGACCTTTCAGACTAGGACTTTGCCGGTTTTCCCTAGTCGGCTGTCAAGAAATATGTGAAGCACGTAAAGTTTTTAATAGTTCCATAGTTTCCTACATAGTTGCGTGCTAGCATAAACGCCGAGGAGTAGTAAGACCCTTGTTTCCAGGTGCAGAAGAGTTTCTATAGTCTTTGTTAAAGTTCCCACTCTGCACTTTCCAAAACGCCGATAATTTCCCGCTGGCGGTAATGCCAGCAGGAGCACAAGGTTAATAATTGACGACAGCTTCCTGCTAGTGGGGGAGTTGATTTACTTTGGCTTGAATGTCAAGCCTTTAGGGGAAAGTCTAGTGGCAAGAGCAGGGGAGAAGTAGGAGCTAGCGCCCTTTGTTTAATGCTTGTTTAAAAGCGGCCGAGATTCTTAGGAGGGAAGTTCTGATGGAAAAAATGTTGGTGAATATCATCGAGTACCTGGCATTGGCAGAACTGGAAACTTTACTCTGCACCGAGCACCCCCACCAGCAAGTGTTTCATGACGCCAAGGAGCGGGAATCCCTGCTGCAGCAGATTCTCAACCGGGTTCCCCCTGCTTATAGGTTGCTGGCTGCCGATGAATGCCCTAGCCGCGACCAGCTTAGCCCCTCAGAACTGGAGTTGCTCCGCTCGGTGGTGCGGGATGTGGTCAAGCAGAAGCTGCAACAGGACTCTTTTGAAGATCCCTACGTGGGAGCAGCGATGTCGGAGGTGTTCTACGGGTAGAAGGAGGGTTAGCTACACTGCGAAGGCGCTGCCTTAAATGCTGCCCGTTTACTATTCTGAAACTTTTCTTAGCCACAATACGGGTCCCTTTCATCCGGAACGCCCGGCCCGCCTGCAAGCTATTTCCAAAGCCCTGCGCAAGGCCCCTTTTGCCAACCAACTGGAGTGGCGGGATCCCCCCTTGGCTGAGCTGGGGGAGCTGGAGCGGGTCCACTCGCCTCGGCATATCCAACAGGTGGCCGAGCTGGCGGCAGCAGGTGGGGGTTACCTTGATGCCGATACAGTTGTCTCTCCAGGCAGCTTTGAAGCAGCGCGGCGGGCAGTGGGCGGCTGGATTGCTGCAGCGGCCTCGGCTTTGGCCACAGGACAGCCAGCTTTGGTGCTGTGTCGTCCGCCTGGGCATCACGCTGAGCCGGAGCGGGCAATGGGGTTTTGCCTCTTCAGTAACGCCGCCATCGCCGCCCTGTGGGCACTAGAGCAGTCAGGGGTCAGGCAGGTAGCCATTTTTGATTGGGACGTACACCACGGCAACGGCACCCAGGCGGTGGTGAAGCGCCATCCCCAACTGGCCTATGCCTCCATCCACCAGTTTCCTCTCTACCCCGGCACAGGACTGGCCGAGGAAACCGGGATCCACGGCAACCTCTGCAACGTACCTCTGCCTGCAGGATCCGACTGGTCGGCTTACGAAAAAGCCTTGCAGGAGAAGGTTCTGCCTTTCCTAAAAGCCTTTCAGCCCGATTTGCTGCTGGTGAGTGCCGGCTTTGACTGTGCCAAAGGGGATCCCTTGGCCGATATGCTGCTAGAGCCGGAAGACTTTGGTCGCATGACCCGTCTTTGCTTGAAAGAGGTAACCTCTAAGGCTGTCTTTGGCCTAGAAGGGGGGTATAACCTGGAAAACTTGGCCCGCGGCTGGCTAAGTGTAGCCCAGGCCTGTCTAGAAGGCTAGCCTCTCCATTTCACCTTAGGTAGAATCTGCCGCACGTCCACCCGGTCCTTGTACTTGAGGGCGAAGTTAAGCAGCGAATCCAGCAGCGAATCCGACAGGTAGTGAGGCTGAAGGCCCAGATCTAGAAGCTTGGTGTTCTTGGCGTTGTAGTAGTGCTCTTCCAGCTCAACGCGGGGGTTCTCCAGGTGTTGGATTTCCACCTTCAAGCCCATGGCAGCCGCAGCCTTTTGCACCATCACTGCTAGCTGCTCCACACTAAATTGTTCAGTGAACTGGTTCATCACCCGGAACTGACCTGGCTCAGGAGGATTGGCGATGGCCAGCTCCACACAACGCACGGTGTCGCGAATATCCAAGAAGCCGCGCGTTTGACCCCCTTTGCCGTAGACTGTTAGCGGATGGCCGACTGCTGCCTGAACACAGAAGCGGTTGAGGGCTGTGCCAAACACGCCATCGTAGTCGAGGCGGTTGATCAGCACCTCGTCCATGCCTGTTTCTTCCGTGAGCACGCCATACACCACCCCTTGGTTCAGGTCGGTAGCCCGCAGGCCCCAGACGCGGCAAGCAAAGTGAATGTTGTGGCTGTCATGGACCTTGGAGAGGTGGTACATGGATCCCGGCTGCTTGGGATAGGGCAGGGTATCCTTGCGGCCGTTGTGCTCGATGGTGATGTATCCCTCCTCGATGTCAATGTTGGGAGTGCCGTACTCACCCATGGTGCCCAGCTTCACCAGGTGGCAGTCGGGAAACTCCTCCTTGATGGCATAGAGGATGTTGAGGGTGCCCACCACATTGTTGACCTGGGTCATCACCGCATGTTCGCGGCTAATCATCGAGAAGGGAGCAGAGCGCTGCTCGCCAAAGTGCACAATAGCCTCTGGCTCAAAGCGGCGCATGCAGGAAATTAGGGCTTGGTAGTTAGTAACATCGCAAACAAAGATGGGAATATCCTTGCCAGTCAGCCCCTTCCAGCGATCCACCCGCTGCTCAAGCTGGGCAATGGGTGTCAGACTAGAAACTCCCAGTTGCAGATCCCAAAGCCGGCGGATATACGAGTCGAGGATGGCCACCTCGTAGCCCCTGTTGGATAGGTACAGGGCCGTTGCCCAGCCACAGTATCCGTCACCACCAATAACTAAAACTCTCATTGGGGAAGCGGAATTCGCCTGTTCACGAATCTACCAAGTTATGGCACCAAAGACAAATACCTCAGGAGCCCATTTTTACCAGCGACTTAGTCGACCTGAGGAGGGTTGTCTAGGGTGTAGACGGTGGTCTCAGCGGCAATGGCGCGGCGCACATAGACAGGAACCTGGTAAAGGCCCAGGAGGGCAGTGCCATCGAGGAAGCGCAGTTCCCCTCGACTGGGATCCAAGTGCTGAGCCAGAAGCTGGTCGATCTGTTCCGGCTCCGGCCTGGAGGGGATAGGAGTCTGAGCTGCTAGGGCAAATCCAAGAGGCTCGCCGTAGGTGGTGGCGTAGATGGCGTAGGGCTGCACAGCAGCAAACACGGTTTTGAGGGTGTGAACGATGCGGGTGTGCTGCTCCAACTCCAAGGGGCTTGTCGGCCCAGCCTGGAGGGCAAAAGCTCCACCGGGCTGCAACTTGGATCGGATCTGGCAGAAAAACTCCTGGGTAAAGAGGCGGGCGGCAGGGCCAGCTTCCACAGGATCCGAAAGATCGGAGAGGATGACATCCCAAACCGGCTCTGTCTGCTGGAGGAAGTCGAAAGCGTCGGCAATCACTACCTGTGCCCGCGGGTCCTCAAAGGCCCCCTGGTGCATTTCTGGCAAGTGTTCCCGACAGGCCTCCACCACCTCTCCGTCGATGTCCACCATCACCGCCTGCTCCACCGAGCGCCAGCGCAGCACCTCCCGCAGCGTTGCCCCTTCCGCTCCCCCCAGTACAAGCACGCGCCGAGGGATCCCACCCCCCTGGACAACTTGGAGGAGGGCAGGGTGGACGAGCGCCTCATGGTAGAGGAACTCGTCCAGCGTGGTGGACTGCCAATGCCCATCCAGCATCAAGCCCTTGCCGTAGGCCCCCATTTCGGCAATCAGCATTTCCTGAAAGGGGGTCTTTCGGTAGGCCAGGATGCGTGTAATAGCAAAGGCAGTGTAGCTCCAGGGGGTAAAGTACTCCTGGGCCCAGAAGAAGTTCCTTGGCAGGTTCATGGGTAGCTTGGCAAAGGTGGTGCGATCTCAGCGCCTTCGTCTAGCTGTTTCACAACTAACTGCCTCAGGCAAGGGCGTCACTTCCTCAAGGGACGCCGGCTCCGTGGTTCGGCGAGGCAGCTTGCGCAGCGAATGCCGTCGCGCTTGAAAGACCTCAATCAAATATTCACAGGCTGCTTCAGGCCGCGTATGGCGCCCGCAGGTAAACACATCCACCGCTGCATAACCCACTTCAGGCCAGGTGTGGATGGAGATGTGGGATTCTCCTAAGAGGGCCAGCGCCGTGATCCCCTGCGGCTCAAAGGGATGGTAAAGCTCACCCAAAAGGGTGGAATTGGAGCGTCTTGCCGCCTCCCGCAAGGCTTGCTGCACCAGGGAGACATCATCCAAGAGGTGGGCCGGGCAGTCGTACAGCTCTAGGATGCAGTGGATCCCGATTAGAGCCAGAGACCTATCCCCTAATTGGCCAGATAGCGTGTGTACCATACTATCCCCTAATTGGCCAGATAGACGACAAGAGCCGTGCAAGCAAAAGCACAGTTTTCTGATTGTCTCACAAATTGAGGCAGATTACAAGGAGCAGCGGCTTTCTTCTGGCCTATCGAGCAAGGGACGTGAGTTCTTCAAGCCAGAGGAAAAGAAGCAAGCTCAGGAAAAAGCCCCAGGGGACGGGAATTCTCTAACTGGTGGGAGCTTGCGCCAGTGGCAGGCTCAGGCGTTGACTAGCACCCTTGGCAGGCGAGCAGAAAGCCCGCAAAGCAACTCGTAGGGGATAGTGCCCAACTGATCGGCCCAGTTTTGGATCGATAAGCCCATGCTGCCCAGATGGGGGCCCAACAGCTCCACCACGTCTCCCACTTGGATGTCCGGCCTCTCGGTAACGTCCCACATGCACTGATCCATGGTGATGGTGCCCACCTGCTGGATCAGGCCGCCACGCACCCACCCTCGCAGCCAGCCGGAAAGCCGCCTTGGGATCCCATCGGCATAGCCAATGGCCAGAGTGGCAATGCGGCTGGGACGGCGGGTGATGTAGCGATGGCCGTAGCTGACACCCGTGTGGGCAGGCACCGTTTGAATGTGGGTCAGCCGCGCTTTAAGGCGCAGGATGGGTCTAAGCCCAGGCACCTGCAGGTGAGGAGCAGGAGACAAGCCGTAGAGGACTAGCCCCAGCCGCACGCGGGAGTAGTGAAGGCGGGTGAGGGCGGCGGCGGAGTTATCCAGATGCAACGGCGGCAAGGGATCCCCAGCCTGGCGGATCTGCTCTACCACCTGGGCAAAACGGGACTCTTGCTGGGCCATTGCCGGCGAGTTGGGCTCGTCTGCCGTTGCAAAGTGGGAGAATAGGCTACAGATCTCTAGCTCAGGGATCCGGCAGATCTGCCCCCACACAGCGGCAGCCTCCTGCCAAGGGATCCCCAGGCGGGTCATGCCGGTATCGACATTAACGTGGACCGGAACGGGCCGCCCGGCCCAGGAGGCCACCTGGCGCAGCAGGGGGATCTGCTCGGCGCGGGTAAGGCTAATCTCCAGCCGCGCTGCCATGGCCTGCTGGAGCTCCGCCCAGGTATTCAAAGCGCCCAGGATCAGGATCGGTGCCTGTAGGCCTGTCTGGCGCAGCTCGATCCCTTCGGCCAGCGTGGCCACGCATAGCCCCTTGGCCCCTGCAGCCACCAGCAGAGGAGCCACTAGCTGAGCTCCATGGCCGTAGGCATTGGCCTTGACCACCGCCCAGATCTCGACGTTTGGGCCTAGGCGGGCCTGCAACAGCCTTAGGTTTTCTCGCAACTGGGCTGCGTCAATTTCCACCCACGCGCGGCTGGTTAGCAGCTCTAGCTCCGGGTTAAACGCCGTCCAGGAGTCTGTCCTTGCTCCCGGCGCCGCAACCGCGGTCAAAGCAGAAGCGTCGCCCAACGTGGACACTTCTTGATCCACAACTCACCCTCACACCCGGCCAAGGTTAGATTTAGCGCAAAGTCCAGGCCGGCGCCATCCACAACAGCGGCAGCTCTGGGATCCCGCCAGCCTCCTCGTCTCCCAGCAGTTGACCCAGCCAGAAGCTTTGCCCTGCTGGAGGCAGCCCTTGGCTCAATAGCCGCCGCAGGGCGCGTTGGAACGGGTCTCTGGTTGCCGGCGACAGAGAGGGATCCCCGGTCATCCGCCGCAGATCCTCCACGGCTTCGGTGTACCCCCCCAAGGCGTCCACTAGGCCCAGCTCCACCGCCTGCGCTCCGGTGAAGAGGCGCCCATCGGCCAACTGGCGCAGTCGCACCTCATCCAAACTCTGCCGCCGCGCAATCATCTCCGCATCCAGCACCTCTTCCGCCCCTTTTTCCGGCAAGTGCTGGCGCCCGCGGGCCACATCGCGAATAAACTGGTCGAGGGTATTCTCCACCAGCTCTTGCAGCAGGCGCCGCTCTTGGGGAGTGGCAGGGCGAAAGGGGGAGAGCATGTCCTTGTACTCGCCGGTTTTGAAGGTCTGCGGCTCTATGCCGTAAGTGTCGAGCAGCTTGCTAAAGTTAAGGCCTCTGATGAGTACCCCTAGGCTGCCAGTCAGGGTGCCGGGGTTGGCGTAGATTTTGTCGGCAGCACTGGCCACGTAGTAACCGCCACTGGTGGCAATGTCCTCCAGGACGGCCACCACAGGCTTGCCGGCTTCGCGCAGGGCGGTAACGGCACGGTAGAGTTCCTGGCTGGAGCCCACGGCCCCGCCTGGGCTGTTGATGCGCAGCAGGACAGCCTTGACAGCGCTATCGTCAACCGCTTCCCGCAGCTGCTCTAAAGGGGAGGTGGGCAAGCCCACCAAGCTTGAGCGGCGCAAGCCGCCGATAGGACCCTCGAGAGCGACCACCTCGATGCGACTTGCCCCTTGAGGAGCTCCCCCTCGAGCCAACTCGGCTGCAGGGCGTCTACTGCCGACAAGGGTCGCAATTAGGCAAACCACCAGCAAAGCAGCCGCCAAAATGCGGTTCAACTGGCTTTCCTGAGTCACAACCCCCCCGTTGTCACTGACTTTGTTCTATCACCCAGCAGGCTTTTGTAGCGACTGCATCCCCACTGCTCTGCAGGCGAGCGAGGGGAAGGGCAGTGCAGACGGGGGAGGGTTGTAGTATACTGGCAGTTGTCACCCAGGTAGCCTACGGCAGGGTATTGCCAGGGCTAGAGCCCGGAGAAGTACGGGCAGCTGAGGTCCTCCACTGCGGACTAGGGGACTACGTAAAGCCCTTGCCAAGCGTGGGGTAGAGATCTTCCAAAGCTGGAGAGAGGTCAAAAGTAGCTGGTACCTTTGGTCAGCAAAGCCGCTTCTCTAGGCTAAAATTAGGAGTAGGGCTGTTGTCCACACCCTCTAGCTTCTAGTAGAACTTGGGGCTTTAGCTCAGTTGGTAGAGCACTTCAATGGCATTGAAGGGGTCAGCGGTTCGAGTCCGCTAAGCTCCATGGCAGTAGTCAGGCTGGGGAGTGAGGGAGTTAAGAGGAGCAGAAAGCTACGGCAGCTGCTTTGCCTAGCTGGGAGCCAGAAGGCATGGAGCTCTGCCGGCTAGCTTGAACCCCCCAGAAAATCTCCCTATACTTCAAGAAGCCTCGTCACCACCTCCACTGCTTCCTCTCCCTATGCAGGTTCCCTCCTCAGGCAAGCTGGACCCTACCCCTCCCGAGGCACAGGCTGGCCGTTCGGTCAAGGACTCTGTCTCGGAACCGGATCCCAAGTCAGAGCAGCCTTCGGCCCTGTGGCAGCAGCAGTTGGAGGCCCGGCTGCTCAAAGCTGAAGCGGAACTGCAAGAGCGGCGCACCCTTCAGGAAAGCCTGCAGGCTGAGGTGCAAGCCCTGCGCACTCAGCTGCAGGAGCGGGAGCGCGCCCTGCACCAGCTCCAGCAAACCTTGGCAGAGCAAAAGGTTCTGCTCTCGGAGCAAGAAGCTCAGCTAGCAGCACGACAACGACTCAACGAGCGGCAGCGCCAAGATATTGAGGCCCTGCAGGAGCAGCTTGAGCAGCTGCGGTTGGCCCATGCTCAGGAGCGCCGTCAGTGGGAACACCGCCAGCAGGAGCTCCAAGCCTCGCTGGTAGAAGCCCAGGACCTGGCTCAAAAACGGGTGGAGATGTTACAGCGTTTCAAGGCCGAGCTTTCTTTAGCCCGCACCCAACTGGCGGAAACGCAGGCAGAGCTGAGCAGACTGCGGGCTCTCTACACCGAGCAGCAGGCAGCTTGGCAGGGAGAGCGGGAGCGCCTTGAGGCGCGGCTAGCGGGCTATGCGGAGACGGAAGCGGAAGCGCAGCAGCGCTGGCAAGAACAACGGCAGGAATTGGAGGCAGCCCTCTCCCAAGCCCAGGCAGAGATTGCCCACTGGCAGGGGCAGTACGCCCAAGCTCAGCAGCGCATCGAGGCGTTGGAGCAGCAGCTTCAGGCGGCTTTGGATGAGCTTGCCGAGCAATCTGCCAAGCAATCGCAGCTGCGCTCTGCCCAGGTGGCCATTGCCCATTTGCAAGAACAAGCCGAAGCCTTGGAGGCGCAGGTGAAGGCTTTGCAGGCAGAGCGAGAGGCTCTTTTAGAAGAGAACCGATCCCTGAAAGAGAAGTGCGAGCAGCAACAGATGCATGTGCTTAGCCTCAAGGCGGCCCTGGAGCGCAGGGGTCTAGAGATCCCAGCTCGGGTTGATGGGGTTGCCAAAGGGGCTGACACACCCAAGGGAGCGGAGTCTCCTGCTTCCCTCCAAGCCGCCAAGCCCGCGCTTCAGCCGCGACCCCTGCTGGCTCGGGCTGGAAGGCGAGCAGTAGATCTGCCGCGGTTTTTGTCCCGTCCGTGAGGGATCCCGTTTTGCAGTCCGCTCCTCCCCGCTGGTTGGAGGTGTGGGTGGATCATCCTCGTTTGGGGGGGTGCTTCATCTACCGTGTGCCGGAGGGATGGGAGCCAGAGGCCGGCGACCTCCTCAGCGTCCCCTTTGGCCAGCAGGTAGCGGGGGCAGTGGCCCTGGGCTGGCGTGCCGAGTTGCCGGCAGGGGTAGAGCCCCAGTCGGTGCGGACAATTGAGGCAGTGGTGGCCAAAGGGATCCTGCCCAAGGAGTTCTGGCCCCTGTTGCAGCGGGTAGCCGATTACTATCTCACCCCCCTGGCGCAGGTGGTGCGCACGGTCTTGCCCCCTGGCTTGCTTAGCCGCTCCCAGCGACGGATCCGCCTGGTTCGATCCCCGCAAGGGGAATGTTCGCCGGCTGCCCAGGCTTTGCTGCGGCTGCTCCAGGAAAAAGGGGGGGAGCTGTCTTGGCGCTACCTCCAGCAGCAGGTGCCCGGCGCCGAGCTGGCCCTGCGGGAGCTGCAGCGGCGGGGTTGGGTGGAAAGTTTCTGGCAGGAGCAGCAGGGGGGTAGGGTAAAAACCCAGCAGGCAGCCACCTTGGTAGAGGACTCGCTGGAGGGGCTGAGCTTGCCCCAGCAGAAAGCGCTGCAGATCCTCAAGCAAAAAGGGGGGGAGCTGCTGCTAGCCGAGTGGGAGCGTCTGGCGGGGGTAAGCCGGTCGGTGTTGCAGAGTCTGGCCCGCAAAGGCCGGGTGCACCTCTACGAGCGGCCCCTGCTGCGGCTGGGGGAGGCCGGCCGGCCTGGGGAGAAAGATCTGCCCAAGCCTCTGACGCCAGCTCAGGCCGAGGCAGTGGCGGCCATTTGCCAAGCTCTGGGGCGAAACCAACGCTTTCTGCTGCACGGGGTCACCGGCTCGGGCAAGACAGAGGTGTACCTACAGGTCATTGCCCAGGTGCTGCAGCAGGGACGGTCGGCCTTGGTGCTGGTGCCGGAGATTGGCCTTACCCCGCAACTGACGGACCGCTTTCGGGCGCGGCTGGGATCCCGCGTGTGGACCTACCACAGCGGCCTCTCGGCAGGGGAGCGCTACGACCTCTGGCGGCAGATGGTGATCTCTGTCCCCCAGGTAGTAATTGGCACGCGCTCGGCGGTGTTTGCCCCCTTGGCCAATCTTGGCCTGATTGTCTTGGACGAGGAGCACGATGACAGCTTCAAGCAGGATCAGCCCCAGCCCTGTTACCACGCTCGACAAGTGGCGGAGTGGCGGGCTGAGCTGGCCAACTGTCCCCTAGTCTTGGGCAGCGCCACACCCGCAGTGGAAACCTACGCCGCCCACCTCCAGGACCCGCAGCGCTGGGTTCGTCTGGCCCTGCCGCAGCGCATTCCTCAGGCGGGGATCCCGGCCACTCTGCCCCAGGTGGAGCTGGTGGACATGCGCCAAGAGCTGCAGGCGGGCAACCGCGGCATTCTCAGCCGTCGCCTGCAACAAGCCTTGCACGAGACTTTGAAGAGGGGGGAACAGGCCATCCTCTTTGTCCCCCGCCGCGGCTACAGCACCTTTGTTTTGTGCCGCAGTTGCGGCTTTGTCCTCACCTGCGCCCACTGCGACGTCTCCCTTACCGTTCACCTAGAGGGCGGGCAGGAGCTGCGCTGCCACTACTGCGGCGCCCGCCAACCCCACCCCCAGCGCTGCCCTGCCTGTGGTTCGCCCTACCTAAAGCACTTCGGCACCGGCACCCAGAAGGTGGTGGAGGTGCTGCAGCAGCACTGGCCGCAGCTAGGGATCCTGCGCTACGACAGCGATGCCACCCGCCGCAAGGGATCCCACCGCAACTTGCTGGAGCAGTTTCGCAGCGGCAAGGCTCAGGTGCTGGTGGGCACCCAGATGCTCACCAAGGGGCTGGATATTCCCCAGGTGACGCTGGTGGGGGTAGTGGCTGCCGACGGCCTATTGCACCAGCCTGACTACCGCGCTGGTGAACGCACCTTTCAACTGCTCACCCAAGTGGCGGGCCGAGCAGGACGGGGATCCCTGCCGGGCCAGGCCATCATCCAGACCTACTTGCCGGAGCACCCCATCTTGCAAGCGGTGCTGGCCCACGACTACGAGGGCTTTGTCCAGGCCGAGCTGCGCCAACGCCAAGAGGGGGGCTACCCTCCCTACCGAGCCCTGGTCTTGATCCGCCTAAGCAGCACCTCCCTGGAGGCACTGGAGCGCTATTGCCAGCGCGTGGGCGAACGCCTGCAAGGGATCCCAGCCGAGATCCTAGGCCCAGGGCCAGCCCAAGTGGAACGGGTTGCCGGCCGCTACCGCTGGCAGATCCTGCTCAAACAGCTTCCTGGTCAGCCCTGGGATCGCACCCAGATCGATGCCCACTTGCGCAGCGCCCTTGGGCATATCCCCCAGGGGATCCGCGTCAGCCTCGATGTGGATCCGCTGCGGATCCTCTAGGGGTAGGTTGCCCTGGCCAATTCTTGGCCTCAACCCGTTCTATTTCTATAGTCTTTAAGCTTAGGGGATCCCTGGTCGACAACGGCCAAGGGTGCTTTGTGTGGCGTCAAGCAAGGAGAAGCGTTTGTGGCCTATCGTGTAACGTTGATTCCCGGCGATGGCATCGGCCCGGAAGTAACCAAAGCAATGACCACGGTCCTGGAAGCCACCGGGGTGGAATTGGAGTGGATCCGGGTGGAAGCAGGGGTAGAGGTGATTGAGAAATACGGCACGCCTTTGCCGCCGCAGGTGTTAGAGTCCATCCGAGAAACCAAAGTGGCCATCAAAGGGCCCATTGGCACCCCCGTAGGCACGGGCTTTCGCTCCGTCAATGTAGCCATCCGCAAAGAGCTAGACCTCTACGCCAACCTGCGCCCGGCCAAATCTATCCCTGGCATCAAAAGCCCTTTTCAAAACATCGACCTAGTGGTGGTGCGGGAAAACACTGAAGATCTCTACGCCGGGATCGAGTTTGAAAGGGGGACCCCCGAAGCTGTGCAGGCGCGAGAGGAGATGATGCGCCTTTCCGGCAAGTTCATCCGCGAGGGATCGGCCATTGCCATCAAGCCCATCTCAGAGTTTGGCAGCCGCCGCATCGTCAAGTTTGCTTTCGAATATGCCCGCCAAAATGGCCGCAAAAAGGTAACGGCCGTTCACAAAGCCAACATCATGAAGTTTACCGACGGGCTGTTTTTGCAGGTGGCGCGGGAGGTGGCCCAGGAGTACCCCGACATCGAGTTTGAGGATCGCATCGTGGACAACATGTGCATGCAACTGATGCAAAAGCCGCAGCTCTACGATGTGCTGGTGCTCACCAACCTCTATGGGGACATCATCTCGGATCTGTGCGCTGGCATGATTGGCGGGCTGGGGGTGGCGCCGGGGGCCAACATTGGCGATGGCATCGCTGTCTTTGAGGCCATCCACGGCTCAGCACCCAAATATGCTGGTCAGAACAAGGTCAACCCCTCTGCCCTCATCCTCTCCGGGGCCATGATGCTGCGCTACCTAGGCGAGCGGGAAGCCGCCGCGAGGGTAGAAGCGGCAGTGCAGTCGGTCATTGCCGAAGGCAAATACGTCACCTATGACCTGGCCCAAGGGGAGCCTGTGGGCACTCAGGAGATGGCCGAGGCCATCGCCGCCCGCGTCCAGGAGCTCGCTCGCGTCTAAAGCCGCAGCTTCAAGCAACCCCGCTCAATAGCCCAGAACTGGATCCACCACTCCCAACAAAGGCTCCCCCAGCCGAAAGCGGCGCACGTTTTCCCGCACCCGCTCAGACAAAGCGGGGATGATCATGGCATCGGTAACAGCTGTGTGGGGGGTAATTAGGCAGTTGGGCAAGCTCCAGAGGGGATGTCCAGGGGGCAGCGGCTCCGGGTCTGTAACATCCAGGGCGGCGCCCCGGATGATTCCTTCTTGCAAAGCAGCCACCAGGTCGGGAGTCACGATGTGTTTGCCGCGCGCCACATTGACCAGCCAGCAGCCGGATCCCATCTGCTCCAGCTCTGGCCGGGCGATGATCCCCTCGGTCTCGGGGGTAAGGGCCAAGGCCAGGATCACCACATCCGCCCCCGCCAGCACCGACTGCCGCTCTGCCAGCGTCACCACTCGGCCGGCTCCCGGCAAGGGATCCGCCCTGCGCCGCACTACATCGATGGCGCACTGAAAGGGCTGTAGCAACTGGATCAGGGCCTGGGCAATGCCCCCTGCCCCAAAAATCACCACCCGCTTGCCCCAGAGGCTGGTGCCGGATCCCGGCTGCCAAGTCTGGGCCAAAGCGCGGATCTTCAGATCCCGTAGGCCAGCCAGGGTGAGGGCCAGGGCATGCTCGGCCACTGCCTGGGCGTACACCCCCTTGCCGCAGGTCCACACGTAGGCGGGATGCAAGATCCCCGCTTGGGCAAAAGGCTCCACGCCCGCCCAGGGCAACTGCACCCAGCGGATCCCTTGGCCCTCTGCCAAGCAACGCCTTAAACCTGGCACGTCGAAACCATCGGTCCAGACCAGGGCTTCTGCTTCTGAGAGGGGCACAATTTCGCCGCCCCCTGCCAGGACTGCTGCCTTCAGCCAGGGGCGAAGATCCGCAGGCTCGACGGCAATGCGCTTGCCTTGAATGCCCATTGCGGCTGTCGGAGAAGTTCTTCACCTCTTTTTTGCCATCCTCCCCGCCCTAGAGGGTGGGAACTCTCGATGCCCTGCCCTAGGCTGCCTTGGTTGGGCCTACGGCCTGCCAAAGTACCCAGCAGGAGGGCAAAGCTTGTTGCGATTGGGGTCAGGACCTTGCCAGCCGGAAGAGATCCCAAACAGAGGGAGGAAAGGCAACTGGAAGAGTCTAGCTTGAAAAGTGATGCCTCTGCTTACCTCTGGCCTATGACGCTTTCCGAGTTCCTGCTCCTGATAGCCCTGCTCTTTCCAGGCATCTTGCTGTCATTGATCCTCATGGCCACCTTCGCTGCCGGGGGATAGGGAGTCTCTTGCCGGTTTTGGAGGGGGATCTGATAATGGGTGCGGCGTTGGCACCCTGGACTAGCGATGCGCATCTCCTTGAAGTGGCTGCGGGAACTGGTGGATTTTGAGCTTTCCCCAGAAGAGCTGGCGGAAGCCCTCACCATGGTGGGCTTTGAGGTGGAGGAGATCGAGGATCGCCGCCGTTGGGCAGAGGGAGTGGTTCTAGGCAAGATCCTGGCTGCCGAGCCCCATCCCAATGCCGATAGGCTGCGGGTCTGTCAAGTGGATTTGGGAGGCGAACAGCCGGCCACGATTGTCTGCGGAGCCGCTAACGCCCGTCCTGGCCTGCTGGTTCCTGTAGCTACGCCAGGCACCCATTTGCCGGCGGTGAACCTGACCATCGCCAAAGCGGAAAAGCGAGGGGTGCTCTCGGAGGGCATGATCTGTTCTCTAGCTGAGCTGGGCTTGGAGAAAGCTTCGGCGGGGATCCACGAATTTCCCCCCGATTTGGATCTCAAGGCCCATCCGCTGGGCTCTGATGTGCGCCCCCTGCTGGGCCTGGACGATGTGGTGCTGGATCTCACCTCCACCGCCAACCGGGCCGACGCTCTAAGCATGGTGGGGATTGCCCGCGAGGTGGCCGCCCTCACCCGCAACCCGCTACGCCTGCCACCCGTCCAGCCCCTGCAGGCTCTGCCCATCCCCAACTTCCAGTTGCGCATTGCCAATGCCAAAGCTTGTCCCGCCTACAGCGGCGTGCTGATTGAGGGGGTGAAGGTTGGCCCTTCTCCCGACTGGCTCAAACACCGCCTGGCCGCCGCCGGCATGCGCTCCATCAACAATGTTGTGGATGTTACCAACTTGATCCTGCTGGAATGGGGCCAGCCCCTGCACGCCTTCGATTGGGATCGCCTGCTGCAGGTCATGGGCAAGGAGGAACCCACCATCGAGGTGCGCTTTGCCCAGCCGGGAGAAACCCTGAAAACTCTGGACGGCCAAATCCGTACTTTGCACGCTGAAAACCATCTCATCGTTGCCGGCAGCCGACCGGTGGCCCTGGCTGGCGTCATGGGAGGGGAGGAGACGGAAGTAGACGAAGCCACCACCAAGGTTTTTCTGGAGGCAGCCCTCTTTGACCCCGTGGTCACGCGCCGCTCGTCCCGCTTGCAGGGGCTGCGCACTGAAGCCTCGGCCCGCTATGAGCGAGGGGTTAACTTGGCTACCCTTGAGCTGGCGCGGGATCGGGCGGTGCAGTTAATCTTGGAGCTGGCTGGAGGCGCGGTGGTGGGCCTGACCACGTTTGACCAGCGGCCACCCTTGGAGCGGACGCTCCAGCTGCGGCTGTCGCGGCTTATCGACGTGCTGGGGGACGAGGTGCAGCCAGAGGAAGTGGAGGAAATCCTGTCGGCTCTGGGCTTTCAGCTTTCCCGCTCTCAGGCAGTTGCCCCCAAGGCCGACCCCGCTACCGCGACGGCCAGCGTGGCTAGCTGCGTTTGGCAGGTATCTGTTCCCCCCCATCGCTTGCGGGATGTTGAGCGAGAGATCGACCTGATTGAGGAGTTTGCCCGCCTCTACGGCTACAACCGCTTCTCCGAAACCCTGCCCACGGAGCCGCTGGTGGGATCCCTCTCGACACGGGAAACTTTGACGCGGCAAATTCGCGAGGTGATGCGGGGCATTGGCCTGACGGAGGTGTACCACATCTCCCTTTGTCCAGCGGACGAGGACAGCTCCCTGGTCAAAATCGCCAATCCGCTTTCCCCCGAGTACTCCGCTGTGCGCAAGGCGCTGCTGCCTGGCTTGGTGGAGGCCTTCCGCTACAACTGGGCCCAGGGGAATGGCCCCCTGCAGGCTTTTGAGATTGGCCATGTCTTTGCCTATGCCCCTCCCTCCAGTCCTGAGCCCTATCAAGAGGCGGAGCACTTGGGGGGCATCCTGGGCGGGGATCTCAACCCCAATGACTGGCGGCACCACAACCGGCCCATGGACTGGTTCGAGGCCAAGGGGCTCTTGGTCTCGGCACTGGAGCGGCTGGGGTTTACCCCGGAATTTCGCCCGGATCCCCCTGAGGCGCAATCGCCGCTGTTGCACCCGGGTCGACAGGCCGGCATCTGGATTGAGGGATCCCGCCTTGGCCTATTCGGGCAGCTTCACCCCCGCCTTTGCCAGGAGAAAGATTTGCCGGAGGAGGTCTATGGGTTTGAGCTGGAGTTGGATCCCTTGCTAGCCAGCCTAGAGAGGCGGGGCCGGGTGCAATTTTCCCCCTTTTCCCCTTTCCCCGCCTCGGCCCGGGACATTGCCTTCTTTGCGCCGCTGGAGCTATCGGTGGCGGAAATCGAGGAGGTCATCCGCCAGGCGGCAGGCCCTCTGTTGCAGTCGGTGCAGCTTTTTGACGAGTACCGCGGCCAAGGGGTACCGCCAGGGCAGCGCAGTCTGGCCTTCCGGCTGGTCTACCGCGCTCTGGATCGCACGCTCACCGATGCCGAAGTGGAAGCTGCGCAAAACCAGGTGAGGGCCCAGCTAGAAAAGCACTTTCCGGTTACCTTGCGCAGCTAGCCGTCTGCTAGTTTCTAGTACGATCTTCGGGAAGTTTTACACGGGACTTTTGGCCGTGCAGAGCAACGCCTCTCTTTCGGCAGCAACCAGCTCTCAGGCTGTGGCCTGTGATCCCCTAACACGGGCGCAGATTCTCCTCGAAGCCCTGCCCTACATCCAGCAGTACCAGGGGCGCATCATGGTCATCAAATACGGCGGCGCCGCCATGGTGCAGCAGGAGCGCCGAGCTGAGGTGCTGCGGGATATTGTTTTTCTTGCCTGTGTCGGCATTCGGCCGGTGCTGGTGCATGGCGGGGGGCCGGAAATCAACAGTTGGCTCCAGAAGCTGGACATCCCTTTCAAGTTTGTCGACGGCCTACGGGTAACCGATGCCGCCACCATGGAGGTGGTGGAGATGGTGCTGGTGGGCAAAGTCAACAAACAGATTGTCCAGCTCATCAGCTTGGCTGGCGGATCGGCGGTGGGGCTGTGTGGCCGGGATGGCAACCTCATTAAAGCTCGCTCCCAGGGTCGAGCGGAAATTGGCTTTGTGGGGGAGGTGAGCAGCGTCAACCCGCAGGTGCTGCACACTCTGCTAGAGGGCAACCAGATCCCGGTCATTGCCAGTGTGGCCGCTGACGAGACCGGCCAAGCCTACAACATCAACGCCGACACCGTGGCCGGGGAGCTGGCAGCCTCTTTAGGGGCAGAGAAGTTAATCCTCCTCACCGATACCCCAGGTATTCTCAGGGATCCTGAGGATCCCAGCTCCCTGATTACGCTCCTGGATATCGAGACGGCTCGCCAGTTGATCCAGACAGGGGTGGTTAGAGGGGGAATGATCCCCAAGGTGCAGTGCTGCATTCGCGCCTTGGCCCAAGGGGTGCGGGCTGCCCACATTCTGGATGGCGGCTCCCCTCACTCCCTGCTCCTGGAGCTGCTGACCGATGCCGGTGTGGGCACCAAGATGGTCCCTTCTCAGTTCTCTGCCCAGTTGGGGAACGGAGCTTCCCTCTAGTCTTCGTTCGCGACAGCGGTGCGGCAATGGGATTTGCGCCCATGGCTGAGACATTGAACCACGGCTTGGCGGACCCTTGTCGGGTTTAGCTGGGCCCCAGCTCCTTGCTGGCGCGCACCAATCTCCACGAGGTGTCATCAGCGTTCTTGGGTAGAAGTCCGTGAGCCTTGCTACCTCTTCCTCCGAGGCCGCTTCCTCCAGGGATCCCCGAAGCGATTGGCGGCTGCTGCGGCTGCTCTGGCCCTACGCCCGGCGGCACCTGAAGCTGTTGTTGGCCGCCTTAGCCTTTCTGCCCCCCCTGGCCTTGGCGGATGCGGTGCAGCCCTTGATCCTGCAGCGGGCTCTGGATGGCCCCATCGCCCAAGCCTTTGCCCAGGGGGATAGTAGGCCCCTTGCCGGCCTCTGGCCCTACTTGGGCCTGCTGCTCCTCACGCTGCTCGTCCGCTGGGTTTTTCAAGCCTTGGAAGGGTATACCAGCCAGAAGCTGGGGCAGTTGATAACCCGCGACATCCGCAACGATCTCTTTGCCCACGTTCTGGCCCTGCCAGCTCAGTTTTTTGACCGCACCCCCGTGGGCAAGCTGATTACCCGCATCACCAGCGACGTGGAAGCGTTGGGGGACGTGTTTTCCACCGGTGCGGTTGGCATTGTCAGCGACCTGTTTACCCTGCTGGTCGTTGCCACGGTGATGCTCAGCCAGCGCTGGGATCTGGGCCTGCTGCTCATCCTCTTCGTCCTGCCTATTAGCGCTTTGGTCCTCGAGCTGCAGCGCCGCTTTCGCCTTGCCGACTTTCGCGCCCGGGAAGAGCTCTCCAAGCTCAACGCCTGGATCCAGGAAAACCTCTTGGGCATTGCTGTGGTGCAACTGTTTTGCCGGGAGCGGCTCAACAGCAAGATGTTTCAAACCATCAATCGGCGCCATATCCAAGAGGTGGATCAGACCATCTTCTACGACGCTGCCCTTTCTGCCGTTTTGGAGTGGGTTGCGTGGTTGGCAGTGGCTGCTCTCCTCTGGGTAGGCGGGCAGCAGGTCATCGCCGCTAGTAAGAGCAACTGGAGAGGATCCCTGCCCCTGCTTACGGAGCCCCTGACCTTGGGCAGCCTCTACGCCTTTATCCTCTTTTCCCAGCGCTTTTTTAACCCGCTGCGCCAGTTGGCAGAAAAGTTCACTGCCCTTCAGTCAGGGTTCACCGCTGTGGAACGCATCGACCACATCCTCAGCCTGCCGGTGGCCCTTCGGGATCCCGCCCAGCCGCGCCACCTGCCCCCCACTGCCAGAGGGGAGGTGCAGTTCGAGCACGTCTGGTTTGCCTACAACCCTGGCGAGTGGGTGCTCAAAGACCTCAGCTTCACCATCCGCCCCGGCGAAAAGGTAGCCCTCGTGGGGCCCACCGGTGCCGGCAAAAGCTCCATCATCCGCCTCCTTTGCCGCCTCTACGACGTCAGCCACGGCTGCATTCGCATCGACGGGGTGGACATTCGCGACCTGCCCCAGGCTGAGCTGCACCGTCACCTAGGGGTCCTCCTGCAGGAGGGCTTCCTGTTTTCCGGGGATATCCAGCAAAACATCACCCTAGGCGAGCAAGGGGATCTGGCCGAGGTAGAGCGGGTTGCTCGCCAACTTCACCTGCACGAGTTCATCGGCAGCCTGCCCCAGGGCTATGCCACCCCTGTGCGGGAGCGCGGCAGTAACCTTTCCAGCGGCCAGAAGCAGCTCATCAGCTTCCTGCGGGTCATGTGGCGGGATCCCAAGATCCTGGTCTTGGATGAGGCTACCGCTAGCCTGGATGTGGGCACCGAGGCCCTCCTCCAATCTGCTCTGCAAACTCTGCTGCGGGATCGCACTGCCCTCATCGTCGCCCACCGTCTCTCCGCCATCCGCGATGTGGATCGCATCCTGGTGCTGCAGCGGGGGGAGCTGAAAGAAGAGGGATCCCATGCGGAGCTCCTGGCCCGCAACGGTCTCTACGCCAAGCTCTATCGGCTGCAAGGTCTGGGTAGCTAGCGGGTCGAGCCGAAGCGAGAGCGAATTGCCCTTAGAGTGGTGAAGCTGGCATCCGCCAAAGCAATGCGCGCCCTACAGAGGAGCAGGTTGCCGCTGTCTAGGGCCGTATCTTTCAGGCTGGCCAAACCGTCGCCGGCTTGCACCAGGAAACGACGGCCCCACGTGAAGAAGCTTTTGCTGAAGGTGGCAATGAGGCGTTCCATGGGGAATGAACTTCTGCATCTCCTACTCAGCCTACTCTGCCAGCAGGGGATCTCCACAAGCCAGGAAAGCCCCCAAGAAGATCGTTACAGATTGTTAAGATTTTGCCGTCAAGACGTCAGGCTGGCTATGATGGCTTGCAAGCCCGGCGCGTAACGAGAAAACAGCTAGCCATGAGTCAGCGGCCAGAGGTTGGGGAAGGCCCAGAGGCCAAGCAAAAGGTAACGCTATATCTCTCGCCTGAACTGCACCGCAGGCTTAAGATCCGGGCTGCCGTGGAGAGGGAGCCGATGTCAGCGGTGGCCGAAAAGGCGCTTAGCTTCTACTTGCTCCACCCAGAGATCATCGAGGGAGTTCAGGGCAGTACCTACCGAGTTCACCGCTGTCCCGAGTGCAGTCACCCGTTTGTCATTCGCAACGGGGAGGTGGTCTCTCTCCGCCAACAGTCTGCCGCTGAAGCCATCCTGGAAGCGGTGGAGCCAGGATATTGGGAGGCTGCCACAGGTTCAGGGGAAGAGCGCCAGGACGCGCTGGTGCCCTGCTAGGCCGCTTCCCAGTTAGCGCCCACTTGCCTCAGCCTTTTTCCAGTTTCCCTCCGCGCAGTTGGTGTTTTCCATGCAAGAGCTCAGCATCCTCATCCAAGCTCAATACCCACTGCTTTACCTGGTTACCTCAGAGGAGGAGCGGGCGGAGGCAACCCTGGCGGCGATTGCCCGTACTCTTAGGCCGCAGCGGCGCTTGTTTACCTGGACGGTTACTCACGGCATTGTTGAATACGGCAACCCCCGCAGCCTAACCCAGCACAACACCCAGTCTCCCCAGCCTGCTATCCAGTGGGTGATGGAGCACAAGGATCCTGCCATCTTTGTTTTCAAGGATCTGCACGACTTTCTGGACAACCCTGAGGTCAAGCGCTGGCTGCGGGATGCTGTCGCCAGCCTCAAGGGATCCCACAAAACGCTTCTCCTCATGTCGCCGGTGCAGGTAATCCCAGTTGAGCTGGAAAAGGATATCTGCGTGGTGGACTTCCCCCTTCCCGACATGGCCACGCTAGAGCGCATCCTCAACCGGCAGCTGGAGCAGCTTCCGCGCGGGGGATCCCTGAGCCCCGAAACCCGAGAAAAGTTGGTCAAGGCAGCCCTGGGGCTGACGCAGGACGAGGCGGAAAAAGTTTACCGCAAGGCGGTGGTGATGCATGGCCGCCTCAGCGAGGCGGAGGTGGACATCATCCTTTCCGAGAAAAAGCAAATCATCCGCCGCAATGGCATCCTTGAGTTCATCGAAGAGGACGAGTCCATCGACGCGGTTGGCGGCCTTGAGGAGTTAAAGCGCTGGTTGCTGCAGCGTTCCGAGGCCTTTACCGAGCGAGCCCGCGCCTACGGGCTACCTGCCCCCAAGGGCTTGCTGATCCTGGGGGTACCTGGCTGCGGCAAGTCCCTGATTGCCAAGACTACCGCTCGTCTCTGGGGCTTGCCCCTGCTGCGCCTAGACATGGGCCGCGTTTACGATGGCTCCATGGTGGGGAAATCAGAGGCCAACCTCCGCAGCGCCCTGCGCACTGCCGAATCGCTGGCGCCAGCCATCCTCTTCATCGACGAGCTGGATAAAGCCTTTGCAGGAGCAGCAGGCTCTAGCGACTCCGATGGGGGCACCTCCAGCCGCATTTTCGGTTCCTTCCTCACCTGGATGCAGGAGAAGCGCGCGCCAGTTTTCGTAATTGCCACTGCTAACCGCGTGGATCGCCTTCCTGGAGAGTTCCTGCGCAAGGGCCGTTTTGACGAGATCTTCTTTGTGGATCTGCCCAACATCAACGAGCGCATGGAAATCTTTCGGATCCACCTGCAGAAGCGGCGGCGCGATATTAGTCGCTTTGACCTGCGCCAGCTAGCCGCTGCCTGCGAAGGCTTCTCCGGCGCGGAGATCGAACAAGTTTTGATTGCTGCCATGTATGAAGCGTTTGCCCAAAACCGTGAGTTTACCCAGTTGGACATTTTGGCAGCAACGAAAGCAACTCAACCGCTATCCCGCACCATGACGGAGCAAGTGGTAGCGTTGAGGGAATGGGCCCAGCAGCGGGCTCGGCCAGCAGCAGCTGCTGTAGCCGAGTACCAACGGCTGGAGTTCTAGTAAAAGGTTGAGGCCCACATCACTGCCGCATAGGTAGAGATGGCCTCAACCCTTCGCTAGAAGTCGCCCGTTGTTTCTGTTAACGTTCCAACCCCTACACAAAGGAGGAGAGAAACACCATGTCCCATTTTAGCACTCTGCGCACCAAAATCACCGACGGCCAAATCCTGATCAACTCCCTGCGCGATCTTGGCTACACCGTTAAGCTGAACGCCGAGGTGCGTGGCTACAATGGCCAGCGTGTTCGCGCTGACATCGTGGCCCAGTTGGAGGGCGACTACGATCTGGGCTGGTCCAAGAACCCTGATGGTTCCTACGACCTGATTGCCGATCTGTGGGGCGTGGCCAAGAAGTACAACCAAACCGAGTTGATCAACTCCATCAACCAGAAGTACGCCATCAACAAGACCTTGGCTGAGGTGAAGCGTCCCGGCTTGAACAACGCCAACGTTAAGGTGGTGGTGCACTAAGCCGGATCCTCTGTCCTCATCGCTAAAAAAGGGGGCTGGGCCCAGCCCCCACTTTTTTGCCTTTAAGGGGCTGCGCAGAACCTACGCTTCGCTGAGGGCGGCAATGCCGGGCAGCTCCTTGCCCTCAAGCAGTTCCAGGCTGGCGCCGCCACCCGTGGAAATGTGGGTCATCTTGTCCGCTAGGCCCGCTTTTTCCACAGCCGCCACCGAGTCGCCGCCGCCAATGATGGTGATGGCCCCGGCCTGGGTGAGGTCGGCCAGGGTGCGGGCAATGGCTTCTGTACCTGCGGCAAAGCGGTCAAATTCAAAGACGCCCATCGGCCCGTTCCAGACTACGGTCTTGCACCCCTGTAGGGCAGCCTGGAAGGCTTTGACCGATTCCGGGCCAATGTCCAAGCCCATCCAGTCTTCGGGGATGGCGTGGATGGAAACCGTTTGGGCGTTGGCTTCAGGGTCAAACTTATCGGCTACCACCACATCCACCGGCAGCAGCAGCTCGACGCCCCGGGCTTTGGCTTTCTCCATCAGGGAGCGAGCTAGATCCAGCTTGTCAGTTTCCACCAAAGACTTGCCAGTTTTAATCCCTTGGGCTTGGTAGAAGGTGAAAATCATGCCGCCACCCAGGAGGAGCTTATCCACTTTTTCCAAGAGCCGCTCGATGACGCCAATCTTAGTAGAGACCTTGGAGCCGCCGATGATGGCCGCCAAGGGCCGCTGCGGATTCTCGATGGCGCCGGAAAGAAACTGCAGCTCCTTTTCCAGGAGATAACCAGCTACAGCAGGCTGGAGGTAGGCAGTGACGCCAGCAGTAGAGGCATGGGCGCGGTGGGCGCTGCCAAAGGCATCGTTGACGAATAGATCGGCCAGCGAGGCCAGCTTGCGGGCAAATTCTGGGTCGTTGGCTTCCTCTTCGGGGTAAAAGCGAACGTTTTCCAAGAGGGCCACCTGGCCGTTTTCCAGGTTGTTCACCACCGCTTCGGCCTCAGGGCCAATGCAGTCGGGGGCAAAGGCCACCGGCTGGCCCAAAAGCTGGGCAAGGCGGACGGCTACAGGGGCCAGGCTGTTGCCCTCGCGGGTAATGTGAACAGCGCCGGTCTCTTTGTCTTTTTTGATGGGGCGGCCTAGGTGACTCGTGAGGATGACCTTGGCCCCTGCCTGGGCCAGGGCCTGGATGGTGGGCAGGGAGGCGCGGATGCGAGTGTCGTCAGTGATGTTGCCCTGAGGATCCAGAGGGACGTTGAAATCCACTCGCACCAGTACGCGCTTGCCTTTGAGATCAAAGCCAGATGACAACAGAGATCCCAGTGTTTGCTTGGCCATCTTTGTCGCTCCCCCTGGATTTTCTTCCGTATCCTACCAGGGATCGGATCCCGGCGGGAAAGCAGGGCTCTCGCAGCCGCCAGCAATTGTAACGGTTTGCAAATAGAATGGTAGTGTTGCTTGAGCGTCACCGTCATGCGCGTTGCCATTGCTGGGGGAGGGCTGGCAGGGCTGGCCTGTGCCAAGTACCTCTGCGATGCTGGGCATCAGCCGCTGCTTTTTGAGCGGCGGGATGTGCTGGGGGGGCTAGTGGCCGCCTGGAAGGATGCCGACGGCGACTGGATCGAGACGGGGCTGCACAACTTTTTCGGCGCCTACCCCAACACCTTGCAACTGTTCCGGGAGCTGGGCATCTCGGATCGCCTGCAGTGGAAGGAGCATAGCTTGATCTTCAACCAGCCAGACAAGCCGGGCACCTACTCCCGCTTTGACCTGCCGGACATTCCCGCCCCCTTCAACGCCATTGTGGCCATCCTGCGCAACAACGACATGCTCACCTGGAGCGAAAAGGTAAAGTTTGCTCTGGGGTTGGTGCCGGCCATGGTGCGCGGCCAGCGCTATGTGGAGCAGATGGATCGCTACACTCTGCTGGAGTGGCTGCGGCGGCAGGGCATTGACGAGCGGGTTAACACGGATATTTTCATCGCCGTCTCCAAGGCGCTGGCGTTCATCAACCCGGACGAGATCTCAGCCATGGTGCCCTTGACGGCCCTCAACCGCTTTTTGCGCCAGAAAGACGGCTCCAAGATTGCCTACCTGGACGGTGCCCCGCCGGAGCGGCTCTGCCAGCCGATGGTGGACTATATCGTAGCCCACGGCGGCCAGGTGCACTTGAACGCGGCGCTGCAGGCGATTGACCTCAACCCTGACGGCAGCGTGGCCGGCTTTCGCGTCGTCACTCCTTCCGGACCCCTGCAGGTAACTGCCGATGCCTACGTCTCGGCCCTTTCGGTGGATGCGCTCAAGGAGCTGCTGCCAGCTCAGTGGTGGGGGATCCCCTTTTTCCAAAAGCTGCGCGAGCTGGAAGGGGTGCCGGTGATCAGCCTGCAGATTTGGTTTGACCGCAAGATTACTCACATTGACCACTCCCTGTTTTCCCGCTCGCCTCTCTTAAGCGTGTATGCCGACATGAGCAACACCTGCCGCGCCTATGCCGATCCCCACCGATCCATGCTGGAGCTGGTGCTGGCCCCGGCTGCCGAATGGATCGAGCGCAGCGACGAGGAGATCTTTGCCGCCACCCTGGAGGAGCTGAAAAAACTCTTTCCCCAGCATCTCACCGGCCCCAACCCGGCGCGGGTGCGCAAATGGGTGGTGGTGAAGACCCCGCGCTCGGTTTACAAGGCTACTCCAGGCCGGCAGCAGTACCGCCCCACCCAAGTTACCCCCATTCCCAACTTCTTCCTGGCCGGCAGCTACACCTTGCAGCCCTTCCTAGGCAGCATGGAGGGAGCCATCCTCTCCGGCAAGTGGGCGGCTGAGGCTATCCACAAAGGGATCCCCTCCCCAGCGGCTGCTTGCTCACGTTTGGCACCGGCAGGGGTCTAGCTTCCCATAGTGTTGAGATGTGGCCCTGCGCCTCTGGAGACGAGCCCAATGAGTCCGCTTGAGCAGTCCTTTGCCCTCTGCCGCCAGATCACGGCTAAGCACGCCAAGACGTTCTATTTGGGGTCCCTACTCCTGCCTCGACCCAAACGGCGGGCCATCTGGGCCATCTATGCTTGGCTGCGGCAAACCGATGAGTTGCTGGATGGGCTAGAGGCCAGCCAAGTAGAGGTGGAAGTCACCCGCCGCAAGCTGGAGCAGTGGGGAGCTCATCTGGAGTCCCTGTTCCAGGGGGGGGAGCCGCAAGTCCCCACTGACCTGGCTCTTATCCACACCATCCGCACCTACCGCCTCTCCATTGAGCCCTTCCGCGAGATGTTGCGGGGGCAGAGCATGGATCTGGACATTCGGCGCTATGCCACCTGGGAAGAGCTGCAGGTCTACTGCTACCGCGTGGCTGGGGTAGTGGGCCTGATGTGCTCCGAGATCATGGGGTTTGTGCCAGGGCGGGATGGCCGCGAGGAGGCGGTGGCCTTGGGGATCGCCATGCAGCTCACCAACATCTTGCGCGATGTGGGGGAAGATGCCCGCCGGGGTCGGATCTACATCCCCCTTGAAGATCTGCGCCGCTTCAACTACTCGGAGCGGGATCTGTTTAACCACGTCATCGACGAGCGCTGGATGGCGCTCATGGACTACGAGATCCAGCGGGCTCGAGAGCTCTATGCCCAGGCGGAACGGGGGATCCCCACCCTGCAGCCGGACTCCCGCTGGCCGGTGGCCGCTTCGTTGATGCTCTACCGGCAGATTCTCAACGCCATCGAGCGCAACCACTACCAGGTGTTTCGCACCCGCGCCTATGTGTCCACCCTGGGCAAAGCCTTGGCGCTGCCGGTGGCCTGGTGGCGGTCGCGCCGCTCCAACTACTACGGCTATTAGCAAGCCGTTTGCAGTAGCGGCAGAAAACCAAGAAGTAGAAAGGAAAACCTATGGTCAGCCGTGCCCTGAGCCTACCCTATCGGCAAATCTGGGAAGACAGTTTAACCATCTTCTGGCGCGACTGGCTGGATCTGCGCGGGCGGGTCTGGCAGGTGGTGGCCTCGGGGCTGGTAGCCCCCCTCATCTACATCGTTGCCTTTGGGGTGGGGCTGGGCGGATCCCTGCGCTCAGAAGCCCTGGCCGATATAGCGGGATCCACGGCGGCGGGCTCTTACCTGCGCTTTATTCTGCCGGGGATGGTGGCGCTTTCCGCCATGACCATTAGCTTTGCCGGCACCACCTTCTCCATCTGTGGAGCGCGGCTATTTACCAAAAGCTTTGAAGAGCTGCTGCTTTTGCCCGTGCATCCGCTGGCGCTGCACCTGGGCAAGGTGTTGGCCGGCATTGCCCGGGGTTTGCTGACGGCTTTGGGGGTCTTGGCGGTGGGGGTGCTAGGTACAGGGGCCTGGGGCCTGCTTCACCCCTTGGCGCTGTTGGTGCTGCTTTTGGATTGCGCCGTCTTTGCCGGCATTGGGGTCATCGCTGGCTTGAAGGTGCCCAGCCTGGAGAGCGTGGGCGTGCTCACCAACTTTTTAATTACACCCATGTCCTTCCTAGGGGCCACCTTTTTCGATCCCAGTCAGTTGCCAACCTACCTGCAGGTTTTGGTCTACTGCCTGCCCCTTTCCTACGCCAGCATCGGCATGCGGGCGGCGGCCTACCAGCCCCTCTCCCACTTCCCCTGGTACACGGTTGTGGTGCTAGCGGGCCTAGCGGCCATCCTGGCCCTGGTGGGAGCCTACCTGTTTTCCCACCAGCAAGACTAGTTGCCTTGGCCAAACACCTCGGGGTAGCGAGCCAGTTGCTCCCCCAGATCCTGGTCGTAGCGCAGGACAATTACCCAGTAGCCCCGCCCCAGGAGCTGAGCTCGAATCTGGTGATCCTGCTCCGCTTGGGGAAGCTGGTCGTGCACGGTGCCATCACAGAAGATGCAGACGTTGGGATCATAGAAGAAGTCGACAACACAGCGGGGATCGGCAATGGCTTTCTGAGCGTCGTCGGGAAGGCGATAACCCCCTGCTGCGAGGGTCTCCAGAAAGCGGCGCTCCAGTTCCGAGCGGGGATCGATGAGCTGGCGCAGCCACTCCAGGTGCTCTTGACGGGAGCGGCCCAGGGAGCGCAGCTCGGTGCGGCTGTTGGCCAGCGCCCCCAAGAGATCCCGAATCCTGTACCGGTCGAGTTCCAACGCCTCCCTTTGGTTGGCAGCCGGGCAGCCTGCCAGAGAAGGTAAGTGCTTGTAGCGTCGGAAACATTTCTGGCACTTGGCAGGGGAAATAAGGCAGGGGTAACCCGCTCAAAGGGCAGGGTACCTCCCACCAGATGCATAAGCCGCCGGTGGACGTGAACCCCCTCCTCAGGGGTGCCAGTCAGGGGCCGGAGCACCAGGACTTCCTCGGTATCCCCCGGGAGCACCACCCACTCGCGGTGGCGAAAGCGAACAACTGAGCCAGGCTGCATGGAACCCAAAAGGCGCCACGGAACAAGCTTAAACTAGCTGTTGTCCAAGTAGAATCAAGAAGAAGCCTCGCCCTACTGCTACGGGTTTGCCTGGGTGGGCAGTGGGCTTTGGCAAGCCAGGAGGGTGGGGAGGATGTCAATCTGGGCTGTTTTCCATGGCTAAGTCTTGCGAAACCCTGGAGCTCCGCGACGAGCAAAACCAGCCTCTCAAGTGCGAGGTGCTAAGACGGGTGGTCATTGAGGATCAGGTCTATGCCTTGGCCACCCCCCTGGATGCCGTCATCAAAGTGCTGGTGTGGGAGGAGGAGCCCGGGCAGAATGGAGATGCAGAGATGGAAGGGATCCTGGATGAGCCGGATCCCGAGGAGCTCCAGGCGGCTCTCCCCACCCTCCAAGCGGTTTTGGGGGAGTTGAACCTGACCCTGCAGCAAAACGGCTTTGACATCCTGACGGTGCAGGGAGAGCTGCCCCCCGTGGAAGAGGAAGATGTGTTTGAGCTGGGCGAAAGCGAGGAGGAAGCCCAGGAGTTCCAACTGTTGGCTACTTTCTTCCACCAGGACAAAAAGTACGGCGTCTTTACGCCCCTTGAGCCGCCGCTCATTTACGTCGCCCTGCCCGACGAGGGGGATCCCTACCTGCTGGATCCAGAGGACTCTCCTGCTCTTTTCAATCAGCTTAGTGCGCTGCTCTTGGATCTAGACGAGGCGGGCGAGGATGAGGAGTAGGTGACGCCTCTCTCCCTGCGGCTTTGAGCTGCTGGCGGTGGCAGGGCGCCTAGACTTTAGCTCGCCCTAAGGAGCAGCAGGGATGCAACCGGTTGACCTGACCACCCTCCGGGCGGTGCTGGCGGATCTCAAACGGGCTGAGGCCGGCGGGGATCCCTTGCTGCCTGCCCGCGTGGAGTGGATCCAGCAGACGGATCTCTGGACAGTGGTGATTGGCCTACGCACCCTCACGGCCCGGCCTTGCTTGCTCCTGTCTTGGCATCCCCAGGCGGCCCGAGTTCACCTCTGTCAGGCTCCCCCCAAGGAGGCAGAGGACTTCCCATTTGGCCAACAGCTGCAGCGGCACCTGCGGGGCTTGGCCTTGACAGAGCTGGCGCTGCTGGACGAGTGGGAGCGGGTGATTGACTTTCGCTTTGGCCCTCGCCCTGGGGATCCCCCCCAACGCCACCTTTATCTGGAAGTCATGGGCAAGTACAGCAATGCCATCCTGGTGGACGAGGGGGGCGTGATCTTGGCCTGTGGCCACGGGGTCAGCGAGCGGCAGTCGCGGGTTCGCCCCGTGCAGCCGGGTCTACTTTACGAAGCTCCCCCTGCCCTCAGCGATCCCATCCCGCAGCCAGCCGAGCCCTTCTCCCAGTGGCAGGAGCGCCTTGCCTTGATCCCTGGCCCCATCAGTCAACGGCTGCTGCGCGGCTACCGTGGCCTCAGCCGGCATTTGGCAGAGGCGATGTGCCTGCAGGCCGGGATCCCACCCCAAACCCCCAGCAACCAACTCTCGCCCCAGGAGTGGCAGGCCCTGTTTTTTTGGTGGCAGGACTGGCTGGCTCGGCTGGAAACAGGCCGGTTTGAGCCGGCCCTCACCCCCCAGGGGTACACTGTTCTCGGCTGGGGGGGCTCTAGCGGGGATCCCGTTCAGCCCAACTTGCACCAGCTCCTTGAAACCTACTACCAAGCCCAGCTCAACCGCGAACGCTTTGAGCGGGAGCGGCAGCGTCTGGGGCAAAAGCTAGCTGCCCTGCTGAAAAAACTCCGCCAGCGGCGCGAGCACTTTGAGAAGATGTTGGCCGACTCGGCCCAGGCCGAAGCCTCCAAGCAGGCTGCCGATCTCCTCATGGCCCATCTCCACCTCTGGCGGCCAGGGCTGAGCTCGATTGAGCTGCCGGATTTTGCCAGCGGCCAGAGGGTCAAGATCCCCCTGGATCCGGAGAAAAACGCTGTTCTCAACGCCCAGGCCTACTACCGCAAGCACCGCAAACAAAAGCGAGCCCAGGAGGCCGTCCGACCTTTGCTAGAAGCTGTAGCGCAAGAGATCCGCTACCTAGAGCAGGTGGAAGCGTCCCTGCAGCAGCTAGAAGCCTACCGCGAGCCCCAGGACTTGGCCGTCCTCCAGGAAATTGAGGCGGAGCTGATTCAGCAAGGCTACCTAGAAAGCCCCAGCCGGCTGGAGGGATCTAGGCGGGCCTCCTCAGCCAGCTTCAACCCCTATCGCTTCACTAGCCCCAGTGGCTTTTCTATCTGGGTGGGGCGCAACAACTGGCAAAATGAGCGGCTGACCTTTCGCGTCGCCCAAGACCAGGACTGGTGGTTCCATGCCCAGGAGATCCCGGGCAGCCATGTGCTGTTGCGCCTGCCTCCAGGGGCGGTGGCCGAAAGCGAAGATCTCCAAGCGGCTGCCGACTTGGCGGCCTATTTTAGCCGCGGCCGCTTCAGTGAGCAGGTGCCTGTGGTGTATACCCGCCCCAAATGCGTCTTTAAGCCCAAGGGATCCCCCCCCGGAATGGTGGTCTACAAGCACGAGCAGGTGCTGTGGGGGCGCCCCAGCCGCGCTCAGTTGCTTGTGGAAAGCCTCCCAGCCCTGTTGTAGCCTCTACTTCGGGTCTACTACGGATCCCATAAACAGCAGCGTTTGAGCCGCCGGGTTGCCGCCGGATCCCGAGGCCACAATGGCCAACCAGAAGGGGCGATCCGCTACGATACGAATTGGAAGGGCTCTTGCCGGTCGAGAGCGGTGCGCGAGACAAGCACGCCAGTGGCGGCTGCCGCCTCGGATCCCTCTTCGTTGACTTCGAGGGCCGCCTTGTGCAAGACTCTGCTGACCCGTGTTGGCTCTGGGGTCATCTGGCTGAAATCGGCCCGACGGGAAAAGGCGATCCCCAGGCCCAACTGCTGCAAAGCCGGCCCCAGATCGGTCTCGTAGGCCAGCTTAAGCTTGGGGATCCGCACCGAGCCGGGGCGGGTGGGCAGGGATCCCGTCCATTCTTGCCACGTTTCTGGGCTGAGCTCCTGCCGCAGGGCTTCTAAGCTTACTCCCGGTTTCGGCAGCAGGATCAGCAGGGCCAGCTCCCCTTCCCCATAGGGCAGGCGCACCACCTGGAGCTGCTTGGTCTCCCGGTAGTCGTAGCGGCCGGATTGAGCCATCATCGGCACTCGGACACGGCTGCCATCCGGGCGGGTGAAGGGCTGGGGTTCTGTCAGGGCCGGATCGAAGGGCTGGGTCCACTTTCCCCTGAAATAGATGGCGTTGAGCAAAACCATCCTGTCTTCACGGCCGAGGCGGTCCACAAGGCGGTCAATCTTGCCCTGGGTGCGCTCGGCTACCCAACGGTTGATGGCCTGCACCGTTTGAGGGGATCCCAGCTCCACCCGATTGGCCACTGCTTGGTAATAGGTGGCCAGGGCTTGCAAAAAGGGAGGCCGCAAGGTGAGGGTGGTATCGACCCAAAGACCGTTGGCCATTTGCACCTGGATTGGCCCTGCTGTTTGCGATCTTTCCGCCAGCCAGCGCACCATCTGAGCCTGGGTCCAGTTCAACTCCTCGAGGGAGAGTTCCTGGGCCTCCAGGACCTTGGCCATTGCCGCTTGGGTCTCTCCAGCAGCGCCGTTGTACAGCAGGCTCAAGGCTAGGCGAATGCTCAAGGGGGAGAAAAAAAGGTTCTCTCGCGGCTGCTGCCGGAGCAAGTGATCGAAGAGTTTTAGCGCAAAGCGACTTTGGGCTTGCTGGGCCACCGCCTCTTCTCCATACCCTTCCCCGTAGGTCACGGTCGGCTGGAACGGGAGCCGCAGAGGGGTTTCCTGGGATCCCATCCCGTGCGTGGGCCAAAGGCCCAAGAGCAACAGGCCAAACAGAACCAAAAGCGGGATCTGGCTTGCCGAGAATCTGCTCATTCTTGGCTGGGGAACGACTCTGAGGCTATGGTATCGGGCTAGGGGTGGAGGGCTCTTGCCCAAACTGGCCGTTGTGGCTGCGCTTGAGGAGATCCCGGCCAAACTGGCCAAGGCTTTCCTCTAGTCCTCGTTCGCGACAGCGGTGCGGCCCAATTCCTGTCGGATTAGCAGCAGCAGAGCCAGCACCAAGGTCACTTCCGAGAGCAAGGTGGCCAGGGCTGCCCCTCGCCACCCCCACGCCGGGATCCAGATCCCGTTCAAAGCTCCATTCAGGACTAGGGCTGCCAGTTGTCGGCGGCTTCGCAGCTTTTGCAGGCCAGCGCCAGTGAGCAGATGAGACAGCAGCAGGTGGAGCCCTTCTAGCAAAATGACGGGACTAAGCCAGCGCAGGATGAGAGCTGTCTCTTGGTAGGCGGATCCCAGCAGCCAAGGAATCCCGTAGGATCCCAGGGCCACCCCCAGAGTAGCCAAGCTGCCATAGCCGACCACCCAGGGGAAAAGCTGGCGGGCGTAGCGGCAGCCCTGCAGCAGGCCCTGCTGACCCTGGCGGCACAGCTCGGCAAAGTGGCTAGTGAGCAGCGCAATCATCGGCGTTTGCGAGAAGTTGATGACCCGGTAGGCGGCGCTGTAGAGCCCCCCTGTTGCGCTCGAGGCCAGGCGAGGCAAAAGCAGCTTGTCTAGGTCGGCGAAGGTTTTTGCCGCAGCCAGCCCTACGGCAAAGTCCCAACCTGCTCTCAGCCGTGGCCCTACCTCTTGCCAGTCCAGAGCCGCAAGAGAAGGAGCGCACCACCGCCGCATCCTCCAGCTCATTGCCCCCAGCACTGCCAACACCATTAGCCCGTAGAGGATAGCCCATTGGGTCAGGGATCCCCAGCCCAAAACCATCGCCAGCAGCACGGCGCTAACCCGCCCTAGGGCCATGCCGGTGTCGATGAAGGCTACCCCGGCAACTTGCTCTTGCCCAATGAGAATCCCCCTGTACACTTCGGGGAGGGCAATAAACAGCAGGTCGCTCCCCAGCAGGATGCCCACCTCAAGGGGGGAGATCCCGACCAGCCAAAGGCTCAGCAGAGGTGTTAACAGCAGCACTATCCCGCCGCAGCCCAGCCCGACCAGCCACAAGCTGGGAGCGATCTCCTGGGCAGATGCTGCGGATCCTCGGCCGCTTAGGCGCTGGATCAGAAGCTCTGACTGGCCCCAATAGCCAAAGGGGGCAGCTAGATTGCTGCAGGCCAAGATGGCGGAGAACACCCCAAATGCTTCTGGGCCCAACAGCCGCGCCAACAGGACGAAATAGGCTCCAGACAACCCTAAGCGCAGGCCATTGCCCAGCATCAGCCAGGCTGCCTGGCGCAGTCGGTGCCTTGCTTTTCCTGGACGAGGCCTGCCAAAGCTAGAGATACTGAGTAGATGCTGAGGCTGTCCGCCTAGCTGCATCAGCGGGCCCCAAGGTCGGCTCCCATTCTTTTTCCGGCAGTTTTTCATGGCCAAACTTTACCCTGTTGCTCCTGCCCCGCCCAGCTCCAGCGCCTTAGGGGAGCGGAAGCCTCAAGCCTTGTTTTCCCCCCACTCCAAGCCGGCCGTACTGCGACAAGTCCTTCCCCCACCGCCGTCCCCTAGCCCCCCTTGCCTGGGATCCCCCCCGGCCAAAACAGTAGGCCAAGGCTATCGAGCCCTTGCCTTGCTCTTGCTGGCTAGCGGGTTGCTGTGGGGAGGACTGGGATCGCGGCTGGCCTACCTGCAACTGGTGCGTGCCCAGTACTACCGCCAGTTGGCCGACACCAACCGCATTCGCCTGTTGCCCCAGCCGCCGGAGCGGGGACGCATTGTCGATCGCAACGGCGTGTTGCTGGCCGGTAGTCAACTGTCCTACTCGGTCTTTCTCTGGCCGTTGGTGCAGTCGCGGCAGGGTTGGCAGGAGACGATCCCCAAGCTGGCTCAGTACCTAAACCTGGATGCCAAAGAAATTGCCCAAAAACTGGAGCAAGCAGGTTATCGCTCCCCATTCCCTGTGCGCATCCTGCGCAACGCCAGCCCCGAGGTAGTAACTCGGCTGGAGGAGAGAAGCTGGGAACTTCCAGGAGTGATGGTGGAGGCGGAGACGGTACGCTTCTACCCCCACGGCAGCTTGGCCGCTCACCTGCTGGGCTACACCGGCGAGATCCCCCCAGAGCAGCTGCGAGCCGATCCCAGCTATCGCCTGGGGGACATTGTCGGCCTGATGGGGGTGGAGGAACTGTTTGAGAGCCATCTGCGCGGCCAGGGGGGTGGGCGCCAGGTGGAGGTGGACGCCGTGGGAAAGGTGCTGCGGGTGCTAGGCGAACAGCCTCCTCAGCCGGGCAAAACCCTGCAGCTGACGCTGGACGTGCGACTGCAGCAGGCGGCAGAGCGAGCCCTGGGCCAGCAGAAAGGAGCAGTGGTCGCCATGGATCCCCGCGACGGCTCGATCCTGGCTATGGCCAGCTATCCCACCTTTGATCCCAACCTCTTTTCTGGCCGCATCACCCAAGCGCAGTGGGAGAGCCTGCAAAAGCAGGATTTTCCCTTCCTCAACCGCGCCCTGCGGCCCTATCCCCCTGCTAGCACCTACAAAATCATCACCACTGCCGCCGGGATTGAATCGGGGGTCTTCCCTCCTGATACGGTGCTGCAGACGGCTCCCTACATTAGCGTAGGCGGGTGGCGCTTCTGGGAATGGAACCGCGTCGGCTTCGGGCGGCTGAACTACCGTCAGGCGATAGCCTACAGCAGCGACACCTTTTTCTACCAAATTGCTCTAGGCACCAAGGCCGCCCCCTTGCAAGAATGGTCGCGCCGCTTTGGGTTAGGCCAGCCTACCGGGATTGGCCTCAAAGGGGAAGCTGCTGGGCTGGTGCCCGATGCCGCGTGGAAACAGCGCCACTGGCGCGAGTCCTGGTATGTGGGCGATACGGTCAACATGTCCATCGGGCAAGGATTTGTCACCGCCACGCCGCTGCAGATGGCAGTGGTGACGGCAGCGGTAGCCAACGGTGGCTGGCGGGTTCGTCCCTTGCTCTCCCAGCAGGTGATCCCGGAAAGCCCTGTGCCCCTGCGACAGAAGGTGGGCCTCTCCCCTGCCACCTTGCAGATCCTGCAGCAGGGGTTGCGGGATGTGGTAGTTTACGGCACCGGCGGCAACGCCAACCTGGGCCCAGGCTTTCCTCCCGTAGCAGGCAAAACTGGCACCGCTGAGGATCCGCCGCGGCGCTCCCACGCCTGGTTTGTCGGCTACGCTCCCTACGACCGGCCTGAGTTGGTGGTCGTGGTTTTTCTAGAAAACAGTGGCGGCGGGGGTGGATCCCGGGCAGCTCCGATCTTCCGCGAGGTGATGCGGGCTTACTTCCAAAGCAGCTAGTGATACCCCAGCTCCACCCTTTGCTAGGAGAGCATTAGCATGATCTCAGTGCTACCTTTGTGTTCAAAAAATTCTGCTCTGCTCCTCGATTGGGTTAGCACGAGGGAGTCCCTAAGCTCCTTCTCTAGCCGGCTTCTAGCCTAAGTTGGCTGTAAAATAGGTCAGTGATTTGGAGCCAAATGGCTACAATCCTATCGTCGGCAGCGGCTGTGCCCTGGCACAAGGCTAGCCCTGCTCCTACAGCCACAACTTCTCTGAGCAGCTCATTGAGGAGACCAGGATGAACAAGGCAGAGCTTGTGGAAGCCGTCGCTCATCGCGCTAACGTAACCAAAAAAGAGGCTGAGGCTGTCTTGACGGCAGCCTTGGAGATCATCGTGGAAGAGGTTGCCTCCCGCGATGAAAACGGAGAACCCAAAGGAAAGGTCACCCTAGTGGGCTTTGGTTCCTTTGAGGCCCGCAAGCGCAAAGAACGGGAAGGCCGCAACCCGAAAACCAACGAGAAGATGGTGATTCCCGCCAGCGTTGTCCCCACTTTCACCGCCGGCAAAGCTTTTCGCGATGCGGTGGCAGCTGGCCACAGGTCTTGAACCGCTGGGTTAGGCCAGGTCCCGTTCGCATAGGCGGGAGGGAGTCCTGAGGGGATTAGCGTGCAACGGCCTCGACATGGTGGCCACCGAGCTTGGGCAGCAGCGATTGCTGGTTGCCCGGTTGAGGCCATCGTGGATTTTTCCGCCAGCCTCAACCCCCTGGGCCCGCCGCAGTCGGTTGTGCAAGCCCTAGTTCGAGCGCTGGCGGCACCGGACCCAGTTGCCATCAGCTGCTACCCGGATCCCGACTATCGAGAGCTACGTGCTTGCTTGGCGCAGCGCTGGTCAGTCGACCCGGAGTGGATTTTTGTCGGCAACGGGGCGGCGGAATTGCTGACCTGGGCTGCTCGGGAGGCACAGGGGCTGGAGGTATGGCTGCCCCGTCCCGCTTTTGGCGACTATGAGCGGGCACTGCGGGCAGCAGGTGCCGTGATCAAGCCGCTGGATTGGCTGTCTTGTTCGGGATCGCCCACTGCTGCTTTGCTGCCAGAAGGGATCCCTGGCAACAAGAGAGGCCGGGTGCTCTGGCTAAACAATCCCCACAACCCGACGGGCCAGCTGATCCCGCGGGAGGCCATTCTGCCTCTTCTACCCCACTTTGAGCAGGTGGTGGTGGATGAGGCTTTTATGGACTTTCTCCCGGGAGACGCGCCGCAAGATCCAATTGATCTCTGCGCTGCAGCTGCTTGCCCCAGCGGGTCAGTGGCCCCTTTGCCCCGCAGTCAAACCTTGATCCCCTACCTTGAGGCCCACCCTAACACCCTTGTCATTCGCTCGCTGACCAAGTTTTTTACTTTACCCGGGTTGCGCATTGGGTTTGCAGTGGGCCATCCGGAGCGCTGGCGACGCTGGCGGCAGTGGCGAGATCCCTGGAGCGTCAATGGCTTGGCGGCAGTGGCGGCGGCAGCGGCTTTGGCTGACGCGGACTTTCGCCAGCGCACCTTGATGTGGTTGCCCAGGGCCCGCGAGCATCTGCTCAGAGGTCTGCAGGCGCTGCCCGGTTGGGATCCCTGGCCCAGCCAAGCCAATTTTGTGCTGGTGCGCTGCCCCCTCTCCGCCACGCAGCTTCAAGAACAGCTGCTGCGGCAGTACCGCATCCTGGTGCGGGATTGCCTAAGCTTCCCAGAGCTGGGGGATCGCTATCTGCGTATTGGCCTAAGAACTCTGCCGGAGCAAGAGCGCCTGCTCTCGGCCTGTCGAGAGATCCTGGAAAATCTCTCTCCTATAGCACCCATTGACTGATAGGGGCTTCTTTGGGGCCAAGCTCTAGAGGCCGGCCTCAGCTCTGTGGCATGGTATTAATGGCGTTGTCTCTGTCCCTTGCCCCAGTCCTGCTGTCAAGCTGTCAACGGCTAGAGTGTGAGGTTGGCTTTGCATACTGGTTCCTAAGCGAGGGAGGGTAGGTTATCTATGGACTTTTCTCCACTTCACTCAGATCCTACTCAGCCCCTGCCGCCGCCTCAGAAAACGCAGCTGACGCCCCAACGAACGCTTTCGGAAGTCCCTAGCCGTCTGCATCTGGATCCGCCCAAAGAAGGGAAACATTTCCGTCTCTGGCCGCGTTTACAGCGCCGGGAGTCCATCTCACGGCTGCGGGGGAGCCAGTCCGCTAGCAGCCTTCCCACCCACCGTCCTTTGCCTGTGCTGATCCAAGAGGTGGTGGAAGATTTAGAGGAAGAAGAAGTGCCCCGCCCTTCTAGAGGAGTTTCGCCCCTGGCGGCTTTGCTGGTTTGGGTGCTCTCTTGGGTGGGGATTGGCTTTGGGGTGCGCTGGCTACTCTGGCCAGAGGATCTGTCGCTGCCCAAAGCTGAAAAGAAACTTGCTTTGGTGGACTTGGCCCAGCTACCCCTGATTCCCGAGGTGGGGGAAGAGTCGTATTCAGGTGGGGTGACTCCCCCTGAGTTAGCGCTGGGGTTGACCACTCCTTCGGTGGAGGAACTGCAAGTTGAGCCCCTTGAAAATGTCCCCAACCCGCTGGATAGCCTGCAAACTCCTCCCAGCCAGGAGACATGGGTGGAGAAATTGGCAGCTAGCCTGGAGCGTCCCTCCCAAGACAAGCTGCCCCGGGCGGTACCTTTGACCGGCAGCGATCCCGACTCGCTGGGGCCAAACCGCGGCGAGGGCACTTTCTTGGTGCTGACCACCTACTCTGGGGAGGAGAGCTTGGCGCAGGCTCGCCGCATTGCCCGTGACGCCTTTGTTAAAGAGGTGAACGGCCAAAAGTTTGTACAGGTAGCAGCCTTTGCACAACTAGAATATGCCCGCTACCATGCCGAGACCTTGAAAAATCAGGGCTTTAACGTCACGATTGTCGAGCAGTAGCTTGGGCCGTTGAGTTGCAATCACCTTTGGCCTCCCCACAGCTCTTCTAGATAAGCTTGGCAGCGGCGTAGAAGCTGGCGGCTTTCTTCAAAGGTCATTTGTTCCAAAGCTTCGGCGTAGGAGCACCAGCGGTAGGCAGCCACCTCCTCCGGTTGAACCCGTAGCTCAGGGGGAGGGAACTGGGTTGGCAGGAGAGCGACGTAGTAGGTAACGGTCTTGGCCACGGCATTCCCGGCGGAATCGGTGAAGGTGTAAACCTCCTGCAGCGATAGAGGCTCGGACTGGCCCGGCAACACTAGAAAGTGATACTCGGTCAGGCCGGTTTCCTCGCGCAGCTCCCGCTGGGCTGCCGCCAGCTCGCTCTCACCCTCATCTTTGTGTCCTTTGGGGAAGGCCCAGTGCCCCTTTTGGTGCTGAATGAGCAGATAGAGATGGGATCCCTGGGCAGGTGGGAGGGGAAGCACTGGGATCACGCCGTAGGCAGCATCCGTCAGCATGAAAAGATTCTAGCTTTCCTGCCCCCCAAATCCTAGGCCTCAGCAAAGAGGGAGGATGTCAGCTGCTCGTCTCCCCACCCTCTTCTTGGTCGGTGGGGTTCGGGATTCTGAGCTGAGCTTCTTGGCCCCTGAGAGCAGCAGGCTAAGCCTAAGGTTTTTCCCGTAGCCTGGAGAACAGGTACACCCCATCGCGATGGTAGAGCAGTCGAAACGAGGCTTCTTTTTGTAAAGCTCGGATCAGAGCATGGGAGAACTCTAGGCTGCTGCGCCATCCCGGATGGCGGCTGTTCAGTAGCACATAATCAAAGGGATCCCATTGGTCAGGGGGGGATCCCTTAAAGCGGCTTTCGTCGGTAAAGTAAATAACCCGCCGGTGGGTGAGGTGGGGGCAGATCTCGTGGGTGGTGAGAACGCCCCCTTGAGTGGTGATCTGGGCAAGGGCCTCTCGAGTGGCCTGCCAAGTGTCGAGAGACTGGAGATAGATAGATCCGAAAAAAGTGTATTTGCCCAGAGCCAGAAAAGCCAGCAGCGACCAGGTCAGGGCCGCTTTCTTGGCAAAACGAGCTTGAAAGCAAGGCGTTTTCATCCTTTCAATAATAGCCAGAAATAAGGAGGGGACAACAGGCAGCGCATACTGGTGCACCAGATCCCGATAGGCAGGATTGCTGGAGAGAATGTTCAGCCCTAAAGTTGGCAGAGCAGGGATCCAGGGATCCCAGTGGCGCCAAGAAAGCCCCCAGGCCACGGGGATAATCAACAAAAATCCATAGAATAGGGTATCGAGAGAGAAGAATTTGCCCAAGACTAATGTTGGCTTGAGCACCAAGTTTTGGATGATCTCAGAAACAGAGCTGCCCAGATAGCTATAGTGGGAGATGGCCGCCGGCTCGCTGCCGCTAAAGTGAGGGATAATCCAAAAAGTGGCTATGCCAAACCAGGCTGAACCTAAGGCTACGGCCACCCAGCCGGCCACCTGGTAGCGCTGTTGCCAGCGCTTCTGGATTCGCCTGCTTTCGAAAAGCAGTAGCCAAACTCCCAGGGCAACAACATTGAGAGACAGCACCGCTTTGCAGCCAAGGATACCGCCCAGGCACAGCAAGAACCCCCACAGCTTGCCAGAGCGAATGCAGAGTATAGCTGCCAAAAAAAGGGGAACGGCCAACACCTCTGGGTGAAAATCAAAAAGGTTGGCGTTAAAGATAGCCGGGTAGAGAAGATAGGCGGCGGCAATGGTCTTCGCCTTCCCCGGATCAATCTCGGCCCGGAGCGCAAGATGGTAAACGGCCAGCGCTCCCAAAGTTAGCGCCAGAGATTGGATGCCGAACAGCCAATAAACCGAGGGGACAATGCGGTACAAGAAACTGATGGGATATAGGATGAAGGCCGCATGATCCCCGAGGATGTGGATCCCGCGGATGGTGGAAAAAGGAACTTCTCCACGGCTAATTAGATAAATTGATTGGTCAAAAATTCCGAGGTCGTAGCCGCCCGACTGAAATAAGTGATGCCGCACAACGCTGCAGCTCAAAAGAGCCAAGAAAGTGCAGAGCAGCATTGCCAACATAGACATAGGCAGAGGACGATCCTTCAACACTCGCCAAGACTGGGGGATCCCACCGGAGCAGATCCAGTTGCTGCCAACGAACTGTCGGTTCTACCCACCGAAGCCGTGTTGCTATCGCAAAAGCTAGGGATTGCTTGAACCCAGACGGCAGTGCAGACAGCTTGGCCCGAAGTCTGAGGAAAAACCCCGACAGTCTTGCTAGAAGAGGCACCGCGACCGTCCACCGATGAGAAGGAGAGTTGGCCATTGTCTCGGCTGTGGAGGCAGCGCAGAAGCTTGAGAAGGTCTAAAGTTTTGCTTTCTTTCCACCGCCTCTCTTTAGGATACAGGCAGGGTATCCAAAGCCGCTGGGTGGGAATTCTGCATGGGTGAAGCCATTCGCTACGACCTGCTTTTGGTGGGGGGGAGCTGCTCGAACCTAATCCTGGCCCATCGCCTTCTGGATCTGGCCAAGCTCTCTGGGCTTAAAATCTCCATTGCCATTTTGGAAAAAGCCCGGCAATTTGGTGGGCACATTGTCAGTGGCGCTATCTGCAACCCCCAGGTGATTGCCAAGCTTTTCCCGGATTTTGAGAGCCAAGGATTTCCCCACGAGGGGCGGGTGGAGGTGAGCCACCTGAGCATATTGGGATCCCAGGAACGGTGGGACTTGCCAGAGGCAGTGATCCCAAAGGGGTTGCGCAAACAGGGGCAGCTCATCCTCACCCTCAGCCATGTCATTCGCTGGCTAGCCGAAACCCTACAAGAAAAGGCTAAAGGGATCCCCAACGTCACCCTGGACGTATTCCCTGGCTTTGCCGCCCATGAGATCCTCTATGAGGGGGAGCGAGTCATTGGGGTGCGGGTGAGCGACTCCGGCCAGGTTTATGAAGACTGTGTCTTTGCCGAGCTCACTTGTTTTGGCGACAAGGGGTTTATCTCTGAGGACCTGATCGAAAGATTTCACCTGCGCCCCCGGCCGCAACTGTGGTCAGTGGGGGTCAAGGAGCTGTGGCAGGTCCCTGGCTCACTGCAGGGGCAGGTGTGGCATACCCTGGGCTACCCCGTTTTGGATGGCAGCTTTGGCGGCGGCTTTGTCTATGGTCTCAAAGATAACCGCCTGGCTCTGGGCCTCATCATTGGCCTCGACAGCAAAAATCCCAACCTCAACCCGCAGCAGCGCCTGCAGGAGTTCAAAGCCCACCCCTGGATCCAGTCCCTGATTGCTGGCGGCAAGTTGCTCAAGTACGGGGCGGCTGTCATTCCCGAAGGGGGCTACTACAGCTTGCCCACCCGCTTTGGCGTCGAAGGGGCCTTGCTCTTGGGCGATGCCCTGGGGGTGCTGGATGTGGGCAGCCTGGCCGGGATCAACAACGCCATGGAGACCGGCTACCTAGCAGCGGGCCTCATTCACGACGGCTTCTTGAAAGGAGATCTGCGGATCCAAGAGGCCTACCAAAAGGCGGTGATGGAGAGCTCCGTTGGCCAAGATCTCTACCGTAGCCGCTACTTCCGGGAAGCCTTTTTGGAAAACCCCCATCTGCTGGAAGCGTACCTGCCCCAGATCTGCCGCAGCGTGGATGCCGGCCACCCTTGGCTGGGATCCCTGCGCTGGGGCCTGCAGGATCCCGTGCGTCGCGGCAGGGAACTCCTGCGTGCCTATACCTTGCTGACGGGACGGGTCAGCGCCAGCGAGCCACCCCCACGGGGATATGTGGCCCCCCATGCCGCCATCCAGGCGGACTTTGTGGCCCCCAGCGTTGTGGATCCCGAAACATTGACCACTCGAGCGGGCTATTTCTCGCGATCCGAGGCCGTCTTTTTTGCGGATCCCCGCTACCCCGAAGGCAACCGCCATATCCTCGAGTTTAGCGCCGACACCTGCCGCCAGTGCATTGCCACCTACGACAAACTTAACCGCCCTACCCCCTGCGTGGCCGATTGCCCGGCAGAAGTCCACCACATCCGGGAACGCAACGGCCTCCGCTCCCACGCCATGGCTTTGGAAAACTGCATCCAGTGCCGCACCTGCGAGATTGTCTGCCCCTATCTCAACTTGCGGGTTAACCCCAGCTACGAGGGATCCGGCCCCGATTTCTACGGGCTGTAGTGTCCTCTAGGTTGGCTAGGGCAGCTCTCTGGCCAGTTGGGACGGCCAACCACTAGAATCCCAGTCTGGACTCTAGAGGAGACAGTTCTTGGCCAATCCCTTTAGCCAGAGGCAGTCCTCTTGGAGGAGGACGGGGCCCTTTTTGGGTAGCTACACCCTGAGCCTAGATCCGCACCACCTGTGGGTGCCCTTGGCCTGTTTTGGGGATGGGCTCTGTATTTGGCTGGCCTTCGGGGCAGCTTACTGGCTGCGCAGCCTAGGCCCTCACCAACTTTTGCCGTGGGATGTTTACGCTGGCTTGGGGTTGCTGACCGTTCTCAGCTACTGGGGCGTTCAGGCCGGTTTGGGAGGATACGGCGAATCAAAGCGCCTATCTCGCTTCGAGGAATGGGCCAGCTTGCTGCTGGGGCTGGGGGTGACCTTCGGCCTGGTGCTGGCAGGGGCCTTCTTCGTGCGCTCCGTCTCGCTCTCACGCTTGGTGGTGGGCTATGCTGGCCTACTAGCTCTGCTCGGCTTGACAGTAATGCGGGCAGCGCTGCGGCTGGGCATGGGCTGGCTGTACGCCCGCGGCCAGGGGAGGCGACGGGTCATCTGGGTGGGATCCGGACTGCTTTTGGCCGAGGTGCTGGAGCGGCTAGAGCGCTGTCCGGCCTTGGGGTTTGAGGTCAAGGCTTGGGCCGTGGCTGGGGATCCCTCGGCGCCAGAGCCGGGGCCTCTGCAGAAGCTGGAGCGGCTTGAGCCCGCTCATCTGGTGGCCTATGTACAGGCTCACCCTGAGATCCAGGAGGTGTGGTTTGGGCAGCCCCAGTTGGCCTCTGCGTCCCTCTTGCTGAGCTTGCAAGCCCTCTCCGTTCAAGTGCGCCTGGTGCCAGAGCTTCTCAGCTTCTTAACCGTTAACCTCCAGTTCCACTCTCTGGATGGGATCCCGCTGCTGACGCTGCGGCAGCCCCCTCTGCGCTATGCCCACAACCGTTTCCTCAAGCGAGCTGTAGATATCCTAGGGGCCTCCCTGGGTCTGGTGTTGCTTAGCCCGCTCTTCCTGGTCATCGCTCTGCTGGTGGCCTGCAGCAGCCCTGGCCCCATCCTGTATTGGCAGGAGCGGGTAAGCTTGGATGGGCGGCGCTTTTGGATTGCCAAGTTCCGCACCATGCGGGTGGACGCCGAAGCCTCTGGCCAGCCGGGCTGGACGCGCCCTGGGGATCCGCGCCGAACCAAGATAGGAGCCTTTTTGCGCCGCACCAATCTGGACGAGCTTCCCCAGCTTTGGAACGTTTTGAAGGGGGAAATGAGCCTGGTGGGCCCCCGCCCCGAGCGGCCCTACTTTGTCGAGCAGTTTAGCCAGGAGATCCCCAAGTATCCGGATCGGCATTTGGTAAAAAGTGGCCTCACCGGCTGGGCCCAGATCCACGGCCTGCGGGGAGATACCAGCATTGCCCGCCGCACCCAGTATGATCTCTACTACGTGCAAAACTGGTCGCTGTGGCTGGATCTGCGCATCTTGGCCATCACCTTCTGGCAAGGGATCTGCGGACGGTTGAACGGATATTAGGGGTTGCTCATGTCCTCCTTGCCCACGCCCCAAGAGCTCCTCTACGAGGGCAAAGCCAAACGGGTCTACCGCACCGCCGATCCCCAGGTTTACCTCTGCCAGTACAAAGACGACGCCACGGCTTTTAATGCCCAAAAGCGGGGATCTATCGCCGGCAAGGGGGAGGTCAACTGCACCGTCTCTAGCCGGGTGTTTGCCTACCTGGCGCGGCAAGGGATCCCCAACCATTTCTTGGCCCAAACCGGCCCCCGTGAGATGCAGGTGCGCGCCCTGCGGATCCTGCCTTTGGAAGTGGTGGTGCGCAACCGTGCTGCCGGCAGCCTCTGCAAGCGCCTGGGCCTGGAGCGAGGCCTTCCCATCGAGCCGCCGCTGGTGGAGTTCTATTACAAAAACGATGCCCTGGGGGATCCCCTGGTGACTCCCGACCACATCCGCCTGTTGCGCCTGGCCACGCCAGAGCAAGTGGAGGTGTTGGGATCCCTGGCTTTGGCAGTCAACACTCACCTTCGCGACTTCTGGAGGCGCTGCCGGCTGGAGCTGGTGGACTTTAAGTTGGAGTTTGGCTTGGACGAGGAAGGGCAGATCTGGCTAGCGGACGAAATTAGCCCCGACACCTGCCGCCTGTGGGATCTGGAGGGAGCTGAGCCACGAGTGCTGGATAAAGACCTCTTTCGCTTTGATCTCGGCGATCCGGCAGCCGGCTACCAAGAGGTGCTGCAGCGGGTGCTCCAGGCTACGGATCCCAATCTCCCCTCTCCCTTTGGGAAAGGGGTTGGGGGTGGGGGCTAGAATACTGGCGACATACCCTGCTACACCCGGCACCTTGACGGGATCCCCTGTGACTTCTCCCCGCCCCGACGACCGCTTCCGCCGTCAACTGGCTAATCTACTGGACACCTGGGTGGAGCAGGGGCTAATCCAGCCGGAGCAACGGGATCGCCTGCGGGAGTACTACCAGCTAGAGAGCTTGCCGCGAACAGCCGGCAGCCGCTTTACCCTGTTGCTGCTGCTGTTTGGCGCCGTGCTAGTGGGCTTGGGGGCGATCTCCTTCGTGGCCGCCAACTGGGACGCCATTCCCCGCTGGGCCAGAGCCTTGGGATCCCTGGCTCTCACGCTGGGGCTGCAGGGGGCCGGCTTTCGGCTTAGGCAGCAGGGCTCCCCGCGCTTGGGCAGCGCCTTGTTGATTGCCGGCGAGCTGTCTTTGGGGGCTGCCGTTGGCCTGACGGCCCAGTGGGTTCAAATCGGGGGATCCCCGGCGGGCTTGTTCTTGGCCTGGGGGCTGGGCAGCCTGGCCATGGCCTACAGCTTGGTCCACACTCCCAGCGGCATCTTGGCCTGTCTCTTATTCGCCCTGGCTGGGATAACTACCCTGTGGGAGGAGGGGATCGGCTCGGCTCTGGATCCTCTCTACCCCTGGCTGGCCCTTGGCCTACTGCTGCCCCTTGCCTATGGGTGCCGCTCCCGTTGGATCTTGGCTTTGGCATTGGTAAATTTCGGCCTGGCGCTAGAAAGGTTGGCAGGGCGCTGGGACAGGTCTGCAGAAAGCTTGACCCTCTGGCTGCTGCTTGGTCTTGCTGTCGTCTGGGGGCTGGGCTTTTGGCACCAACGCCGTGGGCAGTGGCTAGGCCAGATCTTGACCGGAGAAGATGGCCAGGAGGGCGAGCAGGAGCAAGGCTGGGATCTGGCTCTGGCGACGGAGGAGCTGGCCTCCCTAGGGTTGGGCTTTCTCCTCTACCTCTGGAGCTTTCGTGAGCTTTGGGACTGGGATCTCGAACCTGTACCCTTAGTCCAAACTGTGGATCCCTGGGCGGGCCTGTCGGCAGCAGGATTGCTATTGCTAGCTGGTTGGAGCTGGTGGCAGGGCTGGCAGGCAAAGAGTTCCCAGCCCGTTTCTGCTTGGCTGAAGGATGCTGCCGTTCTGTTCTCGCTGGTTGCCTTGGTGCTTTTGCTGGGGATCCGCAGCGCCCTGCCTTTGAACCTAACCGCAAAGGTAGCCTTGGCCTTCTTTGCTCCCTGGATCGTGACCCTTTTGCTCGTGGGATTGTCGGCAGTGCTCTGCTGGGAAGGGCTGCAGCAGGGGCGGCGGAGCCGCTTCTGGCAGGGGCTATTGGGCCTGACCTTGGTGGTGCTGACCCGCTTTTTCGAGTACCAGACCAACCTGATGACCAAATCGGCGGTGCTGGTGGTCTGTGGGATCGGCGTGATCTGGCTTGGGCTGAAGTTTGAGAGACGTATCTTCAATGCCTAGGAATCTTTCCTTTGGCTTTCTCAGGAGCTCAAGAGTCAATAGAAGTTTACAAAAATCGCGACACTTAGGGAACTTACTCTTCTCTGAAAAGTCTTTGTTGGTAGAAAGTTTCTTGGAGAACGTCAATGAAAAAAAACAGGCCTGGGCCTAGGTATACTGGCTCTAGTCTCTTTTGGTTTCTGGAGCTATGGCCCTTCCTCGATTGCCTCTGGTAGAGATCTGTTTTGGGGGCACTTTCCGGTAGCGCAAGCTCCAAGGCCGGCTGTGCCAGCAAGGCCCAGGACTCCAGAACCCGCGCCCTCCCCTGTTCCCGAAACTGAGGCCATCGATGAGCTGTTCCGCCAGATCCCCATTCTCCCCTCTCCAAGACCGTTGCCCACGCTCCCCTGCCCTCGGCCCATGAGGTTGCAGTCGGTGAGGCTGCAGGCTCCGCCACCCAGCCCCGCTGTTCCTTTGCAGCCAGAGATTCCAGCCACCATTTGGAACAAGCTCCAGGGTCCTTATGGAACTACCAACTGGTCAGAACCAAACCCAAATAAAGTCTTTGCTCACACTTTTCAATGGAATCCTCCTTGTAAAGCAGGCTGCCGGCTGGGAGGTACTCTGACGTTTGCCTACCGCAACAATTTGCCGGCTAGCAGCAACAGTTCTCCGGATGCGGGCAACGACAAGTACTACGTGTATAACGGCGGCACTCTAACTCGATGGGGGTTCCTATACGCTTCACCTGTTAGTTCGACAGGTCAGACTTTTACCAAAACCCTAACGCTCTCGCCCGCTGAAGTTGCCAACAACAAGGTTACGTTGGTGGTTCAAGACGACACGGCTGTCTTGGAAGCTAAGGTGGAGCTCAACTACTGCTGCTGTGAATGTGAGTTCCCTATCTGAGGCAAGTCCTTGGCAGCAGTAACGGCAGAGGGGGGGATCTAAAACTCTCCCTGCCGTTTTTCTTTCCCTTGGCCAGTTTCCCGAGAGCTAGCCAAGAGAATTTAGCAGCGAGCCTGGGCAAAGATCTCCTGCAAGATCTCGTCGGCTCCCTGCTGCTTCAGCTTCTCCGCCAGGGCCACCCCAACCGCTTCCGGATCGGCGGTGGATCCCGTCTGGGTATCGCGGATGAGCCGTCGCCCCTCTAGGTCGGCCACCATGCCGGTCAGGTGCAGCTCTTCCCCTCGAACTTGGCTGTGGACGCCGATGGGCACCTGACAGCCCCCCTCCAGCGCCCGCAGGAAAGCTCGCTCGGCCAAACAGCGGGCTGTCGCCTCCGCATCGGCCAAGGGTCGGATGAGCTCCAGAATCCGCTCGTCCCCCTGCCGGCACTCGAGCCCCAGGGATCCCTGGCCAACGGCGTACAGGGACACACTGGGATCCAGCACCTCGTGGATCCGGTCGGTTTTGCCCAGCCGCTTTAGGCCGGCCACCGCCAAAATCAGGCCGTCGTACTCCCCCCGATCCAGCTTGGCCAGGCGCGTGTTAAGGTTGCCCCGCACGTCCTTAAACTGCAAGTGGGGAAAGGCGTGGCGCAGTTGGGCCAGTCGCCGTAGCGACGAAGTGCCAATCACCGTCCCTTCGGGCAGGGTGGCCAGTTGGTAGCCACGCAGCTCCTCCCGCAGCACCAGCGCGTCCAAAGGATCCTCCCTCTGCGTAATCGCTCCTAGTACCAGGCCCTCTGGCAAACGGGTGGGCAAATCCTTGAGGCTGTGCACTGCCAGATCGCTACTGCCGTTGAGCAGACTGACCTCCAACTCCTTGGTAAACAAGCCCTTATCGCCAATTTTGGCTAGCGCCACATCTAGGATGATGTCTCCCTGGGTGGAAAGCGTGTGCAGCTCCAGCGGCAATCCTGGATGGTGGGCCTGCAACTGTCCCATTACCCAGTAGGTCTGGGCCAAAGCCAGCTCGCTTTTGCGGGAGGCGATCCGCACTGGCTGGGCAGCCCCTGCCGAGGGTTGCCAGGGAGTTGAGGCCAGTTCGCTCATGACTGCTGCAAAATCCGAGAACACCGTCTTTCACGCTAACTGACTTCGCGCCGCCGCAGGGCAGCGACCTTCAAGATCCTTAACCAAAGCTGCCATTGCCCCCAGCCCAGACTTTACTGCAGGGATCCCAGCCGGTAGGATAAAGTAGGTGAGTTCGCCGGCTCAGCAGGAGAGGATTTAGTCGGTTGAGCTTCTCTTCCCCAAGTCCAGAGTTTTTGAGGGGAGATTTCCCCGTCTGCTTGGTCATCTGCCTGGCATAGGTCTTATGGAAGAAAACAACGTCGGCAACGGCACTCAGTTACTGCTCAAGCGCACCATCCCTGTCAAGGTGGTGGTCACCCCCCTTTGGAAGAAAGAAATGCGGGAGCAATTGGAGCGGCAGATTGAAGCCACCGATGCTCAGATACAGCAACTGGAGTTTCAGGGTAAGCGGGCCATTGCCGAAATCGAAAAGCAAAGCCCTAACCCCAATAGCCCTCAGGTGCTCCAGCAGGTGGAAGCAGTGAAAAGCCGCGTGAACGAGCAAAAGGTTAGGCTCCTGGATCAGAAAAACCAGTTGCTCCAGCAGCTCAACCAACTGAGCGACCTGGAACTGAACCAGGAGGTGCTGCAGGGCAGCGTGGAGAGCTTCTTCTACGTGCAAAAGGGAGACAATCTGATTCAGAAAATGCAGGTGGAGATCCTGCTTGAAGATGGGGTCATCAAGGAAATTCGCGGCAACCCATGAGCTCCCCATTGGGGCAGGAGGGATCCCTTGCTGCAGGGGTGGCAGCCCAGGAGCTTAGGTTTTCAGCCCAACTCGGTGGCAACCCGGTGGTGACTATTAACGACCTCTGAACAGCCGCCAGGCCTAGGTTTAGGCAAGCCGGTTGATTTGGGCAAAGCTGTTCGACAAGATACTCCCCATGTCTGAGTTTGTCTGGTCAGAGGCGGTTCCCCTAGAGGATCTGGATCTCCCCGAGTGGTTGCTCACCTCAGCCCAGCGCCGCCGGCTTAAAGCTCTGCTAGTTTTAGCGATGGTGTGGGGGGTAGTGAGCCTGATGCATCAGGTAGCCGTGGCCCGTTGGCTTACTGTTGGCCTAGCTACCTTCATGGTTATCCACGTCAACCGCCTGTTTCGCCTGCAGCCGGCAGACCCGCCGCCTCCCTTACGGCTTCACCCCCTGGAAACCCCAGCTAGAGACGAGGTTGACAAGGGATCTCCCAACCTTCCCTCAGAGGCTTTGGCCTTGCAGGAGCCACCTCTGCCGCGGGTAACGGTGCTGATCCCGGCCAAAAACGAGAGCGCTGTGCTACCGCGGCTGCTGCACAGCCTTAGCCAGCTGGACTACCCTCGCAGCCATCTAGAGCTCTGGGCCATTGATGACGCCAGCAGCGATGCCACCCCAGACATCCTGCAGGAGGCCCAAAAATGGCTGCCGCACCTCCGAGTTTACCGGCGGCCCCCAGGGCGAGGGGGCGGCAAGTCTGGCGCCCTCAACGAGGTCCTCCCCCTGACCCAGGGAGAGATTATCCTTGTCTGTGATGCCGACGCCATTGTGCCCTCGGATCTACTGGTTCGCACCCTGCCTTTATTTGCTCAGCCTCCTCGTCCTGGTCGGCGGGCAGTAGGTGCTGTACAGGTGCGCAAAGCCCTGAGCAACCCCGACGTCAACTTCTGGACGCTGGGCCAGGTGGCAGAGATGGCCTCCGATGCCTACTTGCAACAGCAGCGGGTACTCATCGGGGGTATTGGCGAACTGCGGGGCAACGGCCAATTGGTACGGCGGGATGTTCTGGAAAAGTGCGGCGGCTGGAACGAAAGCACCCTCACCGACGACCTGGATCTCACCTTGAAGCTCCACCTGGCAGGGGTGGATATTGCCTTCCTCACCGAGCCCGCTATTGTCGAAGAGGGGGTTACCTCTTGGAAAAGCCTTTGGTACCAGCGTTGTCGTTGGGCAGAAGGGGGTTACCAGCGTTACCTTGACTATTGGCCAGGGGTCCTCAGCGGTCGCCTAGGCATGGCCAAGACCGTTGATCTCTGGGCTTTCTTTATCTCCCAGTATCTGCTGCCCATGGCTTTGGTTCCCGATACCCTCTGGGTGCTGTTGACGGGCCACTCCTCAGTGCTGCTTCCCCTGAACGCTCTGGTCATGGGATCCCTGACCCTGGCCTTCTATCGCGGCCTACGCCAGGTGGAGGGGCTACGCGGGCGGCAACTGTGGTGGCGTACGGTCCTGGGGTTGCTCTACATGCTCCACTGGCTGCCGGTTATGATTGTCACCACGGCTCGGATGTGTGTGCAACCCAAACGGCTGAGGTGGGTGAAGACCGTTCACTATGGCCACTGAACCTGCTCTGTTTTTCCCTGCCATCCTGGTATCCTAGTTCAAACGCAGCTACTCCCTACCCAGCCTAAGTATGGCTCGCCTCTACTACGATACCGACGCCAACCTAGAGTTCCTAAACGGCCAGACGGTGGCCATCATTGGCTACGGCAGCCAGGGGCACGCCCACGCTCTCAACCTGCGCGACAGCGGTGTCAACGTCCTCGTCGGCCTCTACCCCGGCAGCCCCTCTTGGCCCAAAGCCGAGCAGGAGGGGTTGACCGTCAAGACGGTGGCCGATGCAGCTGCTGCCGCTGACTGGGTGATGATCCTCTTGCCGGATGAAGTCCAAAAGGCTGTCTTCCAAAGCGAGATCCGCCCCCATCTGCGGCCGGGCAAGGTGCTTCTATTTGCCCACGGCTTCAACATCCACTTTGGCCAGATTCAACCCCCCCCGGATATCGATGTCATCATGGTGGCTCCCAAAGGCCCTGGTCACCTGGTGCGGCGCACTTACCTAGAGGGGCAGGGGGTTCCCTGTCTCTTTGCTGTCTATCAGGATGCCTCCGGGATGGCGCGGGAGCGGGCCATGGCCTATGCCAAGGCAATTGGCGGCACTCGAGCTGGCATCCTCGAGACCACCTTTCGGGAAGAGGCCGAGACCGATCTCTTCGGCGAGCAAGTGGTGCTCTGCGGCGGCCTTACGGCCCTGATCAAAGCGGGGTTTGAGACGTTGGTGGAAGCAGGCTATCAGCCGGAGCTGGCCTACTTCGAGTGCCTGCACGAAGTTAAGTTAATTGTGGATCTCATCGTCGAGGGGGGGCTGGAGAAAATGCGCCAGAGCATCTCCAACACGGCAGAATACGGCGACTACACCCGTGGCCCCCGCGTCATCACGGAGCAAGTCCGTGCCGAGATGAAGCGCATCCTTGCTGAGATCCAAAGTGGCCAGTTTGCCCGCGAGTTTGTCCTAGAAAACCAGGCAGGTAAACCCGTGTTGACTGCGATGCGCCGCCGCGAGGCCGAGCACCCCATTGAGAAAGTGGGCAAGGAGCTGCGGGCCATGTTTAGCTGGCTGAAAAAGTAAGAAGTTCTTGCTAGGCAGGTCTTGTGCTGGATCTAAAGCTGCTGCGGGATCGCCCGGAAGAAGTGCGCCAAGCCCTGAACAAGCGCGGGGCCGTCGCCGATTTGGACAGGATCCTAGAGCTGGATGGCAAGCGGCGCCAGTTGGAGACCCGGCGCGTTGCTCTGCAGGCCGAAAGCAACAGCCTGGGCAAGAAAGTGGGCGAGCTCATCCGGCAGGGGGCGGATCCCCAGGGAGCGGAAGTGACGGCCCTGCGGCAGCAAGGAGCAGATCTCAAGGCTGAGATTGCCCAGCTGGAGCAGCGGGAGCGGGAGCTGGAGGAGGAGATACGGACTCTTCTCCTCACCCTGCCCAATCTGCCCTTACCCAACGTGCCAGTGGGCCAGGATGAGACGGGAAACGTGGAGGTGCGCCGCTGGGGGGATGCGCTAAAACCTAACCACCCCGTTCTTCCCCATGACGAGATTGCCGAGAAGCTGGGCCTCTTGGAGGTTGGCCGTGCCGTCAAGGTAGCCCAGAGCCGCTTTGTGGCCATGGTAGGGGCAGGAGCAGCTCTGGAGCGGGCTTTGATTGCCATGATGCTGGAGCGCCACATTGCCGCTGGCTACACCGAGGTGATCCCTCCTTTTTTGGTCAACAGCGCCGCCTTAGAGGGGACAGGGCAACTGCCCAAGTTTGCCTCAGAGAGCTTTCGCTGTGCTGAGGACGACCTCTGGCTAATCCCAACGGCAGAAGTGCCCCTCACGAACCTGTACCGGGATGAGGTGATTCCGGCCGAACGTCTGCCGCTTTATTTTTGTGCCTACACACCTTGCTTTCGCCGCGAAGCCGGCAGCTATGGCCGGGACACCAAGGGCCTAATCCGGCTGCACCAGTTTCAAAAGGTGGAGCTGGTCAAGATTACCCATCCCCAGCAATCGGAGGCCGAGCACGAAAAACTCGTGCAGGATGCTGAGGCCATCTTACAGATGCTGGAGCTGCCCTACCGGGTGGTGGAGCTGTGTACCGGCGATCTCGGTTTTTCGGCGGCCCGCTGCTTCGATCTGGAAGTGTGGTTCCCCTCCCAAAACCGCTACCGTGAGATCTCCAGTTGCTCCAACTGCTGGGATTTCCAAGCCCGCCGCGCCAACCTGCGCTACAAAGAGGCTGGGCAAAAGGGTACCCACTTCGTCCACACCCTCAATGGCTCCGGTTTGGCGGTGGGACGGACTCTAGCCGCTCTGTTGGAAAATCACCAGCAGCCAGACGGCTCGATCCGCATTCCCCAGGCGCTGCGTCCTTTTCTAAGCCCTCGCTTCCTAACAGAAGACGGCACTCTCCAGAGTGCCCCCTGAGCCTTTCTATAGACTTCTTGTTCAGGAAGGAAGGGCGCTGCCGAGGCTTAAGCTAGCCTGGACTAAGTGCCCCTTCTCAGGCAGGGGATCATGTTGCCAAAGCATCGTCCCAAGCAACTGTCACTGGGCCCTCTGGAGTCGGAGATCCTTGAAATCCTTTGGGATCTCGGCAGTGCCAGCACTCGTCAAATCCACGAGCGCATTCTGGCCGACCCGGATCGGGAGCTGGCTTATGCCTCGGTAACTACCGTTTTGCGGCGCCTGAGCCAAAAGGGCTGGGTAAGCTGTGAGCGGCGCACCGATGCCGAGGGGCGGTCTTTGCCAATGCTGTGGCGGCCCCGTCTCTCTCGCCAGGAAGCTGCTAGCCTAAGAGCCTTTGCCCACTTGCAGCAGTTTTTGGCGGTGAGCGACCCAGACACCGTGGCCGCCTTTGCCGACAGCCTGGATCAGGCCAGTGTTTCCCAGTTGCAGGCGATTGCCGAACGGCTGCGAGCAGCCCGCCAGGCTAGGAGGGATCCCCAGTGAGCCACCTGGGCCTGTTGCTGTTGGGCTTGGCCTTCAGTTGGCTGTGGCGAGCCCAAGTGCGGCTAGATAGGGCGGGCTCCTGGGCGCAGCGCTGGCAGTGGGCCTGGATCCACTTCTTGCTGCCGCCCCTGTTTTTGCTAACAACCGCCCTGGCTTTGGCCTGGATGGGGCCACGGGGACAAATGGCTGGAGCGGGAGGGTGGTTTTCCTACGGCTGTGCGCTGTTGGTACTGGCGGCGGCCGCAGGCTTGGCCCTGCGCTGGATTGGGGAGTACTGGTGCTCCTGTCAACGCGCCCACCGGCAGGCCCTGGCGCAGGTGAATTTGTGTGGCTTTTCGGCTTACGTTTTGGACTTGGAGATCCCTTTTGCCGCTCAGGTAGGCGTGTGGAACTCGCAACTGGTAGTTAGCCGCGGCCTGCTGCAGCAGTTGGATGAAGAACACCTGCGGGCAGTGCTGATCCACGAAGAGGCCCATCGCCACTACCGCGATACCCTGTGGATGTTGGCGGTGGGCTGGCTGCGCCGCCTTAGCGCTTGGCTGCCGAATACGGAGCTTCTCTGGCAGGAGTTGCTGACCCTGCGGGAACTGCGAGCGGATCGCTGGGCAGCCCAGCGGGTGGATCCCTTGGTGCTGGGAGAGGCGCTGCTGCAGGTGGTGAGCTATGGGAGGGGACAGCAGCCGTCAAATGCCTGGGTTGGCTTTGCCCTGGAAATGGACCCCCCTCCAGGAGGGCGCCTGCAAGAGCGCATTGAGGCTTTGCTGCAGCCCAAAGGGCCTGAGGTCTCCGGGCCCTCGCCGTCTCGGGAGAGTTGGGGTTGGCTAGGGTTGGCGCTGTTGCCCCTGCTCGCTATTCCCTTTCACACCTAAAAGTCCAGCTCTGCCTACTGGCTGCTGCACAGGGGTGGGCAGTTCTTCTTGAGGGCTGAGGGTCTCCAGCGCTGGCAAGGCTGAACCTGGCATTGCCGCAGGGGCAGGGCTCGCGGCGGGATTGACAAGAGCCAACTCCTGCAGCGCCGCTTGGGCGGGCTGAAACTGGGGGTCTAGCTCTAGGCAGCGCTGCCAACTAGCCTGGGCCGCTTCCCGCTGGCCAGTCCGCAGTTGGGCTAGCCCCAAGGTATGCCAAAAGGCAGGCCGCTGGGGCTCCAGTTCTGTGGCCCGTTGGGCGTCGGCTAAAGCCAGCTCCAATTTCCCCAGCTTCAGGGCTTCCCAGGCGCGGTTGTTGAGGGCCACTGCGTCCTCGGGGGTCAGCAGCAAAACCCGCGAGTAGGCCTCCACCGCTTTTTCTGCCTCTTTCAGGTCGCCATAGACCAGCCCTAAGGCAAACCAGCCCCAGGGATCCTGCTCATTGAGGCTGGTTCTCTGCTGACTGGCAGCAAGGGCCTCCTCCAGCCGACCCAAGCGCCGCAGGCTTGTGATCTGGCCAAACCAGCAGGCTACGCTGCCAGGACGCTGCTGCAGTAGGCGTTGGAACTGCTCCAAACTAGCCTCGTACTGCCCCAACGCTTGCAGAACCGCCGCCAGGGCATAGCGGGCCGGAAAGTTCTCTGGCTGGATCTTCAGGGCCTCCTCGAAGTGGATGCAGGCCTCTTTGAGGTAGCCCAATTTCTGGAAAGCCACGCCGCGGGCATACCAGCCTTTGGGGTTGTCAGGGTCATAGCGCAGGGCGCGTTCCAGGGCTTTGCTGGCTAACCGGTACTGCCCCAGGCGCAACAGGGCCACGCCCAAGTTGTATAGCGTCACGGGATCCCGACGGCGCAGTCGCAGCGAGCGCTTGTAACACTCAATGGCTGAGCGCAGCCGCTGGCAGTGGAGCAGAGCATTCCCTTGGTAGCGCCAGACCCGCGCGCTCCTGGGATTGAGCTTCAAGACCCGGGCAAAACTGGCCGCCGCTGCACTGGGCCGCCGCAGCCGTCGCAGGGCAATCCCACGCGCCAACCAGCTGCGGGGTTGCTTGGGGTTATGTCGCAACGCCTTGTTCAAGCTGTTGAGGGCCAGCTTTGGCCGTTTGAGTTGCAGCAGACGAATGCCGCGATTGTGCCAGGCCAAGGCATCTTCGGGGTTGCTCTCCAGCACCCTGTCGTAGTTGACCACCGCCGCTTTGTACTGGCCCAGGCGCCCCAGAATTAGGGCCAAGCGCAGCCGCGTCTCCTCGTCATAGGGGTTAATGCTCAGGGATCCGTGGTAGCTGTCGATTGCCTCGCGGTAGCGGCCTAACTGCACCAACACGTCGCCGCGCCGACTCCAGGCCAGGGCAAAGTTGGGATCCATGTTCAAGGCGCGGTCGTAGGCAGCTAGAGCCTCGGTTAGGTTGCCTCGCTTGCGCCACTCCTCCGCTCGCTCAAACTGGATATCGGCGCTATTCCACTGAAACAGGCGCTGAAGAAATTGCAAAATGGCAATCTTGCGTGCCCCTTCCTCTGGCGTGGCGGAAGGCAGTTCGCCGGTGGCAATGCGCAGGATGGCTAGCTGAATGGCTCGTAGAAAAGCTTGGAACCCCCGCACTTCCTCATCCTCAGGAGGTTCCTCACGGCGGCGGTAGTGCAGCCGAAATCGCTGGAGATCCCCAGGGGCGGGAAAGCTGGGGTCCAAAAAGTGCATCAGCTCGCGGGCCCGGTACTCAAACAGCACCGGGTCTTCCTCAGAGCCGCTAAAATCCACCAGCGGCGCTTCTGCCAGGGGCTGAGGCAGCTCAGTGGGCGTGTGGAGCAGGGTCAAGAGACGCTGGTTTTGCCGGGGCGGGGCGTGGGAGAAGCCACTGTAGAGCTCATCTCGGGGCCAGGGATTGGCAACAAACTCCGGCGAGGCCACCACCCCAATCCAGCGGCACTGCTCGATGGCCAGTTGCAGTTCCAGCTTGCGGTTATCCCCGGGTTGCAGCATCCAGCGATCGAACCAGACCTTGAACCCCTCTTGGTCCAGCCGCTCGGCCAGTTGCCGTACCCAGCGGGTCTGGGCGCGGTGGTAGCGCAGGAAGAGATCGAATTTGTAGGGTCCTGAGGACATGAACGCCCCCTTGCTGCCTCCTTCCAGCTTATCTTTGCTACTGCCTCAGTGGCTTGGGGCTGTAAAATATCGCGAGGACAGCGCTCCCCCTCCCAGCGCTTCTGTGCTGCGTCTTTTTCCGTGAAACCCGTTCCCCTTGGCACCCGTGGCACTTGGCAAGGGATCCCTGGCCCTGAGCACACGGCAGAGGCCCTGGGCAATCCCGGTGTGCAGGTCATCGCCTCTCCGGCTCTGTTGGCGCTGATCGAGCGATGTGGCCACACCACCTTGCAGCCCTTCTACGAGGCAGAAGAAGCTGCCGTCGGGATCCGCTTTGCCCTGGAACACCGCTCAGCGGCGGTAGTGGGGGATCCCTTGCAGGTTGAGGTTGAAGTCGTGGCTGTGGAGGGAAGGCGCGTTCAGTTTCAGGCAGAGATCACCCAGCAGGGGCGACTGGTGATGCAGGGATCCTATACCTGTCAGGTGATTGATTTGCCCCGTTTTCTAGCCCGCTATGGATTGACGGCAGGGGATCCCAGTCGGTGCTCAAGCTCCTAGGGGGATAGCTGCTGGCCAGCTTTGCGGGAGTTTGCCTCATGGGGCAACCTCGCCAACAAGCTAGGGGGCTAGCGGCTACCTTCTTCTATCCAGAGCGCGGCAGACGCCGTCTTTACAGAGATCCACCCCCAAGCAGAGCCCCAGAGCAAACCCCTGCTAGACTGTTGAATTGAATTAAAAAGCTGGCCAGTCTTCTGATGCAGGCGCTCCAGGTTGAACGCTCGGTAGGGGGGAGAGGACATCGTGGCAACAGGGGCCTACGCACTGGTGGATAGCTTACATCGCCATGGGGTGCAGCACATTTTCGGCTATCCGGGAGGAGCGATCCTGCCCATTTACGACGAGCTGTACAAGGCCGAATCCCAAGGGCTACTCAAGCATTTCCTAGTCCGCCACGAACAGGCCGCTGCCCATGCTGCCGATGGCTACGCCCGCGCTACCGGCAAGGTGGGGGTGTGCTTTGCCACCTCGGGGCCGGGGGCAACCAATTTGGTGACAGGCATCGCCAACGCCATGATGGACTCTGTGCCTCTGGTGGCCATTACTGGCCAGGTGCCCCGCCATTTGATTGGTACTGATGGCTTTCAGGAGACTGACATTTTTGGCATCACCCTGCCCATTGTCAAACACTCCTACGTGGTGCGCGACCCCCGGCAGATGGCCCGGATTGTGGCCGAGGCCTTCCACATCGCCAGCACGGGGCGACCCGGTCCAGTGTTGATCGACATCCCCAAAGATGTGGGCCTGGAAGAGTTCGACTACCAGCCGGTCAGTGAGGTCAATATCCCCGGCTACCGGCCCACTGTGCGGGGCAACCCTCGCCAGATCCACGCGGCAGCCAAACTGATCCTGCAGGCCAAGCGACCCTTGCTCTACGTGGGCGGCGGGGCCATCATCTCCGGAGCCCATGCTGAGATTGCGGAGCTGGCCCACACTTACCAGATCCCGGTAACCACCACCCTCATGGGCAAGGGGGCCTTTGATGAGAATGATCCCCTCTCAGTGGGGATGCTGGGCATGCATGGCACGGCCTACGCCAACTTTGCTGTTACCGAGTGCGACCTGCTCATTGCCCTTGGAGCTCGCTTCGACGACCGTGTAACCGGCAAGCTGGACGAATTCGCCAAGCATGCCAAAGTTATCCACGTCGATATCGACCCAGCGGAGGTGGGCAAAAACCGCGTCCCTGACGTGCCGATTGTGGGAGATGTGCGCACCGTTTTGGTGGAGCTGTTGGCGCAGCTAAGCAAAATGCCCTACACCCCTGGCCAAACGCAAGCTTGGCTGGCGCGGATCGAGCGCTGGAAACGGGAGTACCCCTTGCAGGTGCCCTCCTATGAGGGCGTGATCGCCCCGCAGCAGGTCATTGAGGCGTTTCGGCGCCATGCTCCCCACGCCTACTACACCACTGATGTGGGTCAGCACCAAATGTGGGCGGCCCAGTTTCTGCGCACTGGACCCCGCCGCTGGATCTCCAGCGCCGGCTTAGGCACCATGGGCTACGGCTTTCCAGCAGCCATAGGAGTCAAGGTGGCCCTGCCTCACGAGGAAGTCATCTGCATCAGTGGCGATGCCAGCTTCCAGATGAATATGCAGGAGCTGGGCACGGTGGCCCAGTACGGCATTGCCACTAAGGTGGCCATTATCAACAACGGCTGGCAAGGCATGGTGCGGCAGTGGCAACAGGCTTTCCACGGCGAGCGCTATTCTCACTCCGATATGGCGGCGGGCATGCCAGATTTTGTCAAGCTGGCCGAAGCCTTTGGTATCAAGGGCATGCGCGTCGATCACCCCGATCAAGTGGACGACGCTATCCAGGAGATGCTGCGCCATGAGGGGCCAGTAGTGGCTGATTTTGTGGTCAAGCGGGATGAGAACTGCTACCCAATGGTGCCTGCTGGCAAAGCCAACTACCAGATGATTGGCCTGCCGGAAAAGCGGCAACTGGAGCAGGCTGCCGAGTTGATCTATTGCCCCAACTGCGGCGCTAAGAACCCCAGCTCGCACAAGTTCTGCCCCGAGTGCGGCGCTAAGCTCTAGAGCCAGGGATCCCTGCAGAGATCCCCGGCTTTAGCTGGGGGTGGTTGGAACTCCAGCCCTTCTGGGCACTCTAGAGCGGCCGGTAAACCCGGTAGTTGATATTGGGGAAGATGTTGTCCATATATTCCACCTTGGCCAGCCACTGCTCATCTTCGGGCGTAACTTTTTCCCGCCGAAACTGACCCGCTTGAATCTTCTCGTAGAGGTGGTTAAAGCGCAGTAGATGAGACTTGGTGCGGCGTACCGCGTAGGGAACCATCGTCCCCGTGCGCATGATAAAAGCCCAGTCCGAGGATTGAGCTAGCATCAGCTCCCGCGCTGCCTGGTTTAGGGCTCGCCACTCTAGGTCATCGGCGGGCTCACGGCGGCTCAGCTCAATCATGCGCTCGGTAGCCTTGTGGAGGTGGGGATAGATCCAGGCATTGGTGGGGTTGAGCCAGTACTCGTGGAAGCCGCGCGCCCCCCAGCTAGACTGAGCAGGTTTGCACACCTGGTGGGTAGGGTTCTCCCGCAGGTACTCCGCCAGGTGGGTCATGCGATAGGTATTTTGGTCGAAGTGGCTCTTGCGGATGAGGAAATCCAAAAACCAGGGTCCCTCATACCACCAGTGACCGAAGAGCTCGGCATCGTAGGGAGCCACCACCAACGGCGGACGCCCCATGACGCTGGACAAGTACTCGATTTGCCGTTGGCGGTTGAACATGAAGTTGCCGGCATGTTCGGCTGCTTTCTCTCGCGCCCAGTAGGGATCGTAGAGTTCCTTTTGCCCCAGATCCAGGTTGCGCCCGGTGATGCGGTGGTACTTGATGCCGGTGTTCTTCCGCTGGCCATTGGGCATGATGTAGGGCTTGATGTACTCGTAGTCGGCCTCGTACCCCAGGTCTTTGTAGAACTCGCGATAGACGGGGTCCCCAGGGTAGCCTACCTCCGCCGACCACACCTGCTGGGAAGACTCGTGGTCGCGACCGAAGACGGCAACGCCGGTCTCGGTAAAGATGGGGGCGTACATGCCGTAGCGGGGCCGTGGCTTGGCATATAGCAGGCCGTGGGCGTCGGTAATCATGTAGCGCAGCCCAGCATCGGCCACCATCCGCTCCAACCCCTGGTAGTAGGCGCATTCGGGTAGCCAGACCCCCCGCGGCCATTGGCCAAAGTGCTCGTTGTAGTGCTCACAGGCTACTATCAACTGCGCCCAGACTGCCTGGGGATACATCTGCATCAGGGGCAGGTAGGCATGGGTAGCGGCACAGGTGATGATCTCCAGGTTGCCGCTGTCTTGAAACTGCTTGAAGGCCTGCACCAGATCCCGGTCGTACCGCTCCCAGAGATCCCGCACCATGGCAAATTGCTTGATGTAGTGCTCCGCCAGGTAGCGAATGTGGCCGTTGTGGGCATTCTTGTCGTACTCCAGTTGGGCTAGCTCTTCCAACTTGCTGAGGTAGTGGTCGTAGCGCTCCTGCAGCAAGGGATCCCGCAGCATCGACACCAGAGGTGGCGTCAGGGACATGGTGAGGCGAAAGTCAATGCCATCTCTCCGGAGCCCCTCAAACATGTGCAGCAGCGGGACATAGGTCTCGGTAATGGCTTCGTAGAGCCATTCTTCTTCCAGCACAAAGTCCTGCTCGGGGTGGCGCACAAAGGGCAGGTGCGCGTGGAGTACCAGGGCAAGATAACCCAAACTCATAGGTAGAAGATAGCGGAGTAAGCTCGCCTTCCTGGGCAATAAAAAAGAGCGGGATCGCTACCTATCGTCCAGCATTTCCCCCTTGGCGGTCAAGGGCGGGGATCGCTGGGGATCGCTGGCTGGATCAGCGGTGACGAATGAACTCGTAGATCTCTAGGTATTCTTTGCCGGGGTAGTTCCAGGAGTAGTCGTAGCTCATGCCCTGGATTTGCAGCTGGCGAAACTGGTCGGGAGCGGTGTACCACAGGTCAATGGCCCGATCCAGCGCCGACTCCAGAGCCGCGTGATCTGTGTGGTAGAACACGTAGCCATTGCGTTGCTCCGGCAATTTGCGAGTGTCGTAGTCGCGGTCGAAAACCGTATCCGCCAGGCCGCCTACCCCTCTCACCACGGGCACTGTGCCGTACTTTAAGCCAATCATCTGCGTCAGTCCGCAGGGTTCGTAGTGGCTGGGCACCACGAGGATATCTGCCCCCGCATAGATGAGGTGGGAGAGCTCTTCGTTGAAAGCTAGCTCGATGTGAACATCGGGGTTGTCGTTGAGGTAACGTTTCTCATGGGCAAACCAGGCGCCAATTCCTGGCTCGGTGGCGGATCCCAGCAGGACAAACTGAGCATTTTTAAACAAGGAGCGATAGATGGCATGATGCACCAGATGTACGCCCTTTTGCTCATCTAGCCGCCCGATATAGGCCACAATAGGCTTGTCAACATCGCGTAGCCATAGCCGCTCCCGCAGGGCTTTCTTGTTTTTGGCCTTGTTTTCTAAAGTCTGTGCAGTGTATTGAAAAGGGATAAAACGGTCAATCTCGGGGTTCCAAATGTCGTAGTCAACGCCGTTTAAAATGCCGCGAAACTTGTGCTGGTGCAAGTAGAGCGTGTGTCCCAGTCCATAGCCGTAGTCGCCAAATCGTGCTTCCAGGGCGTGGGTGGGTGAGACTGTTGTTACAAAGTTGGAAAAGACAATCCCCCCTTTCATAAAGTTGAGGACAAAAGGGTTGAAGTTATCGCGCAGGCGGTCGTAGTGGAAGTAATAGGGCTCGCGATTGAGTCCCGTGGCCCACAGAATTTCCGGCCCCCCAAAGCCCTGATGCTTAAAGTTGTGAATGGTGTAGCACACCCGCTGGTTTTCCATGCCGTGGTACTTGTAAATCTCAAACAGCAGCACCGGCACCAGGCCTGTCTGCCAGTCGTGACAATGGATGATGTCGGGGCGCTTGTTGCTTTTGAGGAGAAACTCCAGGGCAGCCTTGCTGAAAAAGGCAAAGCGCATGTTGTCATCTGGGCAGCCGTAGTAGCAGCCGCGGTTAAAAAAGTTATCGCTGGAGTGGGGCTCAATGAAAAAGCAAAGGCGGCCATGCACCCAGCCGCAGTACACCGAGCAGTGAATAGCCCCGCCATACCAGGGCACCCAGAGGTCGCGGTAGGCGTCGTGCAGGCCCCAGATTTGGTCGTAGCGCATGACGTCGTATTTGGGCAGAATCAGCTCGACGCAGTGCCCCCGCACTTCTAGCTCCCGGCTGAGGCCGTACACCACATCCCCCAGCCCACCTGCCTTGATGACTGGGGCACATTCCGACGCAATCTGCACGATGTACATTTCGCAATCCCCTGCAGCATCGCCTTACCTTTCTTCACAAAATAATCCCTCCCCCCTTGTGAGCAGATCTCCCGCAAGGCTAAAAAAGGATCCCGCTGGCGGGATCCACAGGGTTGGCCAGGGGCTCCCTCAATACCACTGCTGGGCGTAGAGGCGCTGCACCAAGTAGAACACAAACAAGGGCACATCGACGCGGCGCTCGTCGATCATAAAAGACTCGAGAGTGCTGGCCGGGGATCCTGCAGTAGTGCAGCGGAAGAACTTACGGCCGTTTAGGGATCCCTCGGCAAAGAGGACGCTAAACTGCTTCTGGCCGCCGGCAAAGGAGCCAATCAGCGTCTTGCCTTCCAGGCGCAACTGCAAATCGTGGACGCCGCGTTTTTGAAAAGCGGCAATGGCCGCCGGGATCACCTCTTCTGTAATCAGTTGCTCGAAGGGTTTTTCTTCTTTGACTTCTTTGGCGGGTTTTTTTGCAGCAGCCTTGGAAGGGCGGGTTGCTTCCTCAGCAGGCTTGGCGACTTCGGCGGTAGTCTCCTGGGCGGGGGTAGGTTCTCCAGACATGGGCTGGACTCCGATAACAGCTAATGGGGAAGGGGAAAGAAGCTAGCTTTTGGGAATGTACTGATCCACAACTTTTTCCGCAGGGATCTGGGGAAAGCCTAGGCTGTAGTTGAGGGTGCGCCCTTGCAGGTTGTAGGCAATCTCCCCTTGCCGAAGCAGGGAGCGGATGAAGTGTTCCAGCTCAGATCCGATGCGCCGCAGGTTGTACTCCGTCAGATCCCGGCCTCGGTACTCCTCCACCAATTCCTCGAAGCGGGCATAGACCTTCTGCAGAGCAGCGTCGTTCCAGACTAGCTCGTTATCGGGATCCACATCGAGGGTCAGCACATCGTCGCGGGGCACCAAGCGGTTATCAGCCGTCACCTCGCCAGCAAAGATGTGAATGTGGCGGGTGGTGCACTTGAGCATGGCAGTTGCTCCGGTTGTAATCCTACACTTTTCCTCAGGGTATCACTCCTAGAGGCGTGTGGGACACCTGGATCTCTGCCGCCAATGGAAGGGAAGAAGGGGGATCCCTAGAGTGCAGGTAGGGCAGGCAGGGACTTCGACGTCCAAGGGGGGATCAGCCAGCTACAAAGACAGCCATCGATGCGGATAGGTCATACCTAGGCGGCATCCTTTTCAGGCACCTTCTCTGCCTTTGGCTTCTCGGCGCTGGCAGGAGACTCCTCCTCACGGCTGGGGTTATTCATCTCTTCCTTAAAGCTGCGCAAGGCTTTGCCAAGGGCGCTGCCCAACTCTGGCAGCTTCTTGGGGCCAAACACCACTACTGCGATCAGCCCAATCACCGCCAGCTCTGGCAGGCCCATGCCAAAGATGCTAACAGCCAGGATAGGTTTGCTCAACAGCAGGATAGCCATAAATCCTCAGAACCTGAAAAACAGAACAGGCTGACCAACCCAGCTTGGAAAGGGATTGCCCGTCTCACTCTAGCAAGTTCTCCCTTCCAGGAGAAAGCGCTTGGCTCCTGCTTTCTTGGGAGCTGGTTCTCGAGGAGGATAATGTCAAGGCAAGCTGGAGAACTCCTAGCGGGGACGCTCGAGCTAGAGCGGTAGCCAGCCGTCGTTAGACTGAGATCAAGGGTCTGCTGGGGGTTGCCATGGGCTTTCTCCTGTCTGCCGAGCAAGTGGTTCAGTTTGTTACCAACCAATGGCAGGATCCCTATGCTGTTTTGGGGCCGCAGCAGATAGAGCAGGGGGAGGTGTCCTTCTGGCTGGTGCGTGCCTTGGTGCCTAACGCGCGGCAGGTTTGGCTGGTGGAACGTGCCACTGGGCAGGCCCACCCCATGCAGCCGCTGCATCCAGAAACCCTGTTTGAGCTGCGCTTCGAGCCAGGAACCCCCCTGCCAGACTACTTTTTGCGAGCGCAGCGGGTTTGGGATCCGGAGGGCCAACACCTGGAAGAATGGGAGGATCCGTATCGCTTTCCGCCGGAGAAGGTCAACCACATCGGCGAGCTGGATCGCTACCTCTTCAACGAGGGCAACCACCACCGCATCTACGAGAAGTTGGGCGCTCACCCCATAAGCGTGGACGGGGTTCAGGGAGTGCACTTTGCCGTCTGGGCTCCCAATGCCCGCAACGTCAGTGTTATTGGCGACTTCAACCACTGGGATGGGCGCCAGCACCAGATGAAGCGCCTAGACGAAAGCGGCATCTGGGTCCTGTTTATCCCCGGCCTCGGGCCAGGAGCCATCTACAAATACGAGGTGAAGGCCCCCTGGGGGGACATCTACGAAAAGTCGGATCCCTACGGCTTCCAACAGGAGGTTCGCCCCAAAACCGGCTCCATTGTGGTTGACCTCAACACCTACACCTGGCATGACCAGGAGTGGATGGAAAAACGGGCTGCCACTGACCCGCTGCGCTCCCCCATTTCGGTGTACGAGGTCCACCTGGGATCCTGGATGCACGCCTCCACCGAAGACCCGCCCGCCGATGGCCACCTGGTGCCAGTGGAGCGCAAGCCCAACACCCGCTTTCTCACCTACCGGGAGCTGGCGGACAAACTCATCCCCTACGTTAAGGAGATGGGCTTTACCCACATCGAGCTCTTGCCCGTGGCCGAGCACCCCTTCGACGGCTCCTGGGGCTACCAGGTTATCGGCTACTACGCCGTAACCTCCCGCTACGGCTCCCCGCAGGACTTTATGTACTTTGTCGATCGCGCTCACCAGGAGGGAATTGGTGTCATTATCGATTGGGTGCCAGGGCATTTTCCCAAAGACGGGCATGGGCTGGCCTTTTTTGACGGTACCCACCTCTACGAATATGCTGACCCCCGCAAGGGCGAACACAAAGGCTGGGGCACCTTAGTTTTCAATTACGGCCGCAACGAGGTGCGCAACTATCTGGTGGCCAACGCCCTCTTTTGGTTTGACAAGTACCACGTTGACGGCATTCGGGTGGATGCAGTGGCCTCGATGCTCTATCTGGATTACGACCGCAAGGAATGGATCCCCAATTGCTACGGCGGTCGGGAACACCTAGAGGCCATCGACTTTTTCCGTCAGCTCAATACCCTTATTTTCAAGTACTACCCTGGTGTTCTTTCCATTGCTGAGGAATCGACTGCCTGGCCAATGGTGACCTGGCCAACTCACGTGGGCGGTCTGGGCTTTAACCTGAAGTGGAACATGGGCTGGATGCACGACATGCTGGATTATTTCCGCATGGATCCCTGGTTTCGCCAGTTCCACCACAACCTGGTAACCTTTAGCCTCATGTATGCCTTTAGCGAAAATTACATGCTCGCTTTTTCCCACGATGAGGTGGTACACGGCAAAAGCCACATGCTGGGCAAAATGCCAGGAGATCTGTGGCACAAGTTCGCCAGCTTGCGGGCTCTCTACGGCTACATGTTCACTCACCCTGGCAAGAAAACCCTGTTCATGAGCATGGAGTTTGGCCAGTGGAACGAGTGGAATGTTTGGGCAGATCTAGACTGGGAGCTGCTGCAGTATGAGCCCCACGCCAAGCTGCGCCACTACGTAGCCACTCTCAACCAGCTGCTGCGCTCGCAACCGGCTCTCTACACCCAAGACACCAAGCCAGAAGGCTTCCGCTGGATCGACTGCAGCGACCATCGGGGCATTATCTCTTTCATCCGCTATGGGGAGGATCCCAAGGAGTGGCTGGTGGTGGTCTGCAACTTCACCCCCGTGGTCTGGCCAAACTACCGCATTGGGGTGCCGGAGCGGGGGTTTTACCGGGAGCTCCTCAACAGCGACGCGGTGGAGTTCTGGGGCAGCGGCGTTGGCAACCTAGGAGGCAAGTGGACAGAGGACTGGCCCTACCACAACCTGCCCTACTCTCTTGATCTCTGCCTGCCCCCCCTTTCTACCTTGGTGCTGAAGTGGCAGCCGGAGGACTCCGCCGAAAACAAAGCTATGCTGGATTGAGTACGGCCTTCCCTGCTCATTGCCATGCGAGATCTCCTGCGCGACATCCTCCGGGATTACTCCGGCTTTGTGGAGCTGCGCTACCACAGCAAAGTCTTTCGCAGTGTCACGGCGGAAAAGGGCCGCATTGAGCGCACGGCAGTTCGGCGGCGCTCGGGGGTGGGGGTACGGGTGCTAGAAGACGGCACCTGGGGCTTTGCCGCCACCGGGGATCTCTCACCCGCAGCCATTCGCAAGGCCATTGCCGAGGCCCAGCAAGCGGCCCGCGCCAGCGCCAACTGCCGCAAGCAGAAGCTGAAGGCTTTGCCCCGCGTCCAACTAGCCCAGGGGGAGTTCTGCGAGCCCGGGGTGGAGGAAGTGGTCAACAAGCCACTCGAGGCGAAGATTCAATTGGCTTTGGAAACAGAAGCCCAGGCGCGCAAGTCCTCCACTCGCATCACCTCCGCCAGTTGCACCTACAACGAGATCTACGAGGAGAAAGCCATCGTCACCACCGATGGGGCGGATGTAGCCTTCCGGCTGGTGCGCCCCGAATTGCGGGTGCAGGCGGTGGCTGAGGCCGATGGCCAACTCAGCAGCGGCACGGAGTCCATTGGCGTGACGGGGGGGTGGGATTGCCTTTTTCGGACGGATCCCTTGCAGATGGCGGAGAAGGCGGCTGCCACGGCAGTGGATCTCCTCTCTGCAGGCTATGCCGAGGGGGGATGGGCCACCGTCATCCTCTCTCCTTCCATCGTGGGACTGCTGGTGCATGAAGCCATTGGCCACACGGTCGAGGCCGATTTCGTCCTCGCGGGCTCGGTGGCGGCTGGCAAGCTAGGGCAGCGGGTGGCCAGCGAACTGGTTACTCTCAAGGACTCTGGCCGTTCTGAATTTATGCCGGGGGCAGGGGGAACGCTGCCCGTGGACGATGAAGGTGTTCCCACCCAAACCACTACCATCATCCAGAATGGCATCCTGGTGAGCTACCTGCACAACCGGGAGACTGCCGCCCACTTCGGCGTCGAGCCCACCGGCAATGCCCGCGCCTGGGAGTACGCCGACGAGCCGCTCATCCGCATGCGCAACACCTACATCGAGCCGGGATCCCAGACGCTAGAAGAGATCCTCGCCAGCACCCCCGACGGCTACTTCCTGGATGGGGCCAGGAACGGGCAAGCCGACTCCACGGGCGAGTTCATGTTTGGCGTGGAGCGGGCCTACCGCATTCGCAATGGCAAGCTGGCGGAGCTGCTGCGGGGAGTTACTATCACCGGCAATGCCTTTGAGGTGTTGCAGTCAGTGGACGCTGTGTCGCGAGATTTCCTTTGGGATCTCGGATCCGGCCACTGCGGCAAGGGCCAGCCAGCCAAGGTGGATGCCGGCGGGCCCTACATTCGCTGCCGCGCCATTGTGGGTGGCCGCCAGCCCGCCTCGTAGCTCCTTAGGAAGGGGGGGAGTTAGTTAGGGAGCAACTCGCAGCACTAGCCGATCCGCTTCCCACTCCCGAAAGAGGCGAAGGACGTGCTCGGCTCTCTCGGCGTGGTCGGCCAAGATCTCGGCGCCAGAACGAGCTTGCTTGGCTAGGGGCAACAACAGCTCCACCACCTGGTAGCGGCTGGAGGCGATCATCTTGCCGGGAATGCGAGCAATGGACCAGAAGATGTCCATTTTTTGAGCCGCGATCTGGGTCGGATCCACCTTGCCCAGCAGATCCGAAAAGGGGATGGTTTGATCCCAGTAGCGCACTTTGCCGTGCTGGACAAAGAGGGGGTTGAGCTGCCAACGGGAGCTTTGGAAAAACTCAGGGGTAAAAGGATCCCAACTGGCCACCTTTTTGCCCTGATGGCAGCACCAAAAGAGATTTTGCGTGTGGTAAAGAGGCTCCAGATACTCGATAACTCGTAGCTGGTCGAGGCGAGAAAGGGCCTCGTAGCGGCGATGGAACTCGGTGTGAGTAGCAGCAATTAAAGGCTTGGCGTTCCAGTAGTCCAAGTAGGGGGCTACATCGATAAACTCCAAGCCCGCCTGGGCCAGAAGGTCGGGGATTTCGCCGATGTCAAAAGGAATGTCGTTGGCGTGGAAGAAGTTGTCGACGATGTTCTCGTCTGCTAGGTAGTATTCCTCATGGGCCTTGGCGTGCTTGGCCAAGAGGGAGTTGGGATGAGCTGCCTTCAGCAGTTGCCGCACAAATTCGATCTTTTCCCGGGTGGCCGGTGGAGTAATCCCCAGCAGCTCCAAGGCACGACGAATGCGGTAGACATGCCAACGGCCTGAGCGGTTGTAGAGCATCAGGGCCATCACGCCATCGGGTGCTAACCGCGAGGCCAAGTTCTTTAGGGCCTTGACGGGATCGGCGGTGTGGTGGATTACCCCATAGGAGCTGATCATGTCAAAGCTTCCCTCCGGCCAGGTGGAGGGATCCATGAGATCCCCATGATGCACCGAGCAGTTGCGCAGGCCGTGGTACTTGATCCGCTTCTGGGCAATCTCCAGGGCTGGGCGGCTGAGGTCGATCCCTACCACGGCGTCATATCCGGGGTTGCTGGCGGCGATGACGTGCATCTCCCAACCAGTGCCGCAGCCGGCCACCAAAAACCTGGCCCCAGTGGGCTCTTGCAAGGTGCGGGTGCGGGCGTATTGGGCCAAGGTATAGCTGCCCAGGCTGGAAAAGCCCTCAAAGGGCTGGTCGTAGGGAACAGGGGGATAGGGGAAGGTTTCGTACTGGGCTTGCACTGCCCGTGTAATTTCGGCTTCGGTAACCAAGAGGACTTCCTCCTGCGTACTTCCCTCCCAATCCTATGGCTTTCTCAAGGGCTGGAGGGGAAACCTGCTGGCTAGGCCACTGCCAAGCTGTGGGCAGCTCGCCGGTAGGCCTCCTCCAGCGTCTCTGCCAAGGTGGGGTGAACATGCACCAGGCGGGCCAGCTCTTGCACCGTGGCGCGGCGGGCGATGGCCTGGGCTGCCTCGTGGATGAGATCCGCTGCGTGGGGACCAAAGATGTGGGATCCCAGCAAAAGCCCCGTCTCCTTGTCGAAGACCAGCTTCACCATGCCCTCAGTCTCGCCAGAGGCAATGGCCTTGGAGTTGCCGCCAAAGTAGGTGCGCACCGTGCCCACGCTATAGCCCTCGGCTTTGGCTTGGGGCTCGGTTAGCCCCACAAAGCCCATCTCGGGGTGGGTGAACACTGCTGCCGGGATGCTCAGGTAATCCATGTAAGCAGGGCGTCCACAGATGTTTTCCACCGCCACCCTCCCCTGGGCTGCTGCCGCGTGGGCCAACATCATCTTGCCCGTCACATCGCCGATGGCCCACAGGTGGGGCAACTCCGTGGCCATGCGGCTATCCACCGGCACAAAGCCGCGCTTGTCTAACTCCACCCCTAGCTCTGCTAGGCCCAGTTCCTCGGAGACCGGGATCCGCCCAGCGGCCACCAGACAACCATCCACCTGCAGCGTCTCGCCATTGGATAGGTGGATGGTTACCGGCTGACCAGGGATTACCTGTTTGGCCAAAACCCCTACGTAGGTCTGGATTTGCCTGGATTTGATCAGCACCCGCTGGGCCAGGCGGGCAATGTCGGGGTCAAAGGCTGGCATCAGCGTCTCCAGGGCTTCGATGAGGATGACCTGGGATCCCAGCGCCGTGTAGACGTCGGCAAACTCTTGGCCAATGTAGCCGCTGCCGATGATGGCCAGCCGCTCTGGGATCCACTCCAGCCGCACCGCCTCGTCGCTGGTAAACACCGTGCGGCCATCCACCTCGATCCCCGGCGGCACGAGGGGTCGAGAACCCGTAGCCAAGATAATGTCCCGCGCTGTGTAGGTCTGGGATCCTCCTTCCCCCTGCACTTCGACCGTTTGCAGCCCTGCCAGCCTGCCTCGTCCCCTCAGGATCGTTACCCCCAGCTTTTCCAGCGAGCGGGTCATGTCGGCGCGGATCTTCTCCACTACTTGGGTGGCGTGGGCGGCAATCGCCTCCCGGTCAGCCTGGATGGATCCCACCTGCAGCCCTAGCTGGGAGCTGTTTTGCAGTTCCCGCAGGCGTCCTGAGGCGGCCAGCAGCGCCTTGGAGGGGATGCAGCCGCGGTTGATGCAGGTGCCGCCCATTTCGGCGCACTCGACGATGGCGGTTTTTAGGCCGGACTCGACGGCATGCAACGCCGCGCCATGGCCGCCAACGCCAGCACCGATGATGATCAAGTCAAAGTCAAAGCTCATGGCGAGACTTGGATAACCGGTGCCTCATTTTCTCATCTTGTTGGCCTTCCTAGGAACCGGCTAAGAGGATCTAGCATAGGGTGGCTTGCCCCCTTGACCAGAGGCTGGCCGGATGGAGCTGCAAGCTTTGATTTTCGACGTGGATGGCACGCTGGCAGATACAGAGCGGGATGGGCACCGCGTGGCCTTTAACGCGGCCTTTGCTGAGGCAGAGTTGGACTGGCACTGGTCGGTGGAGCTCTACGGCCAGCTCCTGGCTATCACAGGCGGCAAAGAGCGCATTCGCCACTTCATCGAGACCTGCCAGCCGCCACTGCCTGCCGAGGAAGACCTGACGGCCCTGATAGCCCGGCTGCACCAGGCTAAAACTCGCCACTACACAGCTTTGTTGGCCCAAGGAGGGATCCCTTTGCGCCCTGGAGTCAAGCGCCTCTTGCAGGAAGCCAGGGCCGCTGGGATCCGTCTGGCCATCGCCACCACCACCACGCCCGAAAACGTGACGGCCCTCTTGGAGCAGACCCTGCCGGAGAGCCTGGGCTGGTTTGAGGTCATCGCTGCCGGCGATGTGGTTCCCGCCAAGAAGCCAGCTCCGGACATCTACTTCTACACCTTGGAGCGGATGGGCTTAGATCCCCAGGAGTGCCTGGCCTTTGAGGACTCGGAGAACGGGCTGCGCTCGGCACAGCAGGCAGGTGTCCCCACCGTGGTGACGGTTAACGATTACACTCGAGATCAGGATTTTTCTGGGGCAGCTTTGGTGCTGGATCATTTGGGAGAGCCTGATCTGCCTTTTCAAGTGTTGGCGGGAACGGCAGGATCCCACAGTTACTTCAGCCTGGAGCTGGCCCGCCAGGTTCACGCCCAAGCCATCCACTCTGAGGTAGAAAACTGATGCCGGAGGTGGGGAGCGAAGACCTGCAGCGGCGCTTAGAAGCCCATCTCCGCCAGGTAGCCCAGCCCCGCGATCCCGACTGGTCGCCCTTGGGCCACCGGCAGGTGGAGCAGTATATCCAAAAACAGCTTTCCGAGTGCGGCCCGGTGGAGCCTTTCCCCTTTGAGGCCAACGGCCGCCAGCACTGCAACTGGATCTTGAAGTTGCCCGGATCCCGCCCGGGTCGGCCGCCTATCCTGGTGGGAGCCCACTTTGACGCTGCCCCGGCCACCCCTGGAGCCGACGACAACGCCAGCGGCGTGGCGGTACTGCTGGAATTGGCCCGCCATTTTGCTGCTGACCCTGCCCCTTCTCCTCTGTGGCTGGTGGCCTTCGACCTGGAAGAGCGGGGGATGATAGGCAGCAGGGCCTACGCCCGCTTTCTCAGACAACAGCGCCAGCCCCTGCGGCTAATGCTGTCGTTGGAGATGCTGGGCTACCGGGATCCCACCTCCGGATCCCAACGCTACCCCGCCGGCCTTGAGAAGCTTTACCCCAACCGGGGAGATTACATCGGTCTCATCGGCAACTGGCCCACCTGGGGGGATCTGCTCAAGCTGCAGCGTGATTTTCAGAAAGTGGGGATCCCTTGCTGTTGGTTGTTGGCCGGGCAGCGAGGCTTGATCCTACCTGCCACTCGCCTGAGCGACCACTCCCCCTTTTGGGATGCGGGTTACCCTGCCGTTATGGTTACCGACACCGCCTTCTTGCGCAACCCCCACTACCACAAGCCAAGCGACACCCTCGAAACCCTAGATCAAGACTTCCTGACGGGGGTCTGCCAGGGCTTGATGGCCGGGATCTGCTTGCTGTAGCTCCTCCAAACCCCCCAGTCATTCCGGCAGCAAGTAGCGTGCGTTGAATCCCAACTCCCCTCTCCTGGAAGGAGGCTGGGGGTAAGGGTAGAGTTGGCATCCTCAGTACGGAGATTTCTCCAGGGGGTTCGCGATTCTGCGACTGGATCCTTTGTTGATGAGGGGAGACAATGGATGAGAGTAGTAATGGGGAAAAGGTTAAAAAACCTGCCTTGGCACTGTAAAACTCAGCAGGAGATTGCGTATGAGCGCTTTTGCCCAAGCTCCCAAAAAGTGTGTTTCCGCCACCTTCAAAGAAGAGGGCAAGGTGCGAGAGTGTATCCAGCGGCTTTTGAACCGTGGCATTCCCAACGATCGCATCTCCATTGTTGGCCGCAACTTTCAAACCGAAGCCAAAATTACCGGGTTTATCACCCGCAAAGATGTGGTTCTGGACGGTCTGACCAATGGGGCCATCTATGGATCCCTGTTCGGATCCCTGCTGGGGCTGCTCACTGGCGTGGGGGTGCTGTTCATTCCCTTTTTGGGGGCAGTGGTGGCTGCTGGGCCTCTGGGAGCCGCTTTGTTGGGGGCAACGGGCGGCGCTTTGTACGGAGCACTGGGAGCGGGCCTGGGATCCGCCCTGATTGCCTTGGGTATGCCGCAGGAGAAAGCCGCCATCTACCAAACCCGGGTACAGGCGGGCGAGTTCTTGTTGGTGGTGCAAGTACCGGAAGAGAAGTCGGGCGAAATTTACTTGCTGCTGCAGAGTGCTGGCGGAGAGGAAGTTTCCATTGCCGACTTGAACTTGCCCGGTAAGCCAGAGGGAGACTTAACCCCAGAGAGCATCTCGCCGGAAATCCGCGCTGACCTCTCGGAAGAAGCGCAGCAAACCTTTGTGGAAGCCTACAACCAAGCCAAACAAGAGGGCAATAACTCCACCCATGCACTCTTCAAAGCTTGGGAAAAGGTCAAGCAAATTTTCACACGAGATGAGAAAGGGATCTTCTCCAAACGCAAGACCTAGCCCAAAAAGTTTCCGAAGTAGCAAGAGCACAGTAAAGCGCCATCTCGCCGCTCTGCCTGTACGTGTTCTGGGTCTGCTCCAATTTTTTTAGCTGCAACCTTATATCTTGAGAATAGCCCGAAAAACTCTAACCTAACCTTGCAGGGGTGAGCCTATGGCTGCGAGTGACTTCAAGGATTACTACAAGATCCTGGGCGTCAGCAGAGATGCCTCTGCCGAGGAAATCAAGCGCGCCTATCGCAAGCTGGCTCGCCAGTATCACCCCGACGTGAACCCCGGCAACAAAGCAGCCGAGGAGCGCTTCAAGGAAATCAACGAAGCCTACGAGGTGCTCTCCGATCCAGACAAGCGGCGGCGCTACGACCAGTTTGGCCAGTACTGGCAGCGGGTGGGTGCCGGCTCTGCGGCTGGAATGCCGGGCATGGAGGGCTTCGCCCAATACGCCAGCTTCGAGGAGTTTATCAACGAGCTGCTGGGCCGCATGGGATCCCGCCGCGGCGGCTTTCAGGGCTTCACCACCGGGTTTGGGCCGTTCGTCTCGGTGGATCTGCCGGGGCAGGATGTGGAGGGCACCCTGGGCCTCACCTGGGCAGAAGCTTTCCACGGCACCCAAAAGCGGCTAAGCGTGGACGGCGAAACCCTCACCATCCGCATCCCCCCCGGCGCCAAACCGGGCAGCCGCCTCCGCGTCAAGGGCAAGGGTCAATATAGCCCCTTTGGCGGCCCAAGAGGAGATCTCTACCTCACCCTGGAGCTGCCTCCCCACCCCTTCTTCCGCTTCGAGGGCGACAACCTGGTTTGCGAGCTGCCCATCACCCCTGACGAGGCGGTTTTAGGCGGCACGGCGGAAGTGCCCACCCCCACCGGTCGGGTGCAACTGAAGATCCCTGCCGGCGTGGATAGCGGCCAAACCCTGCGGCTGCGCGGCCAAGGTTGGCGGGATCCCCAAGGCCATCGGAGCGACCTGCTGGTGCGGCTGAAGGTCGTCACGCCCAAATCCCTTTCCCCAACTGAGCGGGATCTCTACGAAAAACTGCGGCAAAATCGAAGCTGGGATCCCCGCGCCCGGCTGCAGGAGGTGAGTCTATGAGCCTGGCCATTGTGCGGGTAGAAGAACGGCTCTATACCTTTGAGCAGGCAAGCGAAGTAGCCGGGATCCCTCCTCACCTGCTGGAGTGGTTGCTCGGGCAAGGCCTGGTGGAAGCCGAAAGCTGCTACCTCAACCCCCAGCAACTGCGGCGCTTAATCCAGATGACCCGCCTGCATCGCGACTTGGGCCTTAACTGGGTCGGGGCGGCCATGGTTTTGGACATGGCCCAGGAAATTGCCCGCCTCAGGGCGCAGCTACACTACTACCGTGGAGGCTAAGCAGCCCAAGGCTTTAGCCCCCTTGAACCCCGCTGCTTGTCAACTTCAGGAGAACTTCTGTATGGAACAAATCGTCCGACGCAGCCAAGTGGTGGGCCTGCTGGCCATAGATGGCAGCACTGCCACAGCCCTGGGCACTGTCGAGGAAGTCTGGGTCGATGGGCAGGGACGGGTCTGCTACTTCACCAGCCAGCAGGGATACACCCCCTTGGAGCAGATTTCTCTCATCGGGCCAGACGCGCTGCTGACCTACTCTACCGTTTTTGATACCCCCCTAACCCCCATCAGCTCTCTTTACCGTCGCACAGTGCGCATTGGGAATCGAGAGGTCGGCTGGATTGAGGATTTTCTCTTTGACTGGGAGACTGGAGCGATTGCCGCTTATATTCTGGGTGGCAGCATTGCCGAGCCTTGGGGGGGGCGCGCCGTTCTCTTGCCTGAGGACGTAGAGGCCATCGACGTGGACGCGGTGGTAGTCAAGGAAGATGCTCCCCAGCGACTCCAATCGGAGGCCGAGGGCCTAAAGAACTTTTGGAGCGAAAAGTCTCGCCAAGTCAAGCAGCTCATTCAGCGCATGGGGGATCGCCTCAAAGCCCTAGTCAGCCCGCAGGATCCGCCCGAGGTAGTGCGCGTCAAGGTCAAGCAAGTGCGGGACGAGCTAGCCAAAGGGGGCAAGTTCGACCTTTCCCTGCTGGATGAGGCGGCAGAGTTCCTACAGCAGAAATGGGAAAGCTGGCAGCAGCGCCTTAAACGGGCTGCCCAGCGCATGCAAGCTGCCCTCCAGGCCGCTTGGGAAAAGCTGACCGAATGAAGCTGACAGGAAGCAAGTTTTTCCGCTAGGATTATAAGTTGCTGTCAACGCTCGGATCAGGTTTTAAGACCCGCAGGGGCACCTGTACGGCAAGGAAAAGGCATGACCTACGCGATTGTGGAAACCAGTGGCAAGCAGCTTTGGGTAGAGGCGGGGCGCTTTTACGACATCGATCACCTGCCTGACACAGAGGAAAACAGCTCTTTGGCCCTCTCCCAGGTCTTGTTGATCAACCACGAGGGACAAGTAACCCTAGGGCGTCCCTATATTCCCGAGGCGGTGGTGAGGGCACGGGTTTTGCAACACCGCCGGGGCAACAAAATCATCGTCTACAAGATGAGGCCGAAGAAGGGAACCCGCAGGAAAAGAGGCCATCGTCAGCTCTTGACCCGTGTGCTCATTGAGTCCATCGAACTGAACGGGACGCCACTAGCCACAGCCCCAGCAACTTCGCAGCCTGCTCCAGAGCCAGGGATCCCTGCGGCGGAGAACTAGAAGTTTTCAGCGGCAACACAGGTGCATAGGAGGCGCTATGGCTCATAAAAAAGGAACGGGCAGCACCCGCAACGGCCGTGACTCCAATTCCAAGCGGTTGGGTGTGAAGTGCTTTGGCGGCGAGCTGGTTCATCCCGGCTATATCCTGGTCAGGCAACGGGGCACCAAGTTCCACCCAGGGGTGAACGTGCGCATTGGTAGAGATGACACCTTGTTTGCTGTGGCTACAGGCATTGTTACCTTTGAGCGCTACGGCAAACGGCGGCAGAAGGTGAGCGTTTACCCCGTGGCTGCGCAATAGGCAGCGATTTTTCCAAGCAACCTGTCCCCCAGCCTGCTCTTGTGCAAGGGAAGGGATCCCAGTTTGGCCCAGTGCCCAATGTGGAGAGTGCATGTGAGATTGAGGGGGGTGCGGGTGCATTTGTTTCGTTGGGTGGGGTTGCTGCACCTCATTGCCGGGGTGGCCTATCTTTACTGGCGGATTACCGAGGGGCTGACCGGTCTGGGATCCCTTTTGTTTTGGGGTGCGGAGGCCTATGTCTGGCTGGCGGCAGTGGGGTTTACCCTTAGCCGCTACGCCCAGGTGCCGAGCGAGACCCTTCCCTCTCCCGAGGTTCTGCAGCCGGCGTTTTCTCAGCTGCCGCGGGTGGACGTGCTGGTCATACGTCAGCGGGACTCTCTGGAGGCCACTCGGCAGACGGTGCTCTCGGCCCTACGCTTGGATTACCCCTGGGAGCGGCTATTTGTCCACATCGTGGATCGGGTTGAAGACAGGGAAATGGCCAAGGTGGCGCAGGCCATTCCCTGCGAGTACTGGCCTTGCCCCAGCCCCACGACCGATCCGCTAGCCTACCTGCTGGGATCCGGCCATCTGCAAGGAGAGTACCTGCTGCTACTGCAGCCAGGCCATTTTGTCGAGCCGGACTTTTTGTGGCAGACTTTGCCTCTGTTTTACGACTTTCCAGAGCGGGCCCCCATTGCCAACTCAACCGGCTTTGTCCAGGCCATGCTGCGCACCCTAGGTCGGCCCCAGGCCGTTCACCCCCTGCAGCAACTGCTGGCGGTGGGATCCCACGGCTACCAGGCAGCGCCGCTATTGGGATCCGGCTGTCTCATTCGGCGGGCGGCCCTGGAGGGGATCCCGCACATCGACATTCGCCGTCCTGTGCAGTTGGGGTGTCAGATGCACTGTCGCGGCTGGCAGTCCTACCTGGCTCGCCAAGCCCAGGTCACTGGTGCCTTGTTGCCCTTGCGCAACCGCCGCGTGGCTCTGCTGGCCATTTTTTCGGCCTTGCGGGAAAATCCCTTCTGGGGCAAGCCGACCACCCAGCAGCAGCGCTTTCAGTACCTGTGGCTGGCCCTCTGGGCCGCTGGAGGGGCGGCGGAGCTAGCTTATTTGGCGGTGCCGATCCTCTTCCTCTGGACGGGCTGGATGCCAGTGCCGGCCTTTGACAGGGTTTTTTTTGCCTGGTTTCTGCCCTATGCCCTGCTGGGGCGGCTCAGCTGGCTGTTGGCCTTTCCTCCCTCTCGGTGGGGGGCTGCGTGGCAGTCAGAACGCCAGACAGGTAGCCAGTTTTTCCAGTCCATCCAGGCGTTGGTGCAGGCAATGCGGGGGGTGCCTCCCTATCCCGAGCAGCCATCCCAACTCTCTCTTGGCCCGCAGGCCTTGGCCATTGCGTTGACCCTAGCAGCAATGGGGGTGGGATCCCTGCGCTTTGCTGGCAACTGGGATCCAACCTGGCTAGAGCTGCTGTTTGGCCTGGTCTGGGCCTTCTACAACCTGATGATCCTGACGGTGCGCCCGGACGACCACGATTTTGCCGGCTTTGCCTTGGGTAGCCGCAACCCGGCGCCAGCAGAGATCTCAGATGCACTCCCCAACTCCTAAAGTGGAAGCTCTTAGCTGGCTGGAGGCAGGCAGAGGCCAAAAGCTATGCTGGAACTGGAGAAGCAATAGCGCTATCGATAGGGCGAAGTGCCAGAGACTGCCTCCATGGACGGATGGAGAGCAGAGGTCTCCACCTAAGCTCTCCGTGGGTTTGGCAAAGCTTGAGCGTGCTCTTCTAAAAGACAACCGAAGACAACGCACCTGTGGAGTCAAAGAGACCTCCCCTTCGACTATTCCCCCTAGGCACAGATCCCCGCTGGCAGGGCTGTGCCTACTGGCTGGAGATGGGATCCTACCGTTTGCTTCTCGATTGTGGCTTGCCTGCTCCCGCTCTCCTCAAAGCCTTGCCAGGGATCCCCGATGCTGTTATCTGCAGCCATGCCCACTTTGACCATGTGCAGGGGCTACCTGGCTTTTATCGCCGCTACCCACAGGTGCCCATCTACGCCACCCCGGTGACGGCTCATTTGGCCAGCGGCCTCTGGGAGCGCGGCATCTGGCCAGACTACGACCGGGAGATTCGCTTTCCTCCTTTTCGGGCGCTGCCTTTTGGCCAGGCGCGGGAGATCTTGCCTCACTTGATGCTCACCTTCTTTACCGCCGGGCACCTGCCGGGGGCAGCGGCAACCCTGTTGCAAAATACCCAGACTACTCCAGCTCAAACCTGCCTGTACACTGGCGACTGTTCCCTGGCCTCAACTCGCTTTGCCCCTGGCTTGGATCTGAGCGCCTTGCGCCATTGGCAGCCGGATGTGCTGCTCATCGAGGCCTCCCTGGGCTCTACTCGCCATCCACCCCGTCGCCATCTGGAAAACCGCCTGGTGGAGCGCCTGCTTGGCGCCTTGGCGGCAGGCCAGACGGTGCTGTTCCCGCTGCCAGTGCTGGGGTTGGGCCAGGAGTTGATTTTCCTCCTCAAAGCTCACCACCGCTTTACCCAAGCTTCCCAGGAGCTGACGGTGTGGGTGGCGCCAGGCCTAGCTGCAGGCTGCGATCTCTACGAACGCTTGCTCCCCTACCTGCCGGAGCCCGTGCGCAATTTTGCCACCTACCAGCCCTTGTTCTGGGAAGACCGCCTGCAGCCGCGGGTGCAGCCCCTTACGGCGGTGGATCCCTTGCCCCAGGGCCTGTTGCTGTGCGACGCCGATGCCGATCCGGAGGCCTGGGAGCCCATCTGGTTACGCCTGTTGGCCCAACCGCAGCGCTCCTGCCTGCTGCTGCGGCTGCCGGAAGTGGAGCTGGCTACGCCGTTGGAGCAGTGGCCAGCGCCGCTGCGCTCCCGCATTGAAGTGGAGTGGTTGGCCTGGCACAGCCACAACGATGTTGGGCATCTTGCCCAGATCGTCCACACCTTTCGCCCCCAACATGTGGTTTTGGTGCACGCCAGCCCCCAGCAAGCGCAGGAGCTGGCGGATCTGCCCGAGCTGTGCAACCGTTACCATGTCCACTGCCCCCGGCCTGGCCATTGGCTGGAGCTGGTCGACAGCCGTCTGCAAACCTTGGTCAAACCGTCCGAGTTCCTCAGGGATCCCGGCGTGCGCTACGAGGGGGAGGTGGAGGAGATCTGGCAGGAACAGGGCTCGCCTCGCTCCTTGGCCGGGGTTCAGGTGCGCCTACCCCCCCAGATTACCGAGGATCCTCGCTGGGCCGCCTGGGCTGAGACCGGCTTGGTGGAGGCTCGCTGGCAGGGATCCGAACTGGTGCTGCGCGGCCTTTCGCCGCGAGAGCTGATCCGGCCGGCGGAGGTTGCCCCCTCCTCTGGCCTTGTGCTGCGCCCCAAGCCCGTCCCTGTCTTCGCTGCCGGGGGCATGAGGTGCCAGAGCTGCCGCTTTGCCCGCCAGAGCTTGTCCGCCCACACCCAAGTTCTTCGCTGCGATCAAGAGCGCTCCCCCCTCTACCGCCTCCAGGTAGATCCCCAGGGGAGCTGCCCCTATCACCAACCGCGGGAGATCTGCTCTTCCGGCTAGTGCCCAGGGCAGTCGCCGCCCAAAAGCCGGCTAGAATGGGGCCAGTTGCGGTGTCAACCATGCTCGAGCAACAACCCTGGGCAGATCGTCGCCAGGGGGCGGTTGGATCCCTGGAGCGTCCCGCCGAGACCCTGGCCCCAACCCGCCTGCCCTTGGTGCAAATGGTGGGGGTTAACAAAGTCTACCCGCTGCTAGAGGGCAGTTTCCAGGCTCTCTACGACATCAACCTGACAATCTGGCCGGGAGAGTATTGCGCCATCATGGGACCCTCGGGCTCCGGCAAGTCCACCCTGATGAACCTCATGGGCTGCTTGGATCGGCCTAGCTCGGGGCGCTACTGGCTAGACGGCGTGGAAGTCTCTGCCCTGCCGGATGGGGAGCTGGCCCGGATTCGCAACCAAAAAATTGGCTTTGTCTTCCAGCAGTTTCACCTCCTGCCCGTCTTAACCGCCCTGGAGAACGTGATGCTGCCCCTGGCCTATGCCGGGATCCCCGAGTCAGAACAGCGCCGGCGAGCTAAACAGGCTCTAGAACAAGTGGGCTTGGGAAGTAAACTCCACCAGCGCCCAGCCCAGCTCTCTGGCGGCCAGCAGCAGAGGGTGGCGATTGCCCGCGCCATTGTTAACCGGCCACAACTGCTTTTGGCCGATGAGCCGACTGGCGCCCTGGACAGGCGCACCGCCCAGGAAGTGCTCAGCCTTTTTGCTGAGCTCCACAGCCAGGGCATTACTCTCGTCGTAGTTACCCATGACCTAGAGGTGGCGCGGGCCGCCCAGCGCCTCATCCACGTTGCCGATGGACATTTGCTGCCCTAGACCTGGACCTGCCTGAACAATTGGGCTCTTGAGGACTGGCCGGCTTCCTCCTCTCTAGGACTAGCTAGCTTGCGCTAGTCTAAACACAATCCCCTGAGCCTCTAGCAAACTTATGGGACTCATTGAAGATATCAGCCGGTTTTTGGAAACCCGCCTAGAGGAATTCCTCAGAGCCCATCCGGAGATTGAGCTGCAGCTCCTTGCCGAGGAATTGCGCCAGCAAGAAGAAGAAACTCGGCAGCTGCTCCAGGAAAGCCTTGCCCAGCGGCAAGCTCTCCAGCGCAGCATTCTCCAGTTGGCAGAGGAAATCAAGACCTGGCACTTTCGCATCGAAAAGGCCGAACGGGCCAACCGCCCGGATCTGGCTGAGGGAGCGCGCCGACGGGAAGCCGAGCTTTTGGAGCAAGGGAGCCGGTTATTCAACCAAGGGAAGGCTCTGGAGGAGAGAATCCGGCAACTGGAAGCTCTGCTGCCGCAAATTGCCCAGCGCCGCCAAGAGGTGCGCACCAAGCTGCAAGAAGTCAAAGCCGCCCAAACCCAGAAGGCCAGCGAGCCGGATCGGAAGTTCAACCCCTGGGGCAGTCTGTTTGAGGATAAGTTGGAGGAGGAATTTCGGCGGCTGGAGATGCAGCTCGAAGTGGAAAAAGAATTGGACACCATAAGGAAGAAGGTGCAGGAACAGCGGCGGCAATAACGGCTTCCTCGTGAAAAACTCTTTCTTATAGCCCCGGTGATGCTGTCTTTGAAACAAGTTCCTTCCCCCAAGAGCGGCCCAAGAGTGGTACGCTATTGCGCATGAAAGAGTTCTATCTAAATCACCCCACATTTGGTCTGCTCTACGGCCTGTGTCAGGTTAACGAAGGGGAGGCCATCTTCACCACCCTTTATGCCCAAAGGCTGTTTTTTCGGGTCTACTTCAAGCCCCCCGCTGACGACGACCCCTCTGCTGTGGAAGAATTGGTCTTTGACCCGATTAGCCGCAACGAAGCCCGCCAAGTTCTCGAAGAGCAGATGCGCTTGCTGCGCCGCGCCAACCGCAAAGACGAGCTGGAACATCTGCAGTTGGTTTACAAACGCACCTTTTCCTAAGCCGCTCTAGAATTGCGACAGAAAGCGCAGGTCGCTGCTGTAGAACAGCCGGATATCCTGAACGCCGTGCAGGAGCATGGCCACCCGCTCGACACCGATCCCTGCCGCAAAGCCGGTGTAGCGCTCTGGGTCATAGCCAACTGCCTGAAACACATTGGGATCCACCATGCCGCAGCCGAAAATCTCCAGCCACTTGGAGCCAAAGCGTACGTCCATTTCAGCCGAGGGCTCCGTGAAGGGAAAGTAGCTAGGCCGAAAGCGGGTTTCCTGCTGGCCTAACAGGCGAGTCACGAACTCCTTGAGGGTGCCCTTGAGGTCAGTGAAGGTAAGGTTTTCCCCTACTGCCAAGATTTCCACCTGGTGAAACACGGCCGAGTGGGTGGCATCGACCTTGTCGCGGCGCATCACCCGTCCCGCGTGGACAATGCGCAGAGGCGGCTGGTGTTGCTCCATGTAGCGCACCTGCACCGAAGAAGTTTGGGTGCGCATCAGATAACCCTTTTCTAGATAGAGGGTATCCTGCATGTCCCGCGCCGGGTGGTCGGCAGGGGTGTTGAGGGCTTCGAAGTTGTAGTACTCCGTCTCGATCTCCGGGCCATGGACTACCGTATAGCCCATTCCCACAAAGATGTCGAGCATGCGGTCAATGGTGGCCTGCAGCGGGTGAACCCGGCCCAGCGGCCGGCGCGGCCCCGGCATAGTGACATCCAAACGCTCTGCTTCTAGGCGGGCTTGGAGCTTGGCTTCAGCTAGGGTCCGTTTGCGCTCCTCCAGGCTGGATTGCAGGGCCTCTTTGAAGCTGTTGGCCAAAGCTCCGATAGCTGGCCTTGCTTCCGGCGGCAGCTTCCCCATTCCCCCCAAGATCTTGGAGAGCTTTCCCTTCTTGCCCAGGTAGTCGATGCGGATTTGCTCCAGGGCGTCTAGCTCGGCAGCCTGGGCCACTTGGGCAAGTGCTTCTTCCTGAAGGGTGAGCAGCTGTTGGCGCAGGATGTCCTGTTCCTCTTGCATGGAGTCGGTCATTCCCCCACTTGTGGTAGCCCAGCCAAGCAGCTAGGAAGGAGGATCCCTGCTGTGGGCTAGGTCACTTCTTCAACCGTATCATTTTTGCCTGCAGCGCCTCCTACTGCAGCAGCTCCCTCTGCCAATCGACAACTTTGCGAAAGCGAAAAGGGCCTGCCAATGCCCCCCACACCTGGCGGTGGGTAACTGGATCCATGCCTCGGTCGTGGCTGCAGAACTCGCTTTCGCTCAACTGCAGCGTGGTCTGCAAATAGGTGGTTTGGCCGTTGCGCACTACCCAACAGCGACACCCCGGCTCTGTGGTGCCGACAAAGTGGGATCCCTGCCTCTTCACATGCACATCACACCCCGGCAGGTAGGCCAGATCCGCAGGGCTCAATTGGCTGAGCTGCCCGGCTCTTTCGCGGGCACAGCCCCGCCACCGCTGGGGCTCCAGAGGACGGTAGTTGCGAATCACGATCCCGTCCCCTACTTGGGTAAGCTCCACCACCGCCTGACGATAGGGCTCCTCCAGATGGCCGCTGTAGGCCTGCTCCACATAAAAGCCGATCCCTGCCAACACACCGGCTGGCAAGGGGCGATAAGCCACCCGGATGGAGGCAAAAAAAGGCGGGTTCTCCCAGGCTTGCTCTTGGTTGCTGAAGTCTCCCGCTAGCCACCGCGCCATTTGCAGCAGCTCGGAAGAGAAGGTGGGCTGCAACTGGATCGCCATAGCCTCAAAGCCAGAGTAGGGGCCACTACACGGCTAAGTCTGGGGTTTTCCGGGCCGCGTTTTCCCGGTGAAAGCCTGCTCAGATTTTCTCTCAGCTTTGCCTTACCTAGGAGACTGACACAAGTGTTAAATTATGTGTACTTTATGAGAAAGTTTACCTGGATACAGAAGTTGGCTGCAAAGCCATGAGCAAGGCTGTCGTCGTTCCTGATATTGTAAACTCATGTAAAGTAGCATTGTTTTTTGTAAAAACCAAGGCCCCAAAGGATTTGGACAAAAAGGCCAGAGTTGCCTACTAGGAGCAGATCTGGGGTTGTTTGCATCTAGTAAAGGCCCTTTACATTTTTTGATTCAATCCCTCCCCGACCTCGCGGTAGAAGTAAGAACTGGAAGCAAGGCAAGCTGGCTTTTCCTCACTTACCCAGTGCAGGGTGTCAGCAGCAAAAAATCCTTGTTTCACCCCGATTCCCCACAGTCTGCCAGCAAGTGGCTTCATTCTTGAAGCTGGCTAGGCAAGGTGAGGTGGGGGGGATCCCTAGCGGTGGTTCTGTTGGGGCAAAGATTTGCGCTAACAGGGCTCTTCGGTAGGGAAGCTGCAAAAGACTGCTGGGTTCGTAGAGCGCTTTTGCCCTCTAGTAGAGATTTAACCTCTTTTGCTTTCGCTAGGAGATTGAGAACCATGAACGACGTATTTAGCAAAGTTGTTGCCCAAGCTGATGCCAAAGGCGCTTTCCTGGGAGAAAACGAGTTTGCGGCACTGCAGCAGGTGATTGCTGACGGAAACAAGCGTTTGGACGCAGTGAACCGCATCACCAGCAACGCCTCCAAAATCGTGACCGATGCTGTCCGCGAATTGTTTGCTGAGGAGCCTAATTTGAATGCTCCTGGCGGCCCTGCCTATCCAAGCCGCAACGTGGCTGCCTGCTTGCGGGATATGGACATCATCCTCCGCTACATCACCTACGCCGTGGCGGCTGGAGACCCGAGCGTCCTGGATGAGCGCTGCCTGAATGGCTTGCGGGAAACCTACCAAGCTCTTGGCACCCCTGGCAGCTCTGTGGCCAATGGCATCCAGAAGATGAAAAAGGCGGCAGTGGCAGTGGTCAATGATCCCAATGGCATTACGCGCGGTGACTGCAGTGCTTTGATTGCCGAAATCGAGTCCTACTTCGATCGCGCCGCTGCTGCAGTGGTCTAGTATTCCGCAGCTATTTGCAAGCTAAGCTTTGAATCCTTTGTATTGTTGCCTTGACTTGAGCTGAGGTAAAGGAGCGTTTTGAGTCATGCAAACCCCAATTGTTGATGCCATTGCCACTGCCGATAGCCAAGGACGCTATCTCAGTAACAGCGAATTGCAAGCCATCAGCGGCCGTTTTCAGCGGGCAGCCGCTAGCATGGAAGCAGCTCGCGTCCTGAGCAGCCGTGCCGAGGAGCTGGTGCGCGGTGCCACTGAGGCCGTTTATGCCAAGTTCCCCTACACCACTCAGCCAGGGGGACAATGCTACACCCAGGCGGGTAAAGACAAGTGTGCCCGCGACGTGCGCCACTATCTGCGCTATATCACCTACTGCTTGGTTACCGGTGGCACTGGCCCCCTGGACGAATGTATGCTGGCCGGGATCCGAGAGATCAATGCTGCTTTTGAACTCTCTCCCAGTTGGTACATTGAAGCCCTACGCTACATCAAGGCCAACCATGGCCTGACCGGGCAAGCAGCCACTGAAGCCAACGCCTATATTGACTACGCCATCAACGCGCTCAGCTAGTTCTTAACCCCAAAGCTGGGTTCAAGGCAGTAGGGATCCCCGGGGTGAAGGGGATCCCTCTCCGTAGGCTGCAGTGCCCGTGGCTCTGCAGGGAGGAGATCTTGAGGGGGTAAATCTTTCAGTTTCAAAGTTGGTCTAGCTGGTTTGTCGGATTTGAGGAGTTAGCATGAGCGGAATTACAGCGGCAAGCCGGATGGGGATCCGGGCCATCACAGAGACAACTCCTTTAGAGTTGCGCCCCAATGCCAGCCAGGAGCAGCTCAACGCCATCCTGCGGGCTATCTATCGCCAGGTTTTGGGCAACGATCACTTATTTGCCTCCGACAGGAAGGAGCTGGCCAGTGCGGAATCGTTGCTGCGCCAGGGCAGCTTGACGGTGCGAGAATTTGTGCGTTTGCTTGCCAAGTCGGAAGCCTACAAGCGGCGGTTTCTCTACCCCAACTCGCAAACCCGCGCCATCGAGCTTAACTTTAAGCATCTCTTGGGGCGAGCTCCCACCAGTTCAAAAGACATTGCCCGCCACCTAGATATCTATCACTCGGGAGGCCACAGCGCGGAGATTGACTCCTACATTGACAGCCCAGAATACCTAGAAGCGTTCGGCGATAACATTGTTCCTCATCCACGCGGCTTTGAATACCGCAAGGCCCACACCACCCGCGACTTTACCAACCTCTTTGCTCTTTACGGAGGCTATGCCAACAACGACCGCTCCCAGGGGCGGAGGCCGCGCCTGATGATTCCCCTGGCCACTGGGTTTACCCCAGCTATTCGCCGCATTGGGGTACGAGGACTGCTGCCACCCAGCCCCATTTCCAAGCACTTGGGGCCGCCCACGGGTCAGTCTGACCGCATGTTTTGCATTGAGGTAACGCGGCTGCTCAACCCACCCTCGGCCCTAGCGACTTCTAGCCGCGTGCGCAAATCCAACCAGCAGATCTTCGTTTCTGCCGATCAACTCTCGGCAACAATGCAGCGACTTCTCAAAGCGGGCGCCAAGATTGTCAGCGTCCGCAGCGCCTAGCTGTTGGAGTTTTGGCCTGTGGACTCCTTGAGCCCAGTAGCTCCTCCAGACTCCTATCCGTCGGCGGATCTCACCCCGGCTGGGCAAATTGCCAAGCTGCGATACGGGGATCCGGGAGAACGCTACTACGCGGCTTGGTGGCTGGGGCGCATGCGGGTGAGAGAGGGGATCCCGGCCCTCATCGAGGCGCTGGCCGATGAGACCGATCGCACGGCCCAGGGGGGATATCCGCTGCGGCGCAATGCCGCCCGCGCCCTGGGCAAGCTGGGATCCCCTGCGGCGATCCCGGCTCTAAAAGAGGCTTTGCGCTGCTCCGACGGCCAAGTGGTGGCGGCAGCAGCCCAGGCGCTGGTCGAGATTGCCCTGGCCAACTTCCTCGACCGGGATCCCGCCCAGCTTGAAGACTTGGGAGGAGCATTGCTGCAGGGGCTGCGCCGCGCGGAGCAGGGTCTCCAGACCGAAAACCTTGCTGCCTTAGAGGCCCTCATCGAAGCGCTTGGACAACTGCAGGTGTCTTCTGCCCTGGAGCCGATTCGCCTCTACCGGGATCACCCCTCCCTTCGTTTGCAATGTGCGGCAGGGCAGGCCTGTTACCGCTTGACAGGAGATCCCACTTTTCTTGAGCCTCTGCTGTCGCTGCTGGCTCATCCCAACGTTCATCTGCGGCGGGCTGCCCTCTTGGATCTAGGGGCCAGCGGCTATTTGCCGGCAGCTCCGGCCATTGCGGCAGCAGCAGTAGAGGCTAACCTCAAGCTGCTTGCCCTCAAGCAGTTGGTGGAGGTGAGCCTCAGACGTGGAAAGGAAGACGGAACTAACTTGCACCAGGTGCTACGGCTAATCGACGAGCTGCTTTAAAGTTGACATCCAAAGGCTTATTTTGTTAAAGCTGATACAGAATGAAGTTGGGTTTTACCCTCTGGGCCACGCCAGGGAAGCTGAAGCTGTTGTCCTACAGCTCCCGAGAAGCGGGCTACGGAAGTTGCTTTCCCCGTCAGATGGCCGCCGTCTACTTGGGGGACTCTTCATATGCAACTGACCTATCGCGGCATTGCCTACGTCTTTGTCCCTTCTGCCCCCGCGAGCTGCCAGCGGCAGGCGGTGCGAGTGCGGTACCGGGGCCTAGCGTGGGACTGGCCAGCTCAATCGGCATCTGTGGCGCTGCCACAGTCTTTTGCCCTGACGTATCGAGGCCTTGCCCTCAACCCAGTGGCGAAGACAGCGAGCAGGGCGCCGGCAACTATCTCCCCGCATATGGAAACCCATCGGCAGAATCTGCTGCGCCGGCTGCAGGAGCGCATCCGTTCCGCCCAGGCCCGCGGGGATGAGCATCTGTTGCAGCAACTGGAGCAGGAGCGACAACTCCTGGCCTGAGCTCTTCCTCGACCTCCCTCCACAGGTCAGGAGAATGCGGGATAATAGTGCTGCCCTATGCCGAACGAGGGGGGTAGCGGCTGTGAGCTTGCGGGTGGATTTCGAGAAGGAAGGGACGGCAGCATCTCGCCAGTTGCCCCCTGCCAAGGCGGCGGTGGGGAGCTAGGGCATGAAGGAAGGGATCCCAGGGGGCTCTTCCTCTCACCGTTCCTTGCTCTCAGTAGCGGGGCTAGTGGCTGGTGCTACCCTGCTCAGCAAGGGTATGGGGTTTGTCCGGCAGGCTCTGATTGCGGCAATCTACGGCTCGGGGCTGGAGTACAGTGCCTTTGGGGTGGCCTATGTCCTGCCCGGTTTCTTGTTGATCCTGCTGGGCGGGATCAACGGTCCTTTTCACAGTGCCATCGTCAGCATTCTTAAAAAGCAGCAGCTCTCAGGAGAAGCAGCAGCCCGCTGGCTGGAGTCAATCTCCACCTTGGTGGGCTGTCTTCTCTTAACCGTGACCTTGGGCCTATGGTGGGGAGCAGACTGGGTAGTGCGCCTGACGGCGCCGGGATCCAGCCCTGCAGTTCATGCCCTTGCTGCCCAGCAACTGCGGATCATGGCGCCGCTGGCCTTGCTCTCGGGGTGGATTGGCATTGGCTTTGGGGCACTCAATGCGGCCGAGCACTACCTCTTGCCTGCCCTCAGCCCCCTGATCTCCAGCCTGGCAGTCATCGGGATCCTGCTTAGCTTGGGGTGGACAGGGATCCCAACCTTGCTGGCCTGGGGCGTACTTGTCGGGGCCATTGCCCAGTGGTTGGCTCAGGTACCGTTGCAGCAGCGGCTGGGGCTGGGGCGGCTGCGGCTGCGCTTTGAGTGGGGATCCCCGCAGGTGCGAGCCGTGGGCCTGCTCATGCTGCCAGCGGTCATCTCCTCTGGCATGATCCACATCAATGTCTACGTGGATCTCTTTTTTGCCTCCTTTGTGCCCGGGGATCGCACCATCGGCAACTTGGGCTACGCCCAGCTTTTGGTGCAAACCCCCCTGGGGATCCTTTCCAACATGGTGCTGGTGCCTTTGATGCCCCTCTATGCCCAACTAGCAGGAGAGAGAGACCGCTGGCCCGAGCTGTGCCGGCGCATCCGGCAAGGGTTGATGGTGACCGCCATCCTCACCCTGCCCCTTGCCATGCTGTTGGTGGCCTTGGCCGAACCCATTGTCCAGGTGGCCTACCAACGGGGTCGCTTTACGGCGGAGGCAACCCAGGAGGTGGCGGCTCTGCTGATGGCCTATGGCCTGGGGATGAGCCTTTACCTGCTGCGGGATGTGCTGGTGCGCATCTTTTACGCTCTGGAGGACGGAACCACGCCCCTGCGCATCAGTGGCCTAGCCATTGGCCTCAACGCCCTTCTGGACTTCCTATTTCTACAGGTCTTTGGGGCACCAGGCATTGCCCTGGCCACAGCAGGGGTTAACCTAGTAGCCCTGATTGGACTGGGGATCTGCCTTCACCAGCGCCTGCCAGGGATCCCCTGGCAAGAGATGGGACAAGCCCTACTGCCCCTGCTGGGGATCACCGTCCTAGCTGGTGGGCTTAGCCACTGGCTGTGGATGCAGCTACGCGCCTACGAGATCTTGGGGTCTCCCCTGCTCACCGCCCTTGTCTGGGCTGGGCTGGCCGGTGGCCTGGGCCTAAGCCTAGTGGTAGCTGGAGCTCTGTATCTGCGGATCCCAGAGGTGGAGGGGCTAGCCCTCCAGATCTGGAGGCGGCTTGCTCGCCCCTAATTGATGGCCTCCAGGTAATCGCGTACCCGGTTGCGCCGCTTAGGCTGCCGCAGCTTCTGCAAGGCTTTGGCCTCGATTTGCCGTACCCGCTCCCGCGATAGATCCAAAGCGCGGCCAATTTCCGCTAGCGAGTAGGTGCGACCATCCCCCAGCCCAAAGCGCATGCGAATCACATCCCGCTCGCGGCTGGTGAGATCCTCCAACAGCTGCTGCAGATCGCGCTGGAGGGCCTCGCGCATCATCATCTCTTCGGGAGAGATGTCATCGGTCTCTAGCAGATCCCCTAGCTCGGTGTCCTTGTCTTTGCCCACCTTGGTTTCTAGAGAAACCGAGCGCGGCACCCGCACCAGCAGCTCCCTGACCTGGGGCACGGTCATCTCCAGCTCGGAAGCAATGTCCTCAATGGTGGGGGTACGGCCTTTTTCCTGGGAAAGCTTGCGCTGGGCCTTTTTGATCTTGTTTAGCTTCTCGGTTATGTGGACAGGCAAGCGGATGGTGCGGCTTTGGGTGGCGATAGCCCGGGTGATCCCCTGCCGGATCCACCAGTAGGCGTAGGTGCTGAAGCGGTAACCCTTTTTGGGGTCAAACTTCTCCACTGCTCGCTCCAGGCCCAGCGTGCCCTCCTGGATCAAATCCAGCAGCTCCAGGCCGCGGTTTTGGTATTTTTTCGCCACCGACACCACCAGGCGCAGGTTGGCCTTGATCATCTGCTCCTTGGCCCGCTTGCCGATGCGCTGGATCTGTTGCAGCTTTTCAGGCGTAAGGTTGGCCCACTCGGGGAACTGGTTGGCCCTAGCCACCCATTCTGCCAGAGTAGGCTCCCGCCCCAGCTCTTTCTGCAAACGCAGGCGCACATCCAAGAGCTTCATGTAGTCTTGGACTTTTTGGGCCAGCGCCACCTCCTCGTCTCGTCCCAAGAGGGGAACACGTCCAATCTCCTGGAGGTAAAGGCGCACCAGGTCGGTGGAGGGTCGAGCTGGCCCCTCTTCGGCGTACTCGCTTTCGGCAAACTCCGCCTCTTCCTCCTCCGTCAGGTCGAGGAGGTCGGTTGGGGTTTCAAACAAAGTGTCGTTGGCTTCAGGTTCGTAGATAGACATGTAAGTGCTACTGAGTGAAATAGCAACAGAGACAGTCAAGCAGCTGGACTAACATTGAAGAGGGGGCTAAGTTGAGGGTTCCCCAAGGACAGTGGCTGTGCGCTGTCATCATCCCCGCGGAGACAACACTCTCCTCTGGCTAAGTCCAACCCTGGAATCCTGCCCTCGGTAGGGAACAGCTGAGATAGCCACGAAGGAAGCCACCTGCTGGCGAAGTGTAAGCCCCTTATCATAACTTTAACTTAATTATAGTTGCCTCTCTCAGCTTAGCTGCATGAGATTGGGCGCAGATTTCTCCCCCCTGAGCCGTCGTCACGGTTGCTGGAAAGCGCAGGGTTTTTGCTGCTGCGCCATTGCTCCTGCGTCGAGGTAGGATCTACCAAGCGTGGCTACTGCCGGAGGCAACCAACCTCTCTGCAGAACTTAAACTAGGAGGTAGAGGGTCAACTTCCACGAGCTATTTTTCTGCCCCTTTCCTGCTACGGTGGAGAGGCTACAGGTCAAGCCGCCCGACCAGATGGGGTTCGTTCCTGTCATCCCTATGAACTGGGTAGCTACATCACTCCCTCTCTCCCTGAAGGGAGAGGCCATTTCTACCCTAGCGCTGACGCTGCTTCTGGGGATCGGCCTATTCTTTTTTCTGCGAGCCTCAGGTAGAGATCGCAGCGAAACCCGCTTCTATTCTAGCAGCCGCAGTCTGGAGGAAATGGGATCCCTTCTCCGAAAGCACCTGGAAGGGCGGGCCTATCGCTTGCAGTTTGCCGATGCCGAGGGGATCGCCACCTTTGTCGGTCAGGCCCGGCCCAGCGTTGGGTTGGCTGTTTTTTTGACAGGGCTAGCAGGAGTGGGTCTGGCCTGTCTGGCTCTGGTGCTGTCCCTGCTGGAGCCGAGCTGGAGAGCCTGGCCCTGGACGCTGGTGCTGGCCGCTCCCTGGGCGGGCTGGTACTACTGGCGGCGCAACTACCGACTGGAGCGGCTTCGCCTGAAGCTGCAAGAGGCTGACCCACCCCCTGGATCCCTGCTGTGGGTGGAGGGGCAGCGGGATGAGCTGGAGGTGCTGGCTGCCAGCTTGGGGCTGCAAGAGCGGGAGCCGGAGCGAGGGTAGAGCCCTAAGGCTCCTCGGAAAAGAGGGAGCCCGGGATTAGAGACAGTTGCTCCGCCGGGGCGGGGTTGCGGATCTCGAGGGGTTCAGGGTGTTGTTCAGCCTGTTTTTTCTTGGGGGAAAGGCGGCTTTTCCCTTGGCTGCGCAGGCCCAGGCCAATGCGGCTGTGTTGTTCCACTAGGGCCAGCACCTGCTTGGCCCGCTCGATCACCGGCTGGGGCAGGCCGGCCATGCGTCCTACCTCGATGCCGTAGGAGCGGTCGGCCCCACCGGGCTGCACCTGGTGCAGGAAGATGATGCGATCCGGCAGCTCTTTCACCACCACCTGGAAGTTGGCCACGTTGGGCAGCAGGGTCTCCAGTTGGTTGAGCTCGTGGTAGTGGGTGGCAAAGATTGTGCGGGCGCGCACCTGGGTGGCAAGGTACTCAGCCACCGCCCAGGCAATGGAGAGGCCGTCGAAGGTGGCGGTGCCGCGGCCAATCTCGTCCAAAAGCACCAGGGAGCGCTCGCCGGCGTGGTTGAGGATGTTGGCCGTCTCGTTCATCTCCACCATGAAGGTGGACTGTCCCGTGGCCAGGTCATCGACAGCGCCGATGCGGGTAAACACGCGGTCACAGAGGCCCAGCTCCGCCCGCCGCGCCGGCACAAAGCTGCCCATCTGGGCCAGGATCTGGATGAGCCCGATCTGCCGCAAATAGGTGGATTTGCCCGACATGTTGGGGCCAGTGAGGACAATCAGATCCGGGCCGTGGGGGGATCCCAGACGCACCGAGTTGGGGACAAATAGGCCCTGGGGCAAAGACTTCTCCACCACCGGATGGCGCCCTTCCTCGATGACTAGGCGGCGATCTTCCGTGATCACGGGACGGGTGTAGCCCTGCTGCACGGCCACCTCGGCCAGGCCAAAGAGGGCATCGACGGCGGCCAGGGTCTGGGCCACCTGGCGGATGGCGGCAGCTTGGGATCCTGCCTCTTGGCGCAGCTGCACAAACAGCTCGTATTCCCGCTGGTTGATCTCAGTCTGAGCGGTGAGGACGCGGGCTTCTTTTTCCTTGAGCTCAGGGGTGATGAAGCGCTCTTCGTTAGTCAGGGTCTGCTTGCGGATGTAGTCTTTTGGCACCTGCTGGGCCTTGGCGCGGCTGATGCTGATGTAGTAGCCGAAAGCCTTGTTGAAGCCAACTTTGAGGGTGGGGATCCCAGTGCGCTCGCGCTCGGTTTTCTCCAACTGGGCAATCCACTGGCGGTCTTGCTCCACCTGCTGCCGCAGCCTGTCCAGCTCCGGATCGACGCCGGGCCGGATTAGCCCCCCTTCGGTGAGCACAGGGGGAGGGGAGGGCAGGAGGGTGTGCTCGATGCGGCGGCCCAGGTCAACCAGGGCGGGATCCACCTGCTGCAAGCTCTGCAGGAGAGGGGTCTTGGCTTCGGCCACCAGCTCCGCCAGTTGGGGCAGTTTGCCCAAGGAGGAGCCCAGGGCCACCAGCTCGCGCGGGTTGGCGGTGCCGGAGGCGACGCGGTTGGCCAAGCGCTCCAGGTCATAGAGAGAGTCCAGCAGGGATCCCAGGCGGGTGCGCAGGGAGGGGTTTTCCAACAGCTCCTGGATGGTGTCCTGGCGGAGGCGGATTTGCTCAAGATCCCGCAAAGGCTGCAGCAGCCAACGGCGCAGGGTGCGTCCTCCCATGGCGGTGCGGCTGTGATCCAGCACCCAGAGCAGGGATCCGACAAAGGCCCCCTCGCGGATGGTCTGGGTGAGCTCCAAGTTGCGGCGGGTTTGGGGATCCAAGATGAGGTAATCCGTCAACTGGTAGGTGCGAGGGGGACGTAGGAGGGGATGGCCCCCCTGGGGAGAAGGCTGCACCAGGTTCTTTTGCGTCTCCTCCAGGTAGTGCAAGAGCCCTCCCGCCGCCCGAATTGCCAGGGGCAGCCCCTCGCAGCCCAAGCCCTCCAAAGAGCGCAGGCCATAGGTCTGTAGCAAGTTTTCTCGCGCCACCGCCAGCTCAAAGGGCTCCACCGGGCGCAGGGTATAGGTGTACTGGCCGGGCAGGCCCAGGGGAGCTTGGGGATCTCCAGGCCGAATTAAGCCCAGGCCCAGCCCTTCCTCGGTGGGCAGCAGGATCTCCGCCGGCTGCAGCCGGGCCAGCTCCTGTTCTAGCTGCTCTTGCCCCTCGCTCTGGCAGACCCAGAACTCGCCGGTAGAAATGTCGGCGTAAGCCAGGCCCCAGGGGGTTTGCTTGGAGCCTCTCAGGCGGACCACGGCGGCCAAGTAGTTGTTTTGCCGTGCCTGCAGCAGCTCCTCTTCGATGACCGTGCCGGGGGTGATGACCCGCGTCACTTCCCGCCGCACCAAGCCTTTGGCCTGATCCGCCGGCTCCATCTGGTCGCAAACAGCCAGGGCATAGCCTTTGGCCACCAACTGAGCCGCATAGCGGTCAAAGGCGTGGTAAGGGATCCCGCACATGGGCACCCGTCCTATGGCCCCTGCCTCCCGCCCGGTGAGCACCAGCTCCAGCTCCCGCGACACCACTTCCGCGTCCTGGAAAAACATCTCGTAGAAATCCCCTAGGCGGTAGAGCAAGATGGCGTGGGGATACTGCCGCTTCAGCTCTACGTAGTGCTGCATCATGGGGGTGAGCAGGGCGGGATCCACCTCTAAGGCATCCCAAGTAGGCTCGGCGGAAGAACTCATGGCATCAAAACGTGGGCCAGCAATGGGCTGAAGGTTCGGAGTCTAGCCAACTCGGGCCGACCAGCTTGGGCCATTCTAGATCCAGGTCTAGATGAAGTTTGAGACGTTTCCCCAGCCCTTCTCCCCTGATTCCCATTTCGCGGTTGGTTGCCATGACCTCGCTCAGGGTAGTTGGATCCCCCCTGAGATAAGTCTGAATGGCTGGGCAGAGGCGCTGCCCGGTCTTGTCCAAAAGCCCTGAAGCGCAAGAGGGAGAAATTTAGGCACAAGCTATTGAAACTGACTTGCAACATCCAAGAAGCCTTGCTATTCTAGCGACTACGTTTTGTTGAGTTTGACTTTCAATAAAGCTCGGGAGGGAGGCCTGGCCAACTTGGCTGAGTTTTCCATCCTGCCCTTGCGGGCGGAGGGGGTTTCTTGGCCTCAGAAGGCTCTCTTCCTGGGCAAAGCTCGAGAGGTTTTCCCGGTGCTGGTCGATCGCGAGTGTCCGTATACAGAGGTTGAGGGGGACAGAGGCTGGGGGCAAAGAAAGCGGCTGCTCTCGCCAATCGGTTTGACCTGTTTGCTATTGAGTTTCATTTTCCTAGTACTTTTGGTCTCGATTGCTTTGGGATCCGTTCCCATGACTTTCCCAGAACTCTGGCAAGCCCTGTGGGGGCAGGGGGATCCCATTCGGCAGACGATTGTTTGGCAGTTGCGGCTGCCGCGGGCGCTCTTGGCCCAGTTGCTGGGGGCGGCTCTGGGGATGGCAGGGGCCCTGTTGCAGGGGATGCTGGGCAATGGGCTGGCGGATCCCTACCTGCTGGGCATTTCGGCGGGGGCGGGCCTGGCGGCGGTGGGGTTGCTCACCTTGGGAGAGTGGACGGCTTGGGTGACCCTGGCCGCTTGGGTGGGCGGGGTGCTGACTACCGTGTTGGTGTACGGGTTGGCGCGTACTCCCTCGGGACTGGCGGTGGAGCGGCTGATCTTGGCGGGGGTGGCCGTCAGCGCCCTGTTTGGGGCCATTAGCTCCACCTTGTTGTTGATGGCAGATGACCGGGTGCAGGTGGCTCTCACCTGGCTGATTGGCAGCTTGAGCGGGCGGGGCTGGCCAGAGGTGCAGGTGGCCGGGGCGTATATCCTGGTCGGCTTGGGATTGGGATGGGGGCAGGCGCGGGCTTTAAACCTGCTGAGCTTGGGGGAAGAGATGGCGGTGAGCTTGGGGATCCCTCTAGTGCGGACGCGGGTGGTGATTGGTCTGGTGGCGGCTTGGCTGGCGGCAACCGCCGTCAGTGTGGGGGGGTTGATCGGCTTTGTCGGTTTGGTGGTGCCCCACATGGTGCGGCAGGGGGTGGGATCCGATTACCGCTGGCTGTTGCCCCTTTCTGCCTTGGCGGGGGCGACCCTGCTGAGCGGCGCCGATATCCTGAGCCGTTTGGGCCCGATAGAGCTGCCGGTGGGGATTGTCACCGCTGTGATGGGGGCTCCCTTTTTCGGCTGGCTGCTGTGGCAGCAGGGGGCAGGGCGATGAGAGAGCCCATCCTGCAGGTCGAGGATTTGAGCGGGGGCTACGGATCCCGGACGGTGGTGCGACAGGTGAGCTTCAGCGTGCAACAGGGGCAATGGCTGAGCATTGTCGGCCCCAATGGTTCCGGCAAATCGACGGTGCTGCGACTGTTGAGTCGGGTTCTGATTCCCCAAGCTGGGCGCGTGTACTTGGGCGGTCGGGATCTGCACGCTCAACTCACTCCAAAGCAGGTGGCCCGGCAGTTGGCTCTTTTGCCCCAGCAGCAGCGGATCCCGGCAGGGCTGACGGTGCGGCAATTGGTGAGTCTGGGGCGTTCTCCCCACCAGCCCTGGTGGGCGTGGCAGTTGACGCGGGCCGATTGGCAGCGGGTGGAGTGGGCTCTGGAGCAGACAGGACTGGGATCCCTGGCGCTGCGGCGGGTGGAAACCCTTTCGGGGGGTGAGCGGCAACGGGCTTTTCTGGCGTTGGCTTTGGTGCAGGAGCCGCAGGTGTTGCTGTTGGATGAGCCCACCACCTTTTTGGATCTGCGCCACCAACTGGAGCTGCTGGAGCTGTTGCAACGGCTGAAGCAGGAGCAGGGCCTGACGGTAGTTACGGTGCTGCACGACCTGAATTTGGCCATTCGCTACAGCGAGCAGATTGCCTTGCTGGGATCCGGCCAGATGCAGGCCCTGGGGTCTCCCTTGGCGGTGTTGACCCCCAGCCGGGTGCGACAGGTGTTTGGCCTGGAGGTGGAGTGGATCTCGACTCCGGTAGGGCCACAGCTTTGCCCCCTGCGCAGCACAGCTCCAGCGGCAGCAAGGCTCCTCTCCCTGCCGGTGTCAGGGTGCTGAGGGAGGGTTTGTCCGGTTTTGCAGTGAGTTTTTCCTGGGGTGGATTTGAGGAGTCTGAGAGGTTATGCGCGTGAACGGTCGTTGGTGGCGGGTGGTGAGTTTGGGGTTGAGTTTGGGAGTGGGCTGGGGATCCCTGTCCCAGGCTCAGCCCAATGCCCGGATCCCTGATTCGACAACTCCGCCGCTGTTGGCCCAGGCCACTCCTGCGCCGACCACCTTGCAAGAGCAGATTAGGGAGCTGGAGGCGCAAATCGAAGCTGCCCGCCAGCGGGGGGATCAGGCAGAGGTGGAGCGGCTACAGGCCGACCCGCCTGCCAGCATTACCGTCATCGACCGGGACCGGCACCAAGATACCAGCATACCTTCACCCTACCCTACGAAGGGGGCCGTCGGCGGCGCAAGAACTCGGGAGTATCTAAGCCTCCAGACATCGGCGGCTCAGGCTCCGGAGGCTGTCGAGGCGGCAGCCCAGAGCCCGTGGGAGTGGGCTTAGGAACCCCCGACTTGTTGGAGGCAGAAACTTTGGTTGCAGCAGGGATGGTGGCTGGACGGGCTTTCTCTTGGAAACCGGTCGATGACCGTGATGCGCACTTCCCCCTGCATGCGCTCGTCTTGGACGGTGCCGAAGATGATGTTGGCCTCGGGATCCACTGCCTCGGCGATGATCTCGGCAGCCACCGTGACCTCATGCAAGGACAAATCCGGCCCACCGGTAATGTTGAAGAGGACACCTTTAGCCCCTTCGATGGAGGTTTCCAAAAGCGGCGAAGATACAGCGGTAATGGCGGCTTCGCGGGCGCGGGACTTGCCGGATCCCATGCCAATTCCCATCAAGGCAGAGCCGGCATCGGCCATCACGCTGCGCACATCGGCAAAATCCACATTGATCATGCCGGGAATGAGAATGATATCCGAGATGCCCCGCACCCCCTGCCGCAGCACATCATCCGCAACGCGAAAAGCCTCTTGGACAGGGGTTTGCTCGGAGATCACCGAAAGCAACTTGTCATTGGGAATTACAATCAGGGTATCAACTGCCTCCCGCAGCGCTTGGATCCCTTCCTCGGCCTGCTTGCTGCGGCGCTTGCCCTCAAAGGAAAAGGGCCGTGTCACCACTCCCACCGTCAGGGCACCACTGGCTTTGGCAATTTGGGCGATGACGGGTGCTCCACCCGTGCCCGTGCCTCCCCCCATGCCGGCGGCAATGAAGACCAGATCTGCCCCTTTGATGGCTGCTGCTATTTCTTCGCTGGATTCTTCTGCCGCTTTCTGGCCAATAGCCGGGTTACCGCCTGCACCCAAGCCTCGAGTCAGCTTCTGCCCAATTTGCAAGCGGTTCACCGTCGAGGACTGGGCAAGGGCCTGCGCATCGGTATTGACGCTCCAAAACTCAACGCCCACTGCTGATAGAGCGCCACTTTGTAGAACTGAGGCTTTGGCATCCTGTAGAGATTCAGGGATCCGGACTTGCATTCAGACCAGCTCTAGGTGGATCTCCGCTTTTAGCCGTTGGGGGAGGGAAATTTTGAATACATCTCCCTGATTCATTTCGTGGGCATCTTCCATGCTGGCCAGGGCTTCCACCACTTCTTCGGAGTTGGCGGTTAGCACCACAACGGGGCGCTCGCAGGCAATGGGGAAATCGTGCCACGTGCCGAGGTGCAGCAGCAGCCCATGCCCGGCAGGGAATCGCAGGGCTTGTACTTTGTCGAGATCGGGAGCTTCTTTGGGATGGTTGGGAGGAGCTATCACCATGATGAACGGCCTTGCCCCAGGCCGACAAACAACTGGGTCATACGCATGTGGCGCTCCAGCCAGAGCACAGGTGGATATCCGGGCAGGATCTTAGCCGTACGGATAACGGCTCTACCGGTGTATTGAAAGTCGATGTTTTGTCTTCCAGGACACGCCCCTGATAACAGGGGATCCCCAGCCCAGGATTGGCCACATCGTCCCCTATAAGTTGGCCGAAGGGTTGCACATTTTCTGGGGTGGCATCCACAATCGGCACCTGGACAACGGTGGTGGCAGTTGCAGTCGTGCTCATGGTTTGCATCCTCGCTCTTGATTGGACTGGGGTCAATTGGATTGGAGTCAGGCTTTCTATCTTAATTAATTGTCTTATTGAGATTAGTTGTCTTATTGAGAGCAATAGGTAAAGAAACGGTTTTCCCGGTAATTTGATTCTTATTTAATTCTTAACTTTGTTCTTCTCGAGGGCTTTGCGGGTTAAACCACCGCTCGATGATGTGGCGAATTTGCCGGGCGGCAGTGCCATCGCCAAAGGGGTTTTGGGCTTGGGCCATGCGGGCATAGGCTTGTGGGTCTGTGAGCAATTCTCGGGCTACCTTCAGGATCTTTTCGGGGTGTGTGCCTACCAGGCGGGCGGTGCCGGCAGCAATCGCTTCAGGACGTTCGGTGGTCTGCCGCAGCACCAGCACCGGTTTGCCCAGGGCAGAGGCCTCTTCTTGAATGCCGCCGGAGTCGCTGAGGATGAGGGTACAGCGCTGCATGGCGCTCACCCAGAGGGGATAGTCCAGAGGCTCAGTGAGAAAAGCCCGCTCATGGGATCCCAACAGGGCTTGCAGGGGATCCCGCACCAAGGGGTTGGGATGGAGGGGCAAAAGAAGGGCGGTATCGGGAAACTCGGCCAAGATCTGCAGCAGAGCCTTGCCGATGGCGGTTAGGGGATCCCCCCAATTTTCCCGCCGGTGCACGGTCAGGACACGGTAGCGCTGCCAGTCCAGCCCGGGAATGGGGCAGGGGATCCCTTGGGAGGCCACTTGCAGTAGGGCGTCGATGACAGTGTTGCCGGTGCAATGGATGGATCCCACCACGTGGCTTCGCTTCAGGTTGTCAACGGCTTGGGGGGTAGGGGCAAAGTGCAGGCTGGCCAACTGGGAGATCAGGCGGCGATTGGCCTCTTCGGGGAAAGGATTGTAGAGATCATCGGTGCGCAGTCCGGCTTCCACATGCCCAACCGGGATCCGGTGGTAAAAAGCTGCCAAGGCGGCAGCGAAGGCGGTGGTGGTATCTCCCTGCACCAAAACCAGTTGAGGATGTTGCTCTTGAAAGTAGAGTTCTAGGCCCCGCAAGGTGGCTTCGGTGATGTCCGTCAAGCTTTGGCGGGGGCGCATGATCGCCAGATCCCGATCCGCTTGCAGACCGAATAGCCGCATCACCTGATCCACCATTTCCCGGTGTTGTCCGGTCAAGATCGGCTCGGTGCGCAGATGGGGACTGGCACGCAGGGCTTGGATCCACCGGGGCCAGCTTAATGGCTTCGGGCCGTGTGCCCAAGATCACGGCAACGAGGGGAAGGGAGGCCATAAGCTCAAGGACATCGGCACCTATAGGAGATGGGAAGCGCAGCTCATTGAAGCAAGGCCACCAACAAACCACTAACAAAAACCACTAACAAAACAGAGGCGGCGAAGGGTGTGGGTTGCTCAAGGTCGCAAGCCACCGAGATGTAGACTCTGCTGAGTCAGGCTGAGGGCAATGTCGAGACGAGAGGAACCACAAGGGGGCTATTGCTGCTCACCCCGATCTTACCCCTCCAGCTGCCCCACCAATTTTTCACCGGATGAGCTGGAGAAAAAGGGTTGACGGGATCCCACTCCTTCAACTAGCCTAAAGGGGGCTGAAGAGATCCTCTTCTGGCTGTCCGGGTTGTTTCGGTTAACCTTTTTGGAGGAAAACGTTCAACAGCATGGACGCTTCCGGTAGTTGTAGCGCCAGCCACCAGTGGATGGTCTTCGAGAAGCACGTTCTTGAAGATTGGGCTCTTACTGGTGTCTTCTTTTTCCCCGCTGACAGCTTCTGTCGTCGCTTGAGAGGATCCCGTTTCGCCAACGCGAAGGGGTGGGAGAGTTTTCCCGGCTAGCTTTTGACTTGGGTGGCTCTCTCAGTCGGCGACGAACAGATGAGCTGAGCAGAGCCTTACCTGAGCAATGGGTTTGTACAGCCCTGTTCAGAAAAGGGGAGATCAGGAGTAATTCCGAGGGGATTCCCCTTGACTTTCCCGTTGTGGGTTTTGGGGTTTCCGCAGGCCTGGGGATCCCTTGGAGTCCCTTTTATCGGCTTGGGCGCTTGCGATCCAAGCTGGGCTTGGAGGCCTGGCGCTAGACCTACGGCTTGCTGCGCGGCCATCCAAGGGTTTCAGGGCTTCCCTGTGAGCCTCGGAGCACCGGTTGGCTGTTGACCTCCTGGTTCTCTTCATCCCGGCTGACCCCAACGTTCGGAGGTTTATCATGCGGCACAACATTCTTCGCGATCTCCTAACCCCTGCTTCCTTGGAAGCCGCCAAGCGAGAGGCCAACCGCGCTCCCATTGCCGAGCTGGTGCAGCAGTTGATGGAGATTTCACCTCGGGAGCGGGCTTTGGCTTTCCGCTTGCTGGAAAAAGACAGAGCCATTGCAGTGTTTGAGTATCTGCGGCCCGAAGAGCAGGCCGATCTCATTCGCAGCATGGAAAGCCCAGAAGTGATCCAGCTCGTAGAGGCTCTGCCACCTGATGAGCGGGTACGTCTGTTTGAGGAGTTGCCGGCCAAAGTAACCAAGCGCCTCATTGCCAACCTCAGCCCAGAAGCTCGGGAAGCAGTGAATATCTTGCTGGGTTATCCAGAGCGCAGTGCCGGTCGGCTGATGAACCTGCGCTACTTGTCGGTACGGGATACCCTCACCGTCGGGGCTGCTCTGGCCAGCGTGCGGGACTCTCAACTGGGAGACGATGAGCTGGATGTGATTTTTGTGGTGGACGATCAGCGGTTCTACAAAGGTTTGGTTCGCACCGTGCGCCTCGTGAAAGCAGATCCGGATTTGCCCATTCGGGAGCTGATTGAGGGATCGGATATTTTTGCTCGGGTTACCGACCGGGATCTCCAGGCAGCTCGTTTGCTCAAAGATTCCGGCTTGCCGGCCATTCCGGTGGTCGACAGTGAAGGACGCTTGGTGGGAGATATCACCTTTGAAGATGTCATCAACTTGGTGGAAGAAGAAGCCACCGACGCCGCTCTGGCCCAAGCAGGGGTGGGCAACTTGCTCAGCCGAGACAAGGTTTGGAGCGAGCGCCTGGTTAAAGGCTCCCGTTGGTATGCCGTCCGCCTGCGCATCACGTTTTTAGTCATCACCTTGATTGGCGGCATGGTGGTGGGGGGAGTGATCGAAACCTTTGAGGAGGTGTTGGAGGCGGTGACGGCAGCGGCTGTTTTCATCCCCTTGGTCATGGATATGGGCGGTAATGTCGGTACCCAATCTACGACCATCTTTGCCCGTGGCTTGGCTTGGGGCCACATCAACGTGCGGCAGTTTCTCCCCTATTTGCTGCGGGAAGCCAGCATTGGTGGCATTATCGGAGTGATCCTGGGAGTCACGGCTGGGGTGATTGCCTACTTCTGGCAGGGGGCACCCAATGGGATCCCACAATTGGGTCTAGCGGTGGGCTTGGCTCTGGCCATTGTCCTCACTTTGGGGGCTGTCTTGGGCGCCATTTTGCCCTGGGTGATGTTAAAGCTGGGCTTTGACCACGCTCCGGGAGCGGATCCTTTTATCACTACCATTAAAGACTTCACCGGCCTCTGGGTGTATTTCACCCTGGTGGCTTGGCTAGTCGGGGTTGAAGTGGAGCTCTAGGGCTGCGCCGGCGCTGGATCCAGGGGGCACCTCACCGGCAAGGCGCGTTCCAGGAACGAATAATCCAGCCCTTCTTGAGAAATCAGCCTTTCAGAGTCTCGCCACAAGGCTATCGCGACGGCGGCGCAGAGCACTTTTACGAGGTGTCCTTTGACCAACGAAGGGTTACAGCAAACATTTAGGAGGTGTGCCATGACCTTGAAAGTTCTATCTCCCTTGGCTGCTGCTCAATTTCGGTCACGGCTGCAGCAGTATGCCTATCGGGTGGGCATAACCTGTGCTTTAGAAACAGGTGGTAAGCTGGCCCCAGAATCCGCCTTTGCTCAACTGGAAGCCCTCTGGCAAACCTTGCAACAGGAAGCCACTGCCCTTGGGATCCCAGATGAGGATGGCTAAACTTTATCCTTTCACGAGAACCGGAGCATGACCTGGATTGACTTCACCTTGCGTTTGGCCGTTGCCTTTGTCCTGGGATCCCTCATTGGCCTGGAGCGACAGTGGCGGCAGCGTATGGCCGGCTTACGCACCAACACCTTGGTGGCCACGGGTGCAGCTTTGTTTGTCATGCTCTCGGTTCTCACCCCTGATGAAAGCAGCCCGACCCGTATTGCGGCCCAAGTGGTATCGGGGATTGGCTTTTTGGCCGGGGGCGTGATTCTTAAGGAAGGAGCCAGCGTCCGTGGCCTGAACACTGCCGCCACCATCTGGTGTGCAGCCGCGGTGGGAGCCTTTGCCGGATCGGGGTACATTCCCCAAGCTGCCATTGGGGCCGCAGCTGTGTTGATCTCCAACGTTGTGCTGCGTCCGCTGGGCTACCGCATCAACCAGCAGCCTTTGAAAGGCACAGAACTGGAACTGGTCTATGAGTGTTCGTTCATCTGCAAAAGCCAAGCAGAGGCCCACATCCGCGCCTTGCTCCTGCAGGGTATAGCTCCCACCCATCTCAAACTGCGCGCCCTCTACAGCGAAGACCTGGAGGACAAGCCCGATCTGGTCAAAGTCGAAGCAGAGCTAGTCACCCAGACCCGCGACGACCAAGCCCTGGAACTTGTCGTCAGCCGCATCAGCCTAGAGCCAGGCGTGATCACTGCCCGATGGCGGATCATCGAACAGGAATTTGGCTGATCCCTCATCCTGCCAACTCCCAACCGGTCAGCAACGCAAACACCAGAAATAAGCCGCCCCCCACCCAATGCACGGCGCGTTCAGAGGACTACTACGGCTTGGTCAATCCCGGTAGCTTGGAGAAAATTAGAGTTGCCTGCGAGCAGTTGGCTAGGGTTCTTTTGAAGGTGGGATAGAGGGGCAGTAAACGCTGTTTTTCCTAGCAGGGGAAAGGGGATCCCCCTCTCCTATGCATAAGCCACAACTTAGCTATGCCGAAATCGCATAGCTCGTTAAGAAGTGTAACGCCAACTACCAAAGTCCATGGTTCGTCATCGCTAGGATAGGCGGCGTTCATCCCACGGCAGCGATCATGGCGAACCAGTTTGAACGCCTTAAAAGCGAGAAGGATGGGCTGGCGGTTAAGGACGAGCTGGAAGCTTTTGCCCAAATGGGCTGGGAGAACATCCCCGAAGACGACCGAGATCACCGCCTCAAGTGGCTGGGGATCTTCTTTCGCAAGCGCACCCCTGGCCAGTTCATGCTGCGGCTGCGCCTGCCCAATGGGATCCTGACCAGCGGCCAAATGCGCAAGTTGGCCGAGATCCTCCGCCCCTACGGCCAAGATGGCGTAGCCGACATCACCACTCGGCAAAACCTGCAACTGCGGGGCATTCCCATTGAGGACATGCCTCAGGTTCTGCGGCAACTCAAGGAGGTGGGCCTGACCAGCATCCAGTCAGGCATGGACAACGTGCGCAACATCACGGGATCCCCTCTGGCCGGTATCGACCCGGATGAGCTGATCGACGTGCGTGGCCTCACCCGCAAAGTGCAGGACATGGTAACCAACAACGGCGAGGGCAACCCTTCTTTCTCCAACCTGCCGCGCAAGTTCAACATCGCCATCTGCGGTTGTCGCGACAACTCGGTGCATGCCGAGATCAACGACCTGGCTTTTGTGCCTGCTTTCAAAGAGGGCAAGCTGGGCTTCAACGTCTTGGTGGGAGGCTTTTTTTCGGCCCGCCGCTGTGCCGAGGCCATCGGGCTGGACGTTTGGGTAGATCCCCGCGATGTGGTTCCTCTATGTGAGGCGGTGCTGCTGGTCTATCGGGATCACGGCCTGCGGGCCAACCGGCAAAAGGCGCGGCTGAGGTGGCTCATTGACGAGTGGGGCCTGGAGAAGTTTCGGGCGGCGGTGGAGCAGCAGATTGGCCACCCTCTGCCCAGAGCGGCGGAAAAAGACGAGGTGGTCTGGCACAAGCGGGATCTGCTGGGAGTACACGCCCAAAAGCAACTGGGCCTTAACTTTGTAGGCCTGCACGTGCCCGTCGGGCGGCTCAACGTCCCGGAGATGAGGGAGCTGGCTCGCTTGGCGGAGGTGTACGGCTCCGGAGAGCTGCGGCTAACGGTGGAGCAGAACGTGCTCATCCCCAATGTGCCCGACTCGCGGGTGGGGCCGCTTCTCCAAGAGCCGCTCTTGAAAAAGTTCTCCCCCAACCCGGGACCCTTGCAGCGGGGGTTGGTGTCCTGTACGGGCAACCAGTTTTGCAACTTTGCCCTCATCGAGACCAAAAACCGCGCCGTGGCCTTGATGGAAGAGCTGGAGGCCGAGCTGGAGATTCCTCAAACAGTGCGCATCCACTGGACAGGCTGTCCCAACTCCTGCGGCCAGCCCCAGGTGGCTGATATTGGCCTCATGGGCACCACCGTTCGCAAGGACGGCAAGCCGGTGGAGGCAGTGGACATCTACATGGGGGGAGAAGTGGGCAAAGACGCCAAGCTGGGCGAATGTGTGCGCCAAGGGATCCCTTGCGAAGACCTCAAGCCCGTCTTGGTGGAGCTGCTGATTGAGCACTTCGGGGCCAGGCCGCGTCGTGATCCCTCGGCTGCTCAGACCTCTGCTTCCCCCTTGATGACCTACTAGGCAGTTCGTCGTTCGAAATTTTGGAGGTTGTGATGTCTAAGCTATTCAACACTTCCTCTCCCATCTCCCGTCGCCAGTTTTTGGCTGGGGCAGCTGCCCTTGCGGCTGGAGCAGCTACGGCTGGGATCCCCCGCGCCCAATCCCAATCCTTGGGGCAGGGCTACTGGGTAGCTCAAGCTGATACCCCAGAAACCACGCGAGCCAGGCTGGGATTTATCGCCCTCACCGACGCTGCCCCCCTCATCATTGCCAAAGAGAAGGGGTTTTTTGCCAAGTACGGCATGAAAGACGTGGAGGTGGTCAAGCAGGCCTCTTGGGGCACCACCCGCGACAACTTGGTGCTGGGATCCGCCGCTGGCGGCATCGATGGGGCACACATCCTCACCCCCATGCCCTACCTCATCACCACCGGCAAAGTTACCGATGGCAAGCCGGTGCCTATGTACATTTTGGCCCGTCTCAATCTGGACGGTCAGGGCATCAGCATTTCCAACGAATATCGGGATCTGAAAATTGGCTTGGATAGTTCCCCCCTCAAAGCTAAGTTTGCCGAGTTGCGAGCAGCCGGCAAAGAGCCCAAATGCGCGATGACCTTCCCCGGCGGTACCCACGACATGTGGATGCGCTATTGGCTGGCGGCAGGCGGGATCGATCCCACCCGCGATGTCTCCCTCATTGTGGTGCCGCCCCCGCAAATGGTGGCCAACATGAAGTCCAAAACCATGCAAGCTTTCTGTGTGGGCGAGCCTTGGAATGCCCAGTTGGTGAACCAAAAAGCGGGGTATAGTGCCCTCACCACCGGCGAGCTATGGAACAACCACCCGGAAAAGGCCTTTGCCCTGCGGGCCGACTGGGTGGATGCGCACCCGAAAGCCACCCTTGCCCTGTTGAAAGCAATCCTAGAAGCCCAGATCTGGTGCGATCAGATGGAAAACAAAGAAGAAATGTGCCGCATCATTAGCAACCGTCGCTGGTTGGGGGTTCCCGTAGCGGATATCTTGGGCCGCGCCAAAGGCACTTTCGACTACGGCACCGGCAAGGTTGTTGAGAACAGCCCCCATTTGATGAAGTTCTGGCGAAATAGTGCTTCCTACCCCTTCAAGAGCCACGATCTCTGGTTCTTGACGGAAAACATCCGCTGGGGTTACCTGCCTGCTGACACCGATACCAAAGCTTTGGTGGATAAGGTCAACCGAGAAGATCTCTGGCGCGAGGCCGCCAAAGCCATTGGCCAGCAGGCTGCTATTCCCCCCAGCACCTCCCGCGGCGTGGAAACCTTCTTCGATGGGGTGAAGTTCGATCCCGAAAATCCTGCCGCCTATCTGGAGAAGTTGGCGATTAAGAAGCTGGCCTAACTTGCTGACTTGCCTGAGTTGGTAACTGCCCAGGAGAGAAGGGATCCGCCAACTTCTACCTAGAGTGTTCAAGTTGAACCCCTTCTCTCTTGGGATCCCTCTAAGCTAACTTCAACCTCACTCCTAGTAGACTATGAGACTTCCCGAATCTGCCCTAAAGTTGAGCTACCACCTCTTGCGGATCTTCCTTTCCCTACTGGCTGGCCTAGGACAATGGCTGCTGAAAACTGGCCCAGGTTTTGCTCTTCAGGCCAACGCCGGCATTGGTTCACCCGCTAGCTCTACCTTTGCTTGGCGGCAACGGGTTCAGGTTTACAAGGTGCTGCGCCGCATTCTGTTGCCCGCCACGGCCATTCTAATCCTGCTCATTCTCTGGCAAATTGCCTACAGCCGGCCGGGAGCCAACTTGCCCACACCTCTCCAAGTTTGGCAGGACACTTGGGATCCCCTCATTAAAGATCCCTTTTTTGACTATGGTGGCAATGCTAAAGGGCTGTTCTGGCAAATTTGGGCCAGCTTGCGGCGGGTGTTCATTGGGTTTGCCCTGGCCGGCTTGGTGGGGGTCGTGGGCGGCATGATCATTGGGGTTAACCGCTGGCTCTACGAGGCCTTGGATCCCATCTTTCAGGTGCTGCGCACAGTGCCACCTTTAGCCTGGCTGCCCATTTCCTTGGCCGCCTTTCGCGATGCCAATCCTTCCGCCATTTTTGTTATCTTCATCACTGCCCTCTGGCCTATTTTGATCAACACCATCGCTGGCGTGCAGCGGATCCCACAGGATTACCGCAATGTGGCCAGAATTCTGCGTCTGTCTGGCTGGAAGTATTTCTTCAAGATCGTCTTCCCGGCAACCGTGCCCTACATTTTCACCGGCCTGCGCATTGGGGTGGGCCTGTCTTGGCTGGCCATTGTGGCGGCGGAAATGTTGATTGGCGGCGTGGGCATTGGATTCTTCATTTGGGATGCCTGGAATAGCTCCCGCGTTAGCGAGATTATTCTGGCCTTGGTCTATGTTGGCCTAGTTGGACTTTTGTTGGATCGCATCACGGCTTGGATTGGCTCGCTGGTGGTGAGCGAAGATCACTAGGCTAAGTTTTCCTGATCCCAACAATCCATTTCAAGGAATCCCTTAGGTAGCCTTATGAAGACCCAGCCTTACATTGAAGTTGATCATGTAGACAAAGATTTTCTTCTAGACAATGGAGAAGTCTACCCTGTCCTGAGAGACATCCATCTAGAGATCCAAAAAGGGGAGTTTGTCTCGCTCATTGGCCACTCCGGCTGTGGCAAATCGACCTTGCTCAATATCCTTGCCGGCTTAGAGCAGCCATCCCGAGGCGGTGTTCTCCTAGAGGGCCGGCAGGTGACGGATCCCGGGCCGGATCGCATGGTGGTGTTTCAGAACTATTCCCTGCTGCCCTGGCTGACGGTGCGGGAAAACATTGCTCTAGCCGTAGACGAGGTGCTGGGATCCCTTCCCAAAGCGGAGCGGAAGCAGATTGTGGAAGAGCACATCCGCCGCGTGGGGCTGCAGGGGGCAGCCGACAAGCGCCCGGCCCATCTGTCGGGGGGGATGAAACAGCGGGTGGCCATTGCCCGGGCTTTGGCCATTCGCCCCAGGGTACTGCTGTTGGATGAGCCGTTCGGGGCGCTGGACGCCCTTACCCGCGGCAGCCTGCAGGAGCAACTGATGGAGATTGCCCAGGCCGAGCAGCTCACCTGCGTCATGGTGACCCACGATGTGGACGAGGCGCTTTTGCTTTCAGATCGAGTGGTGATGCTCACCAATGGCCCTGAGGCCCGCGTCGGCCAGATCTTGCGGATCCCGTTTCCCCGCCCCCGCCACCGCCTGGAAGTGGTGAATCACCCCGAGTACTACAGCCTGCGGGGCGAGATGATCTACTTTCTCAACCAGCAAAAGCGGGCCCGCCAGAAAACTCTCACCCGCGTGGCCATCGCCAAGGGGGGGCTGGAAAAAGTCAACTTGGCAATTGGCTTTGTGCCCCTCAACGACTGCGCCCCTCTGGTGGTGGCCCAAGAAAAAGGCCTGTTTCAAAAGCACGGTCTGGAACAGGTCACCCTGGTGCGGGAGCCGGGCTGGAAGACCATCTGGGAAGGGATCCGCTCCGGTCGGCTGGATGCGGCCGTGGTGGTGGCCGGGATCCCGTTGGCGTCCACTCTGGGAGTGGGGGGAGTGCCGGTGCCTTTGGTAACCTCGTTAACCCTCTCCCGCGGCGGCAGCGCCATTACCTTTGGGCGTCGACTTCTGTTGCAGGGGGTTTTTAGCCCCTGGGATCTTGGCAACTACCTAAGGGAAACCCCAGAGGCCGTCCCTACCCTGGGGGTGGTTCACCCAGCTTCCCTGCACAACTTCTTGTTGCGGCACTGGCTGGCCAGCGGAGGGGTGGATCCGGATCGCGACGTCACGTTGACAATGATCCCACCTCTGCAGATGGTGGCCCGTCTCAAAGCCAGCAATATCGACGGCTACTGCGTGGACGAACCCTGGAACTCCCGCGCCGTTAGGGAAGGGCTAGGGTTCATCGTCACCACCACTCCCGAAATCTTGCCCAGCCACATCGAGAAAGTCCTAACAGTGCGCCAGGACTGGGCCCAAAGCTACCCCCGCACCCACGTGGCTCTGGTCAAGGCGTTACTGGAGGCTTGCCACTACTGCGATCAGCCGCAGCACCGTTCTGAGATCTTGGAGTGGCTGGCTCAGCCCCAGTATGTGGGCGCGGCCCTGGAGGATCTGCAGCCGGGGTGGAGGGGTGTCCTGCAGCGGGGAATTGCCGATGAATCGCAAGTGATTGTCGGTTTCCATCAGTTTGCCAACGGGCGCAACACCTGTCCGGAAAGATTGGAGCACCTTTGGATCCTGACGCAGATGGCTCGCTGGGACCTCTGCGCTTTTCCTCGCAATTGGGTTTCTGTCCTCGAGCAAGTGCTAGACGACAAGACCTATGCCCTAGCTGCCAGAGACCTGGGGCTGCCGGATCGGGCCCACGACCGTGGAGCTTTGCTCTTTGGCGATGGATCCCGCTTTGATGGCGAGGATCCCATTGCCTACCTGGAGTCGGTGGCCATAGGGCAGGAGCCGAAGCTGCAGAACTACCGGCTTAGCGAAGTTTAGCTTTTGTTACCTTACTCAACCCGAAAACGCCATGATGACCCGCTCTCGCCTATCTTCCTCGCCCTCGTCTTCAACAATTTCTGCCGCAGGGCTGCCTCTTCTGCGTCTTCAGAATGTGGGCAAGACCTACTGGACTGCGGCAGGGCCTTTTGTTGCCTTGGAAAACATCAATCTGGAAGTAGCTGCCGGGGAATTCGTCTGCATTATCGGCCACTCCGGCTGTGGTAAGTCCACCTTGATCAACATGGTGGCCGGGTTTTCTGCTCCAACGTCCGGGTCCATTACCCTCAAGGGCCAGCCCATCACTGCTCCAGGGCCGGATCGGATGATGGTGTTTCAGAACTATTCCCTTTTGCCTTGGCTGACAGCTTTTGAAAATGTTTATCTGGTGGTGGATCAGGTCTATCCCGATAAATCCCCCAAAGAGAAAAGGGAAATCGTTCAGGAACACCTGGAACTCGTGGGCTTGGCCGAAGCAGCCCACAAGCGGCCCAAGCAGCTTTCTGGCGGCATGAAGCAAAGGGTGGCCATTGCGCGCGCTCTGGCCGTTCGCCCTGAAGTGCTGCTATTGGACGAGCCCTTTGGGGCCTTGGATCCCATTACCAAGGAAGAGCTCCAGGATGAGCTGCTAGCCATTTGGCGGGATCACCGCTGCACGGTTTTGATGATTACCCATGACATCGACGAGGCTCTTTATCTATCAGACCGGGTGGTGATGATGACCAACGGCCCTGCTGCTCGTATTGGCGAGATCTTGACCATTCCTTTCGAGCGACCGCGCATCCGCTCCCGTATCATGGAAATGCCTGAGTTTTACGAGCTGCGCCACTCTGCCCTCGACTTTCTCTACCGTCGCTTCGCCCATGTCTTGGATTAAGCCATGACGGCCTCTGGGCACCAACCTCCGTCGCCCCTTCAGCAGCAGGCTAAGCAGCAGGCTTCCCGTCGCCTTTTGAAGGGATCCATCATCGGCGCTGGGCAAGTGGGCATGGCCTGTGCCTACGCGATGGTTATCCAGAACACGCTGGACGAGCTGGTTCTTCACGATATCGACCGCGCCAAGCTGGAAGGAGAGGTGATGGACCTGGTGCACGGGATCCCCTTTGTCGAGCCGACGCGGATCTGGGCAGGGGAGCTGGCCGATTGCGCCGGGTCTGATGTGGTGATTTTAACGGCAGGGGCCAAGCAGCGGCCTGGGGAAACCCGCTTGGATTTGGTCCACCGCAACGTCGAGATCTTCAAAAGCCTGATCCCGGCCCTGATGGAGCATTGTCCAGAGGCCATCTTCCTCGTGGTGAGCAACCCCGTTGATGTCATGACCTATGTTTCTTTGAAGTTGTCGGGGCTGCCGCCAGGGCAGGTGATGGGGTCGGGAACGGTCTTGGATACGGCCCGCTTTCGCTACCTTTTGGCCCAGCGGCTGGGAGTGGATCCGCGCAGCCTGCACGCCTACATCATCGGCGAGCATGGGGATAGCGAGGTGGCCGTCTGGAGCAAGGTCAATATCGCCGGCACGCCAATTGGCCAGCTTTCGCCAGCCTGGGATCCCGCCCACTTGGGGGATATTTTCGAGCAGGTGCGCAACGCCGCCTACGAGATCATCCGCCGCAAAGGGGCCACGAGCTATGCCATTGGCCTAGGGGTGGCGCAGATTGTCCAGGCGCTGGTGCGGGATCAGCGGCGGGTTTTAACCGTGAGCAGCCTCACCCAGGGGGAGTACGGCCTGCCGGAGGTCTGCCTTAGCTTGCCCAGGGTCGTTGGACGGCAAGGGGTGGAGCGCACGCTAGTCATGGCCCTTACCGAGAGCGAGCAGCAGCAATTGCACCGCTCGGCCCAGATCTTGCGGCAGGTCATTGACAGTATCCAGTGGTAGCTTAGATTTCCCCTGGCGGAGGGTTCCCTCTGCAAGAGCCGAAGCTGGCGCTTATGGCAACAGAAGTGCAACGGCCCAGTCCTAGAAGCCAACCCAAGGAGGGCTCTTCTTCTCCCCCCTGGGCTGACCTCCCGCTGCAAAAGGGGCTTGGCCAACGGCTGCGGCAACACGTCAACCCCCTGCAGGCTCAGTACCAACAGCCTGCTTCCCCACCCCACTGGGAACGGGTGTATCGGCGGCTGGGACAGCCCTTTCACTTGGATATCGGCAGCGGGAGTGGGCGCTTTCTGCTGCGCCTGGCCCAGGAACAGCCCGACTGGAACTTTTTGGGCGTGGAGATTCGGCAGCCGCTGGTGGAGCGGGCCAATGCCTGGCGGGACGAGCTGGGGCTGGACAATGTCTATTTCCTGTTTGCCAACATCAACGTCTCCCTAAGGCATCTGTTTGCCCCTGGGGAGCTTAGCCGCGTCACCATTCAATTTCCGGATCCCTGGTTTAAAAAGCGCCATCACAAGCGGCGGATCGTCCAGCCCCAACTGGTGGCGGATCTGGCGCTGCTGCTGCAACCGGGCAGCCCTGTTTTCTTGCAGTCGGACGTGCAGGAAGTTGCCGAGGAGATGGTCGCTCGTTTCCTAGAGCATCCGCAGTTTTGGAATCCCTACCAGGGTCCCCTCGATGACAACCCCTTTGGCATTCCTACTGAGCGGGAGTGGCAGTGTCTGCAGTTGGGGCTGCCCATCTACCGTTATTGGCTGGAGCGACGCTGACTCCTTCAGTCGGCTGAGGCCAAGAGAAGCTAGGATATAAGCCGCTGGAGTTGCCGCCGTTGCTGCCATGTCTCCCTCTGAAGCCACGGCTTTTGTCGATCCCTTTTTCGGTTGGCTTTCTGTTCGCCGGGGGCTCCTCAACCTGCTCAGTTTGCTAGCTTTTGTCATTGCTGGGCTTGCGTTGGCCAGCAGTTGGTTCCAGCCGCCGCTGCAAACGAAGCTGGATCTGTTGCAAATTGATCTTGCCCTGCAGGCTGCCCGCACCCTTGACGATCCTCGCTATCAGGATCTGGCCCGAGCTCTGCTGGATCAGGAGGTGTTCAAGGTAGCTAGCAGTCGCTACCAGCAGGTGGCCGACAACTACGCCGAGCGCCTACAGCGCCTGAAACGGGTGGCAGGGCTGGAGACGAGGGGCGAAGGGTCCACAGGGGATCCTGCCCTCCTGGCTTCTGTCCAGGAGCTGCAGGCAGAGCTGGACGGGCTACGGCTGCGCCTGGGCTTGCTCTACGCCTACCAGGAGGATCTGGAGGCGGCCCACCGGCAGTGGCAGCAAGTGGTTGATCCCAGCCGTCCCTTCGAGTTGGAATCCCCGCAAAAGGAGGCGGCCCAGGTCTTGCAGGGGCTGTGGGGGACGCCGCGGCGTATCCTGCCAGAGGCCGAGGTACACCTCCGCAACCACCTGGACGGCTGGTTTGAGGCGGTGGCCCTGCAGCAGCTCTACCGGCTACAACAGCGCGGCGACAGCCTCAATGCCCTTAACCAGCAGCAGGAAAAATTGGCTCTGGCAGCTTTGTTCCGGCTGGCGGTGGTGGGCGGGATCCCCCTGCTGGGGGCGCTGCTGGGGCTGATCCTCCTAGTGGGCTGGCTGGGCTGGAGCTTCTGGCGCCAACGTTCTCTCGTGGGTCCTCCCTGGGAGGTGCCTTGGCCAGGGATCGGGGCGCAGGCAGTGCTAACGGGATGGTTCCTGGGGTTTCTTCTTCTCAGCGCCTTGGTGCCTCGACTCTACACCACCCTCCTTGGCCTGGGAGCCCAGCAGCTTAGCCCTTGGCACCAAGGAGCGATCCTGTTTCTCACCTACAACTCTGGGGCTTTGCTGGGGGCAGGGCTATTGTCCTGGCTCCTACGTGCCTACCCAGGTTGGCAAAAAGTGCTGCAGGTGCGCCTAGGGGGTCCTTGGCTGCTCTGGGGCCTGTGCGGCTACGGGGCGGCCCTACCGCTGGTGGTGCTGGCGGCGGCGCTGTCGCAGCTACTGCTGCCGCAGGCGGGGGGCGGCAACCCCATTTTGCCGCTGCTTTTGGAGAGCCACGGCTGGGGGGCGCGGTTGCTATTTCTAGCTGTGGTCTCTGTCTGTGCCCCCGTTTTTGAGGAGGTGCTGTTTCGGGGCTTTTGGCTGCCGACGCTGGGCCGTTACCTGCCGATGGGGGCTGCCATTGCTCTAAGCGCCTTCACCTTTGCCATTGCTCACCTCAACCTTGCCGATTTGCTGCCCTTGACCATGCTGGGGGTAGTGCTGGGAGTGGTGTACAGCCACAGCCGCAACCTGCTAGCCCCCATCCTGCTCCACAGCCTCTGGAACACGGGATCCCTGGTCACGCTGCTGGTGCTGGCGGGCGCTTCCTGAAGGGAGCTGAGCCTACTTTTTCTTGCCGAAGATGCCGAAGAGGCGGCTCCAGAAGCCACCGCTTTCTCCCTTGCGGGAGGGCGGCACCACTTTTTGGGGCTGGGAGGTCTGACGGCTAGCCGAGGGAACGGGAACCGGCTGCTGGGTGGTGACCTGCTGCAGCCAGCGGCGCACTTCGGCCATCAACTCGGCGTTGTTGGGTTCTAAGCGACTGGCCTGCAGAAAGTCAGCCTTGGCCATACCGGCGTTGCCCTGCTTCAGGTGGGCAATACCCCGGTGTAGATAGTAGCGGGCCACGTTGGGCTGGGCGCTGATGGCAAAGTTTAAGTACTGGATGGCAGCCCGGTACTGCTTGCGCTCGATCATGTCCAGGGCCTGCAGGAAGCGGGTCTCGGCAGGACTGGGTTGGGGAGGTGGAGGCGGGGCGGCAGGAGAAGGGGGCGGCGGAACTGGGGGGCTGGTCGGGATCCCGCCCAGGGGAGTGGTTTTAGGGGCAGGAGCTGGGCTTGCCTTGTAGCCAGCCTTGAGCAACAGATAGGCCAGGTTGAGCTCGCTCAGTTGCTCGGTTTTCTCCAGCAGGGTGGCCAGGGAGCTGTATTGCTCTTTGGCCAGCTTTTCCACCCGCTGGACATACTCTTCCTCCCAGTTGGGAGACTCGGCCAAACCTTTGACTGCCTCTCCCGTAGGCCAGAGATCTGCAGGCGGCGACTCCAGTAGCCGTTGGATGCGCAGCTTGAGCAGAGCCTCGTATTCCGACCGCTCCCGCTCTTTGGTCAGCACCTCGTTGGCCGGGTTGACCAGCTTGGCAAAGAGGACATTGGCCCGCTCTGCCCCTTCCGGATCCCCGACAAAGCGATCCGGATGCAGGGCCTTGGCCGCCTGCAGGTAGCCGCGCCGAATCCTCTTGGGGTCGGCGGTAAGGGGCACACCCAGGATGGCAAAGTGGTCGGTCTCGTAACGAGCTAGCCCCCGGTCAATGCGGGGGACATCAGCGTTGGCTCCCATAGTTGCCACCTCTCCAAGATTTGCTGCAGAGTTCCATTTTTAGCCAGGGCTGCGATCGCCGCATCCACCGCTTCCTTCAAGGAAGGGTGCTGCGAGGATACCACTCCCACCAAAGGTATGGGGAAGAGAGGCGGCCCCACTAGGCGCAGCCGGGATCCCGCCTGACGCAGGCCCAGGACAGCCACGGGCTGATCGACGAGCACTGCATCCAACTGGCCGGCCTGGAGCTGGGCAAACAGGCGCTCGGGGTTGCTGGTGGCAAAGAGCCGGATGGGGTTGCCCCGCCTCTCGTTGTAGGCTTCCAACAGCGCTGCTCCCGTACTATTGACTACAATGCCCACCTTGCGGCCAAAGAGCTGGGCCAGAGACTGGATAGGGGGATCCCCTTGCCCAGGATCCCGCACCACCAAGCGCTGGGGGCTGAGGTAGTAGGGCCGGGTGGCGAGAAACTGCTGCGAATCCAGGCCCAGGCCTTCCCGTGCTCCCCAGATGAGATCCACCTCATCCGCCTGCAAGGCCGTCAACTGCTGGCTCCAGGGGATGTAGACAGGTTCAAGCCGCACCTCTAGCGTCTGGGCAATGGCCTCGAGGATCTCCCACTCAAAGCCGGCGTAGGTTTTTCGCCCCAGGTCGGTGTAGAGGTAGGCAGGGCCCAAGCTGGGATCCAGGCCAACCCGCAGACGGCCCCGCGCCCGAATTTGGGCCCAACGGGAGTCGGAACCCACGAGGGCGGCTGAGGCTGGCTTTTGGGCAGGCTGAGGATAGGCGGGGATCCCCAAGAGAAGCACCAGGCCAAACCCTGCCGCCCAACAACAACGCCAGAGTCTTTTCCCGACTAAGTTGCCTCCCTTGCTTTGCAAAAGCGCCATGACTTGCTGGCCTTTACGTAGACTTTGACTTTAGCTGCTGCGCTCTCCGAGCTAGCGATTCCGCCGCAGCGGGAAGGAAACCGGCAGGGGGCTGACCTGGGCCAGTTCTTCTTGGAGAGCAGCATGGAGCCAGCCGTTGCTGGCCAGCAGGCGGCCACTGTACACATCTACCGGGCTGCCGTCGTAGGCGGTAACCTTGCCGCCGGCCTCTCGCACCAAGACAATCCCAGCGGCAATGTCCCAAGGGGAGAGACCCCGCTCCCAATAGCCGTCCAACTGGCCAGTGGCCACGTAGGCCAGGTCAAGGGCAGCCGATCCCCCTCGCCGCACTCCCTGGGTGAGGTGGGTGAAGTGGCAGAACTCAGCGTAGTTGTTGTCCGGAGTTTCCCGGCGGTCGTAGGCAAAGCCAGTAACCAGGAGACTGCGGGAGAGTTCGGTAGTAGAGGAGACGCGGATGGGTTTGCGGTTGCGGGTGGCTCCCATCCCTTGTACGGCGCGAAAGAGATCCCCCCGAAAGATGTCGCAGACCACCCCTAGCACCGGCTCCCGCCCCTCCAGCAGGCCAATAGAGACGGCAGCAAAGGGGTAGCCGTGGGCAAAGTTGGTGGTGCCATCTAAGGGATCGATCGCCCAGGTGTAGGTGCCTTCTGGGGATCCCTGCTGGCCCGATTCCTCCGTCAAGATCCCATCTTCGGGGAAGTGGCGCCTCAGGATCTTCAAGATGAGCTCCTCGGAAGCGCGGTCTGCTGCCGTCACCAAGTCTCCTGGACGTTTCTCCTCAATAGCCAGAGCTTTGTCCACGTACTCCCGCAACAGTGCTGCCGCCTCCAGAGCCGCTTCTGTAGCCACATCCAACCGACGCAACAGAGCTTCCGTCACATCCGCACCTTAGGGTTATAAAGTAAGCTATAGACCTGCTACCCAGAATAGCCTGTCTGCTAGCAAGGCTTGCCCCTCCAAGCGGGCCCAGACAGCCAGAGAAAAGCTCTGCCTGATGCAAAATTTGGAGGAGGTGGGAACCTGCAAGTTGCGAGTTTTGTGAGTTGCCTGGAAAGCCTAGGTTGAATGGGGTGTACTTGAAGGTGGGAGAGGGAAAGCCGATGCCATCTAACCTCAGCGACTTTTTTACTGCGACTACAGCAGTGGGCGGAGCACAGCTGTCCGCTAGCCAGGAGTTGGAACTGGCAGAAGAGCTGTTCGAGCCAGTTCCCGAGCAGCCTCTGTCCTACCCGGAGTTCACCCTTTGCCTCTGTCATCCTGGGCGGCCCTGCAGCTACATCCTGCGGGGGGATATCTACACCATTGGCCGAGACCCTTCCAACACTATCCAGATTGTCAACCAGTTTGTCTCGCGCCGCCATGCTTACCTGGTGCGGGTGCCTACCCGGTCTAGCCGCACAGGGTTTACCTACTGTCTCATCGACGGCGACCGCCAAGGGCACTCCAGCACCAACGGCGTATTCGTCAACGGCAGCCGCGTGGCTACCCACTACCTGAGAAGTGGGGATGTCATTTACTTTGGGCCGGAGATCCGGGCCTACTTCTTCGAAGTGGTCCCCATCCCCCAGCTGCCCAGCCCTTCTGGGGTCAACTCCGGCCCCCTGGCAAATAGCTGCAGCTTCCCCACGACCTAGGCGACCAGGGAACCGTTGACAGATTCAAAGCCACATCGCTATATTGAGCTAGCTAGGCAAGGTAAATTGGGGCATCGCCAAGTGGTAAGGCAGCGGGTTTTGGTCCCGCCATTCGGTGGTTCGAATCCATCTGCCCCAGCTTGAGTGAGTTTGCTTGGGAGAGGAAGCTGCTTCCCTCCCTTTTCTTCTGCCCCTTTGGAGGGAGGGTCTGCCTGTCGAAAAGCTCAGGGGATCCGCAATGGCCCAGCTGTGCCGCTCCTTGATGGTGGTGGGGACTGCTTCCCATGTGGGCAAGACCCTTTTGGTGGCTGCCCTCTGTCGCCTCCTGAAGAAGGCGGGGAAGAGGGTTTCCCCCTTCAAGGCCCAGAACATGTCGCTGAATGCCTATGTCACTGCCGAGGGCCACGAGATTGCCTACGCGCAGGCCCTGCAGGCCTGGGCCGCCGGGATCCCGCCCGCCGTGGAGATGAACCCGATTTTGCTCAAGCCCCAGGGCAACCTAACTTCCCAGGTGGTCCTCAACGGCGTGGCGGTGGACACCTGTTGTGCCAGTGAGTATTACGAGCGCTGGTTTGCGCCTGCCTGGGAGGCAGTGAAAACAGCTCTGGCTCGCCTGCAGCAGCAGTACGAGTGGATTGTCTGCGAGGGGGCGGGCAGTCCGGCAGAGGTCAACCTCAAGCAGCGGGATCTGGCCAACATGCGGGTGGCTTTGCATTTGGGATCCCCCACCTGGCTGGTGGCAGATATTGACCGAGGGGGGGCGCTAGCCCATGTGGTGGGCACCCTGCAGTTGCTGGAGCCAGAGGAACGGGCCCTGATCCGCGGCATTGTCATCAACAAGTTTCGCGGCGCGCGGGAGCTGCTGCAGCCTGGCCTCGATTGGCTGGAGAACTACACCGGGATCCCCGTGGTTGGAGTTCTGCCCTGGCTGGACTGGACGCTGCCGCAGGAAGATTCGCTGGGCCTGGAGGCCGGCCCCCAGCTCTGGGAAGTTCGCCGTCCCCGGCGGGGAGACCGGCTGGAGATTGCCGTGGTTCGCCTGCCCCAGGTGGCCAATTTCTCCGACTTCGACCCCTTGCTAGCAGAGCCCAGCGTCCATCTGCGCTGGGTTGTCCCTGGCCAGATCCTGGGATCCCCCGATGTGGTCATCCTGCCCGGCAGCAAAACCACCCTCAAGGATCTGCTGGTGCTGCGCCAGAGTGGCCTAGCCGACCAACTGCGCCACTATTCCGGCCACATTGTTGGCATCTGCGGCGGGCTGCAGATGTTGGGACAAACCATCGCCGATCCTGAAGGCCGAGAGGGAGTTGCCGGCACCTACCCCGGGTTGGGCCTCTTGCCGCTGACCACCGTCTTGCAGCCCACCAAGGTCACCCAGCAGGTGCAAACACAAAGCCGCTGGCCTGCCACCACCCCCGTCCAGGGGTATGAGATCCACCAAGGATCCACCCAGGCCAATTCCTCAGGCTGCCTGCCAATCTTTGAGCAAGAAGGCTTGGGTTGGCGGGATCCCACAGGCCGGGTCTGGGGCAGCTATCTACACGGCCTCTTCGACAACCACCGCTGGCGGCGGCAATGGCTAAACTGGCTGCGCCGACAAAAAGGCTGGGATCCCTTGCCAGAACTGGAGGGCCACTACGCCCAGCAGCGGGAAGAACTGCTGGATCGCCTGGCAGAAGCTTGGCGGCCTCATCTCGAGTGGCAGCAGCTTTTGGAATAGGGCGGGGCAATAGCCGAGGTCTGCGAGAATGGCTGTATTCTAGACAGGGATTTCCTTCCCCCTGGCCTATGCGGCTTCTGGTTACAGGCGGCGCAGGCTATATCGGCAGCCACACCTGTAAAGCCCTGGCGGCCTATGGCCACCTGCCGATTGCCTACGACAACCTGGTTTACGGCCACCCCTGGGCTGTTCGCTGGGGGCCCTTGGAAATTGGCGACATTGCCGACCGCCATCGGCTAGATCAAGTCATCCGGCAGTACCGCCCCGAAGGGGTAATTCACTTTGCCGCCTATGCCTACGTGGGCGAGTCGGTCAAGGATCCGGGCAAATACTACCGCAACAACGTGGCCGGATCCCTGACCTTGTTGGAGGCGATGCGGGATCACGGGATCCCCTACCTGGTGTTCTCCAGCACCTGTGCCACTTACGGCGTGCCGGAGCAGATCCCCATCCCGGAAACCCACCCCCAGCGCCCCATCAACCCCTACGGCCAGAGCAAACTCATGGTGGAGCAGATGCTGCGGGACTTCCAGCTTGCCTACGGGATCCAATCCGTTAGCCTGCGCTACTTCAATGCCGCTGGCGCCGATCCTGACGGCGAAATCGGCGAGGCCCATGACCCAGAAACCCACCTCATCCCCCTAGCCCTAGAAGTTGCCGCTGGCCAGCGCTCTCACCTAACCATCTTTGGGGATGACTACGATACCCCTGACGGTACCTGTATCCGCGACTTCATCCATGTTGCCGACCTGGCGCAAGCCCATGTCTTGGCCCTAGAGGCGCTGGCGGCTGGCAAGCCTCTGCGACCTGCTTACAACTTGGGCAATGGCCAAGGTTTTTCTGTCCGGGAGGTGATTGCCACAGCCGAGGCCGTGACCGGCAAGCAGATCCCTGTGCAAGTGGGGGCGCGCCGACCCGGGGATCCGCCGCGGTTGGTGGGCGACGCCACGGCCATTAGCCGTGACCTCAACTGGCGGCCTCGCTATACCAACTTGGCTGAGATCCTTCAAACTGCCTGGTGCTGGCAGCAGAAGCGGCCCTATTTTCAAAGACCACGTTGCTAGCGCTCCGTGCTACTCACTTCTGGCGAGGGGCAAAGGCGCTGAGGGTGTCCAGGTCGGTTTTGCCTTCTAGGATCAAGTCTCGCAGGATGGCGGCGCTAATGGGAGCCAGCAAGACCCCATTGCGATAGTGGCCAGTGGCAACGAGCAGATTGGCATAGCCAGGAGCCGGCCCTAGGATAGGAGCGCGCTGCCCTAGCGGTCGCGGCCGCTGGCCGGCCCAGTGCTCCAATAGCCTTGCTTCCGCCAAAGCTGGGCAAAGCCGGATGGCGCGGGTCAGCAGATCCTGAAGAGCCAGCAGGGTTGGCCCGGCGTGGGGGGGCTGAAATTCCACCGTTGCCCCCACCCACAGGGATCCATCCCCTAAAGGAACCAAGTTGAGATCCCCATCAGCCACCACTGGCCCCCACGGGATCCCAGCAGCTTGAATCCGCAGGGCCTGGCCCTTAACAGCTTGCAGCGGCATCTGCAAGCCCAGCTCTTTGGCCAGAGCAGAGCTGCCCAGCCCAGCAGCGAGAACAACGTACCCCGCCGCCAAGGTGAGCGATGGGGTGTGAACCACCTCTACGCGAAAGGGGGGATCTGGGCTGCGCTGAAAGCTGTAAACCGGCTGGTGAAAGAAAAAGCGGGCTCCTCGGCGTTGAGCTGCCTCCAAAAGGGCCTGCGTGAAGAGCTTGGGGTGGATCTGGCGATCGTGGGGAGAGTAGATAGCCCCCGCCAGGTCGCTACGCAGGCCAGGCTGCAGGGATCTCACCTCCGCCGGACTCAGCCACTGGAGGTCATAGCCCGCCTGTTGACGAGCTGCCAGGGTCTCTCGCCAGGCTGCTACCTCCTCCTCCTGGAGGAGCCGGAGGATGCCGCGCCGATTGACGGGCAAGGTGCGGCCCAAGTCTGCTTCCAGCCGAGCAATCAGGGGATCAAACTGCTCCAGGCTTTTTAGGCGCAACTGCACCACCTCCCCGCTGGGTTGGCGGCTGCAGACTCCCATCAACACCCCCAGCGACGCGCCGGTAGCCCCTGAGGCCGGCTCCCCAGCATCTACCCCAATGACTGATAGCCCTGCTGCCGCTAGCTCATAGGCGATGGCACAACCCACCACCCCGCAGCCAATGACCAACGCGTCACAGTTCACGACTCCTCGCCCCCTTTTCCAGGTGGGACTGCCAGGCGCGGTGATCTTAACTGCTGGCTCCCGACTTCGCCTATGAACCGCTCCCGAATTGTGCCGGAGGTTTTTCTCAGTCTAGATGCCAGCGCTCGCCGTTTGTTCCCTCCGCTACTCCTCTACACTCAAAGAGGGAGCTGTTTAACTCTAGAGAATCTCGCGCTCTGCGATGGGCTATCGCCACCGGGATTGGTTGGCCTACTGGCTGCTCAAGTGGCTAGTAGTCAACCCGCTGTTTCGGGGACTGTATTTTGGCCGCACCTATGGGCAGGAAAACGTGCCTCGCCAGGGATCCCTCATTATCGTCAGCAACCATGCTAGCCACCTGGATCCGCCCTTGCTGGCCAACGCAGTGCGCCGCCCTGTAGCCTTCATGGCCAAAGAAGAGCTGTTCCGAGTGCCCGTGCTCAAGCAGGTGATCCGGTTCTACGGCGCCTATCCAGTAAAAAGAGGTGGGGCAGATCGCAGCGCCCTGCAGGCCACAGAGGCAGCTTTGGCCAAGGGATGGGCAGTAGGGATCTTCCTCAACGGCACCCGCACCCCCGATGGCCGCATTCCCCAGCCTCACCTGGGGGCAGCCTTGGTGGCAGCGCGCACTCAGACACCCCTGCTCCCTGTCGCCCTCTGGGGCACCGAGAAGGTGCTGCCCAAGGGATCCCGCTGGCCGCGTTGGTTTTGCCCCATCACTGTGCGCATCGGCAAGCTGATCCCCCCGCCAGTTTCTAGCGAGAAAGCTGAGCTGCAGCGGGTAACGGCAGCCTGTGTGGAAGCCATTCACCTCCTCCTGGATCAGGGGCGCTGAGGGGCAATCAGAGTAGCTTGGGCAACGAGGTACTCAGCCACCGGCTTCCCGCCCAGGATGTGCTCTTGCAGCACCCGCTCTATCACTGGCGGCGTGGCCGAGTGGTACCAAAACCCACCGGGGTACACCAGCAGCACGGGCCCGGGAACGCCATAGTTGCATGCCCGTAGGCAATTGGCCTTGGTGCGGTTGACGCGCAGAGAGCCAACGCCCGCCAGCTCTAGGTTCAACTGCTGAATCCGCAGCTTCAGGTATTCCCAGGCCTCCAGCCCCACCGCTTTTTCACAGCACTTGGGCTTGGTCTGGTCGGCGCAGAGAAATAGATGCCAATGGTAGGAGGGAATCGAAGCCGGCTGAAGCTCTGGAGAGACAGGGGAAAGCTGGGTCATGGGGGATTCTTACCACTGCGTCGCTAGATAATTAGGCGATGCCCTAGCCTGGAGGAAAGTACCTCTTGCCTGCTTAGCAATGCTCATCAATGCTCCCCAGCAGCGGTTGTTTCTTGCCCTTCTTCCTCCAGCAGACCTGCAGGAGCAAGTGACGGCAATCAAACAACAGTTTGCCGAGCAATTTGCCAGCCGAGCAGCCCTGCGCTCACCCCCTCACATCACCCTCGTGCCTCCTTTTGAGTGGCCCACCGCTGAGCTAGCAGCCCTGGCGGGGTCCCTGGAGGAATTTGCCAAAGAGCAGGCCCCAGTTGCCGTTGAGCTGCGTGGCTTTGGTGCTTTCGCGCCGCGGGTTATCTATATTCACGTTGAGCCCTCCTCAGAGCTGGAGCGGCTGCAGACCAAGGCCCAGCAGCACATGAGCCTTCTTCTCAGGCAGCAGGCCACAACACCTCCCCCTCGTCCTTTTGTGCCTCACATAACGGTAGCCTTTCGAGATCTCCGGCCAGCCCAGTTCCGTGCAGCCTGGCCCCTGTTCCAGAATCGTCCCTTCCAGGGATCCTTTCTCGCCTCTGCCCTCACCCTCCTCGTCCACGACGGCAAGCGCTGGCAAGTCTTTGCCGAGTTTTCCCTCTCTGCCACTAGGGGATGAGAAGCAGCCGACTACTCTACCCAGTGAGCGGCCATGTATTCAGCCAGATCCAGCACCCGCTGCGAGTAGCCCCACTCGTTGTCGTACCAGGCCATGACCTTGACCAGATCCCCGTCCAGGACGCTGGTCAGCTCTGCATCCACAATGGCGGAGCAACTGTGGCCCCGGTAGTCGATAGAAACCAAGGGAACGTCTGAGTAGGCGATGATCCCTTTCATGGTCGTTTCCGAGGCTTCCTTCAGGGCGGCGTTGACCTCCTCGGCAATTACTTGGCGCTCTGTTTGCACCACCAAATCCACCAAAGAGACATTGGGCGTAGGAACCCGTACCGCCACCCCGTTGAGCTTGCCTTTCAATTCAGGGATCACCAGCGCCACCGCCTTGGCTGCCCCCGTCGTAGTAGGCACCATGCTCAGCGCTGCCGCCCGCGCCCGCCGCAAATCGCGGTGGCCTCCATCCAGAATGCGCTGGTCGCCCGTGTAGCTGTGGGTGGTAGTCATGGTAGCCCGCCGCACACCGAACTTGTCCAGCAGCACTTTGAGAATCGGGGCAAGGCAGTTGGTGGTGCAGCTAGCGTTGCTGACAATGTTGTGCCGCACCGGGTCGTAGGTGTGCTGGTTAACACCATAGACAAAGGTAGGGATGTCACTTCCCTTAGCTGGGGCAGTGATCACCACCTTTTTGGCTCCCGCCTCCAGGTGCTTGGAGGCCCCCTGGTAGTCCAAGAAAACGCCGGTGGCCTCGATTACAAGATCCACCTTCCACTCTTTCCAGGGGAGGTTGCTGGGGTTGCGCTCGGAAACGGCATGGATGTGCTTGCCGTTAATTAGCAAACCACCCTCGCTAGCCTCCACTTCCACTCCTTGTAGGGTTCCAAGGATGGAGTCGTACTTGAGCAAATGGGCAGCCGTGCGAGCGTCTGAAGTGTCGTTGATGGCAACAATATCGACATTGGACTGCGGACGACTTAGCCAACAGCGCAAAAAGTTGCGACCAATACGACCAAATCCGTTGATGGCTACCCTAACCACTGCTTTGACCTCGCTGCTTCCAATTGTTCGGGGGCTGCTTAGCCCATGATACCGCAAGCCCTGAACATTCTGAATCTGAAGATGACGTTCGCGATCTGGCAAGCTTGGCGCTCCTAAGTAAAATCGCTCTGGCACAATTGGGCGGGTAGGGGACAGGCCGCCGGCTGCTATGACAAGCAGACCCCTTGCCTGTAGCTAGGCTCAAAGACTGCAACCGCTCCGAGGTACCTAGCTTTTGGTTGCCTCAGCGGGATAGATTCCTTCTTGGGGCAAGCTGTCTTGGGGGCATGGCAAAGAGTTTTGAGGATCCCTTGCTTCCCCATTGGTAGCTGCTTCGGCTTCCGCCAAGGCTTGCAGAGCCAGCAGGATCTCCTCTTCTCGGCGGGTATAGGTCTCCTCGTCGATCTCCCCTAGATCAAGCTGGATCTGCAGAGCTGTAAGCTCTTTCTGGAGGTTTTCCCTGCTGTCAAGTTGCGCCTCGGCCCGCTCGCGAATCTGCTCTGCTAGCCATAGCAAGCCCTGCGCTGGCCACGTCAACAACTGCCAAACCATCCTTGCTTTCCTTGTAAGGACAGGTCGATTCTACTCAACGCAGATCCTGCCTGCACGCAAGGCCAGCTAGCCAGAGCCAAGCAAAGGCAGCTCCTCCGGATGCGGCTGGGCTAGCTGTTCCGAGAGCATCAGCTCTCGCTTAGAGAGCACGCACAGAGGGATCCCCTGCCGGTGGACTCTACTGCGAGTTGCCTCTGTTCCAGCACCTCCAGCGGGGGGTGTTGTGTGCTGCCTGGCTGCTAGCATGAAAATATGGTCATATAAGCAAACACAGGTCAGCAAGATGAAGCAACACTGGGAGAACGTCTACAAGACCAAGCGAGCCGAGTCTCTCAGTTGGTTTCAGCCACGCGCTGAGCGGTCGCTGCGTCTTATTCGGGAGACGGGGTTGGGCTTCTCAGCCTCGATTATTGACGTTGGCGGGGGAGCGTCCAGGTTGGTAGATGAACTGCTGGAGGCGGGCTACCGCAAGCTAACAGTTCTCGATATCTCTGCGGCAGCTCTGGCAGTGGCAAAGGCCCGTTTGGGGGAGCGGGGAAACACAGTCAACTGGGTAGAGGGCGACATTACCCAGCTAACTCTGCCGGCCAACGCCTACGACATTTGGCATGACTGGGCAACGTTTCACTTTCTTACGAATCCTCAAGATCGGCGAGCATACGTGGCCAATGTCCTGAGAGCAGTAAAGCCAGGAGGGTTTGCTATCATAGCTACCTTCGGTGAAGACGGGCCTACGCAATGCACTGGCCTGCCTGTTGTGCGCTACTCGCCCGATCTCTTGCAGGCAGAGTTCGGTAGCGCTTTCAACCTCCTAAAGCATGAGCAAGAAGAACACCGCACCCCCGCTGGCGCTGTGCAAAAGTTTGTGTACTGCTGTTTCCAGAAAAAGCCAACTGCTCTTGAAGCTGAGCTCTCTCCGGAGGGTGACCGCCAGCAACAAAAGTCTCTGGTTGTGGTTTTGTAGGGTTAGAGGCTACCTGCAGTTACCCACCTAGAGCAGGCGACTGCAGCGAGCTTTCCAGTCCAGCTTCTGATCCAGAAGGAGCTCCAGGTGAGGTAGATAGGCTTTGTAGCTGTGCTCCCCAGAGCCGATTAAGTGAGTGGCATTAAGGTTCTCGATTCTGGGGTGAAACTCTTTAATTGGCTTGATCCCGCAGGGGCTGCGGTTGAGGGATGGAACCTTGAAGACGTAGGCCAAAACTAGATCGTCTTCGTTGTAGATATTCACCAGTTTTCCAGTGATATTTTCTACATGCAGGCTCCACTGCTTATCGGCTTGCCTTCTAACGGCACCACTGAGCAGGATGATATCCTTGAGGCGCGGATCTACGGTCTTAGGCCAACCTCGCATAATGTAGTAGGCTACCCTAGCTCCCAAGGGAAACCCCATCAGCGTAATCTGTCTTTCCGGCAAAGAGGAGAGCAGAGGATAGCCATAGTCAAGCCCCACTTTTTTGGCTTTGGCTTTGTGGGCTTCCCAGTGGGCAAGCAGTCCTACGCCAAGCTTAAGGGTGGATAAGGCGAATCTCACCGGACTGAAAGCATCCCACCAGAGGTAGTATGGGGATCCCATCCACCCAGCCCGTCGGAGTGTTTCCCACAATAGTCTTTTTTTCCAAGGTTGGGTCTCGCCTTCGCTGAGAAAACCGTTGATAAAAACCAGGGCCTCGTCCCAGCCTAGGGAGGGCTCGATAGGGATCAGCTCAGGCTTGTGGTGGACAGCTTCTTCGACAAGATAGTTCCAGGTTCCGTCAGCAAGAGTTCCCGTAAGATGGAGAGCAGTTGTGCCAGCTCCAGCAAGAACTTCTCTTGCTCCTCGAGCAACCTCAGTACCTAGGTCGAAAGCAGCTTGGGCAACTCAACTGCTTGAGTCGCCTGACCGACGACCTTAGCAGTGCCAAGGACAGCACCTGCAGATTTTCCCACAACCTCGGCAGCAATCTCCGCAGCCGCCTTTGGGGCTCCCTAAAGGATTTTCCCAACGATCTCCAGGATTGCTTTCTCCTTGAAATTAGCAAAGAACTTAACTTGTTCCACTTTACTCTACCCGCGCCGCATGGCGGTAACCCCCGTGGGATCCAGCACCTTGCCGCGCTCTGCCTCGGCGTAGACTAGGTAGCGATCGCCACACTCCATCCAACTTTTGACACGGCACTCTAGGTAAGCCAGGGCATCCAAAAGGATCAGGCAGCCATTCTCGGCAGTGGCGATGGCTAGACCGGCAAAGCGATCTTCGCCAGGGCGTTGAGGCCGTTGAAAGTGCCGCTGCAGGCTGCTGCTTTTGCCCTCCCGCAAAATGTTGAGTACAAAGGGCACCTGGGGACGGGTAAGCAACTCTGCCTCGCTTTCCTTGCTCACAGAGAGGGTAAGGCCTGGGGGGTTGAAGCTGGCCTGGGCCACTGACCAGGTGAGAAAGCCGCGCGGGATCCCATCTTGCAGGGCGGTAACCACGCAGAGGGATCCCACTACCCGGCTGAAGGCCTGCACTAGCCGATCCGCCTGCGCTTCAACACCCCCTTGGCGGGAGGTGCGGGCTCGCTTGGCCTTGCGCAAGGCTTGGGCAAACTGGGATCCCGCCTCTTGACAGGCTTCCAGGATTGCATGGGTAGGCTTGAACCTAGCGCGGATGGTTGCAAACCCCAGGGTAAAGCCGGCATTGAGCAACTTGCTCTCAATGAGATCCACGGCTTCGCCGCTCCAGCCGTAGGAGCCAAAGACCCCAGCCAGCTTGGTGGTGGGAACGGAAGAGAGAATGATGCCCAGGGCCGTTTGGATTTGAACTGGAGGATGGCCGGCCAAGGTGGGGGATCCGATAATGAACCCCTGGCAGCGCTCTAGGGCTTGTGCAATCTCTTCAGGAGTGGCCCATTCACAGTTAATCCGCTCCACGGTAACTCCCGCCCGCTCCAAGCCTTGGGCAATAGCCACCGCCATCAGGCCGGTGTTCCCGTAGGCGGAGGTGTACAGGAGAGCTACCCGCTGCTCCAGGGGATTCTCCTCGCACCACAGGTGGTAATCCAAGCGCAGCCGTCGCAGGCTGTGGCGCACCAGGGGGCCGTGGGCAGGGGCGTAGATTTGGGCGGGGAATTCTTCCAACTTGGCTAGGGCTGCCTTCACCTGGGGCGCTTGGCTACGGTGCAGGCAGTCAAAGTAGTAGCGGCGGTCTTCGCTGAGCTGCCGCCAATGCTCGTCGAACACCTGCTCGTCGCACACATGAGCGCCAAACAGCTTGTCGGTAAAGAGGATCCCCGTGGCCGGATCGTAGGTGCAGAGGGCGTCGGGGTGGCGGGGCGTGGGCACGGCGCGAAAATGCAACTCATGGCCTTCCCCCAGATCCAGGCGATCCCCATCTCGGATCACGCGCAGGCGAAAGGACTGGTTAGTTCCGTAGGCAATGCCAAAATCGGCAGCCTCCTCTTCGTCACGGCTAGGAGTTGGGGATTCCATGCCTTCAAAGGCCGCTCGCAGGGTGAGGGATCCGGGCTTAGAGCAGAGCACCACCGCATAGGGAGCCAGCGGCAGAAGCGCTTTGAGGGTAGCGATGCGGTTGAAGTTGACGTGGCTCAGTAGGATAAAGTCCAGCCGCTGCAGGTACTGGTGTTGGGCCAGCTCCTCCAAGAAGATGTCGGTAAAGGATTCTCCTGGGGGATCGATGAGCAAGGTCTGCCGCGCCTGGATGAGATAACTATTAGCCGTGGTGCCCCGCTGCCGGGCATATTCCAGCTCAAACTTTAGGCGATTCCAGGTGCGGGAGCGAAAAACCAGGGTAGAGGGGCCAATGGTGGCCACCTGGACATCGCGAGCAGGAGTCTTGCTCTCCATAGCAGCCTCCGATGCGGCATCTGTCCCCACCTTGCCACGAAATCAGCGAGACTGGGATCCTCTTTGGAAAACTTCGAAAGACCCGCTACTGGAGCGGGATCAGAGGGCTGACAACAGCTAACGTACAATTTGTCCATTGACCCTGAGTGTCCCCATGATCCAAGCTGCTGGATCTCCTCATTCGGATGCCCCTGCTTGGCATAGCCTGCCTCTTCCGGCTGTTATCCAGAAGTTGCAAAGCGACCCCGACTGTGGCCTGACTAGCCAGCAGGTTACCCAAAGGCAGCGGGAATACGGCCCCAACGAGCTGATCTCCTCCCCTGGCCGCAGTGCCTGGCAGCTCTTCCTTGACCAATTCCGCAACGTCATGCTGCTGATGCTGATCGCCGTGGCGGCGATCTCAGTCCTTCTGGATCTGCAAAAGGGAGAGTTTCCTAAGGACGCCCTGGCCATTCTGCTGGTGGTGGGTCTCAATGGCTTGCTGGGCTACTTGCAAGAAAGCCGCGCGGAAAAGGCGCTGGCGGCCCTAAAAAAACTGGCCTCCCCCAGCGTGCGGGTGCAGCGGGACGGCCTGTGGCAGGAGATCCCCGCCAACCAATTGGTGCCAGGGGATCGGGTGCTGCTGGAAGCCGGAGTGCAAATCCCAGCCGACGGGCGCTTGGTGGAAGCGGTCAACCTCCAGGTGCGGGAGGCGGCTTTGACGGGGGAGGCGGTGCCGGTTACCAAGCAGGCCGATTGTGTCCTCCCCGAGGAAACTGAGCTCGGAGAGCGGCGCAACATGGCCTTCATGGGCACCGAGGTGCTCCAGGGGCGAGGGATCCTCTTGGTTACGGCCACCGGCATGAACACGGAGCTGGGCAAGGTGGCCAAGCTGCTCCAAGCAGTAGAAAACGAGCCCACTCCCCTGCAGCGGCGCATGAGCCAGTTGGGCAATGTGCTGGTGTCGGGATCCCTGGTCTTGGTGGCTCTGGTGGTGATTGTGGGGCTGCTGCAGGCCAGAAGCCTAGCGCCTTTCACCTCGCTGCTGGAAACTTCCCTCAGCATGGCCGTGGCGGTGGTGCCGGAAGGGCTGCCGGCTGTAACCACGGTTACCTTGGCTATTGGAACCCAGCGCATGGTGCGCCGCAACGCCCTCATCCGCCGCCTGCCAGCCGTGGAGACGCTGGGATCCGTCACCACCATCTGCTCCGACAAAACCGGCACCCTCACCGAAAACAAAATGGTGGTCACCGACATCCTCACCCCCGACCGCCACTACCACGTCAGCGGCACTGGCTACATTCCCAAGGGATCCTTCTACTGCGGCGGCCAGCCCATCGATCCCCAGAGCGCCCCCGATTTGCAGGCCCTTCTCAGGGCTGTGGTCTTCTGCAACGACGCCTTGTTGCAAGCTACCCTCCCAGCCCAGCGTGGCGCTGCCCCCACCTGGTCGATCCTGGGGGATCCCACGGAAGCCGCCCTGCTGGTGGCTGCTGCCAAGGCCAACCTGCAGAAAGCCTCTTTGCAGGAGCAGCACCCGCGGGTGCAGGAGATCCCTTTTAGCTCGGAGCGCAAGCGCATGAGCGTGGTGGTGCAAGAGGAGGGCAGCTACGGCGTCTACGTCAAGGGATCCGCTGAGCTGGTGCTGGAGCAGTGTGCCTATATCCAGAAGAGTGGAACTTGGCAGGCGCTGTCAGAAGCCGATCGACAAGCCATTCTGGCTGCCAACAACCGTTTGGCGGCCCAGGGCATCCGGGTTTTGGGGGTGGCCACCCAGCGGCTGCAGGGGATCCCGGAGAACCTCGAGGAGATTGAGCGCAACTTGGTTTGGCTAGGCTTAGTGGGCATGTACGATCCCCCTCGGCCCGAAGCGCGGGAAGCCGTAGCCCGCTGCCGCCAGGCCGGGATCCGCACCCTCATGGTAACCGGCGATCACCAACTCACGGCCATAGCTATTGCCCGCGAGCTGGGCATTCTCGACTCCGAGAGCCAGGCCATTGATGGGCGCACCCTCTCCCGCCTTAGCTTTGAGGAGCTGCTGCAGACGGTGCAAAGGGTCAACGTCTATGCCCGCGTGGCCCCCGAGCACAAGCTGCGCATCGTGCAGGCCCTGCAGAAACAAAACCAGTTTGTGGCCATGACGGGGGATGGGGTCAACGACGCCCCTGCCCTGCGCCAAGCAGATATCGGCATTGCCATGGGGATTACCGGCACCGATGTAAGCAAAGAAGCCAGCGACATGGTGCTTTTGGACGACAACTTTGCCACCATCGTGGCGGCCATTGAAGAAGGACGGGTGGTCTACAACAACGTCCGCCGTTTTGTGAAATACATCTTGGGCAGCAACATCGGCGAGGTGTTGACTGTGGCGGCTACACCTCTCCTGGGCCTAGAGGACGTGCCGCTGACGCCCCTGCAGATCCTGTGGATGAACTTGGTAACCGACGGCCTGCCGGCTTTGGCTTTGGCAATGGAGCCAGCAGAGCCGGGGGTGATGCAGCGCCCTCCCTTCAACCCCAAGGAAAGCATCTTCGCCCAGGGGCTGGGAGCCTACATGGTGCGCGTCGGCGTGGTCTTTGCCATCTCCACGATCCTGATGATGGCCATCGTGAAAGCCCATATCCCCCACTGGCGCACGATGGTCTTTACCACCCTGTGTATTGCTCAGATGGGCCATGCGCTGGCGGCTCGCTCCAATGACAAGCTGACCATCGAGCTCAACCCCTTTTCCAACCCCTACCTGCTGGGGGCCGTGTTGGCCACTTTGCTGCTGCAGTTGGCCCTGCTCTATGTGCCCTTCCTGCGCAGCTTTTTCGGGACGGAAGAGTTGACCCTTTCAGAACTGCTCATTTGCATGGGCTTTAGCACCGTGGTGATGGTCTGGGTAGATCTGGAAAAACTCTACCGCCGCTGGCGCCAGGGATCCCGTCAAACCCCTTGAGCAGAAAAGCCAGGGAGTCTACACCCCTCTCAGAGGGGTAGGGGAACTTTTTTGCTTCAGAAGTGACAGTTGTTGTTTTGGCCAGCCTACGGATCCTTCGGAAGCCCCTGGCAGGAGATCCGGCAAGCCAGCCAAGCCCCGCTGGGATCCCTAGCAGCAAGATGCCCAAACTGTGGCCCAGTGGCTCATCGTCTCAAGGGCAGCAGCACACTAGGGGCTAAGGCACTTGGCCAACTCTGTAAACTGAGATACACTTGAGAAGTCTCTCCGACGGCTGGGAGCCAAGTACTCGCGGGTTATCCTCGAGCTGTCGGCTGCTGTGCCAAAACCTCTTTCTTCTCCAGGTGCTCATGCAGAAGCTTGAGGTTAGTCCCTTGGCTGGATCTAACTCCGCTTCCGCGGAGAAGGGACTTCTTCTCCTAATTGTGGACGATGATCCCAGCCAGCGGCTTTTGGCTCGTTACGCCCTGGAGCGAGAAGGCTACCACATCCTAGAAGCCGACAGCGGCATAGCCTGCCTAGAAGCTGCAAGCCGCTACCAGCCAGATATAGTACTCCTGGATGCGGTGATGCCGGGCCTAGATGGGTTTGAGTGCTGCCGCCGCCTCCATGCCCAAAACCCTGACATGCCGATTTTAATCGTCACCGCTTTGGAAGACGAAGCTTTTGTCAACGAGGCTTTTGCTGCAGGAGCCAGTGACTACATCCCTAAGCCTATCCACTGGTCAGTTCTGAAGCGGCGGCTGCGCCACTTGCTGCAAGTTAGCCAGGCCCAACGCCGTCTACAACAGCTTAACCAAGAACTGGAAGCCAAGGTGAAGGAGCGCACTGCTCAACTGGCCTGCCAGGTAGCAGATTTGGAGCAGCTCAACCGCCTCAAAGACCACTTTTTGGCCGCGGTCTCCCACGAGCTGCGCACACCCTTAACCAAAATCAGACTAGCCTTGGAACTCCTGGGCCGCACCTCCCTCAACGAGAAGCAGCGGCAGTACCGGGACATTGCCCTGCAGGAGTGCGAGGTCGAAATTCATCTTATCGACCGCCTGTTGGCTCTGCAGGGTCTGCAAGGGAAAGAGTGGGGCTCTGCCGTTGCGGCCATTGATCTGCCCAGCTTTTGGCAGAGCTTGCTCGAGTCGGCACGGCAATGTGCGCAGGCCCACTCCCTCACGCTACAGGTTGGGGATCTGCACCCGCCTGCCTCGGGATTTTACAGCCATCCGCAGCTCCTGGATCAGGTTCTCAAAGAACTGCTGAGCAATGCCTGCAAGTTTACCCAGCCAGGTGGCACTATCTGTCTAGAGATCCAGTCGATTCCTGGAGGGGTCGAGTTTAGGGTCGGTAACAGTGCTCAGATTGAGCCCGAACACTTGCCCCACATTTTCGAGCCCTTTTACCGCGTGCCCACCACGGATCCCTGGGTCCAGCCAGGCAGCGGTTTGGGGCTGGCTTTGGTGAAGCAGTGGGTGGAGTATCTGCGGGGCCACATCCAGGTCACTAGCCAAAAGGGGTGGACCTGGTTTGTACTACGCCTGCCCAGTCTAGTGCCATCCAATCCTTGAGGCACCCTAATGGCCGACAGCAGCAGTTTCAGCAGTGGCAAAGGAAGTGCCGCAGCCGCAGGTAGCCACGGCATTGGGATTCTTGAATTTGAAGCCACCCCCCAACAGATCTTCGGAAAAGTCGACAGTGAGGCCCTGGAGCAGGGTCATGCTCAAGGGATCCACCGCCACCCGGAGATCCCCAAAGTCGAAGGTGTGATCGTCGGGGTTGGCCTGAGACTCAAAGTTCATCACATAGGAGAGGCCAGAGCAGCCGCTGGGCTTGACCCCCAGGCGCAAGATGGGCTGGGATCCCTCTTTCTCGTACTTGCTGCGCAGGCGCTTTAGCTCTTGGATGGCGCTATCGGTCAAGGTGATCATGGCGGGAAAGCTGACACGTACCCCTATCCTAACAATCCTTTCCAGGCGGAAACAGTTGATAAGCTAGGGATCCCGTTCCTTAACGTTGTCGACGTTTGACCCTTGTGACGGATCCTAACGCCATCCGGGTTACCTTTCTGGGTACCAGCTCTGGCATGCCCACCCGCCAGCGCAATGTGTCAGGAGTGGCGGTGCAGCTTCCGCAGCGATCGGAATGGTGGCTGTTTGATTGTGGCGAGGGCACCCAACACCAGCTCCTGCGCTTAGACGAGCTGCGCCCCAGCCAGTTGCGCCGCATTTTCATCACTCACATGCACGGGGACCACATCTACGGCCTGCCGGGACTGTTGGCTTCCTGCGGCCTGGGCAGCACCCCCCAACACATCGACATCTACGGTCCCCCTGGCCTGGAAGAGTATCTGAAGGCGGTGCTGCGATATAGCGAGACGCGGATCCCCTATTCCTTTCGGGTTCACACCGTAGAGACAGGTCTCATTCTCCAGGATCCGGAGTACTGGGTCTTTTGCGCGCCCCTGGATCACCGGGTGCCTGCCTTTGGCTACCGCGTGGTGGAACAGGACCGACCAGGCACTTTTAACGTGGCCAAGGCCCAAGCGGATGGAATCCCACCTGGTCCCCTCTACGGCCAGCTCAAAGCTGGGCAATCCATCTTCTGGCAAGGCCGCTGGCTCCACGGACGAGACTACGTGGGGGATCCCATTCCAGGCCGCAAGTTCTCCTATTGCACCGACACGACTTTCTGCCGCAACGCCGTTGACCTCTCTCGCGCCGCCGATCTGGTCATCCACGAGGCCACCTATGCCGAAGCCGATCGCGACTTGGCCCAGCGCGCCAAGCACTCCACTGCTGCCATGGCTGCGCGGGTGGCTGCCGAGGCCAAAGCCCAAACCCTCATCCTCACCCACTTCAGCCCTCGCTACACCTCGGATGGCCCCATCACTTTGGAAGACCTGCTGGCCGAAGCCCGGGCCATTTTTCCCAACACCCTCCTGGCTCGGGATCGGATGACCTACGAGATCCCTCGCCGCAGCCCTGTTCCCCTAGCGCTGGAGGTGTAGGTTTGCCTCGCTAGAATGGTAAAAACTGTCCCAACCAGCGATGACGGATCCCAGACCCTATTTCGAACGGCCCAAAACCGAACAACTGGACCAAAGCGCCAGCGAGTGGCAAACCTTTAGCGCCTTGCCCCCAGCAACCTCCCTGCCTCCTGTACAGGCCGAGCAATCGGCTAGGGTTCCCCAGGATGAGGAAACCCTGCCCAAACTGGCTCCCTGGGGCAAACGGGTCGGCGCCTTTGCTCTAGATTTTGGGCTGGGACTGGGGGTTTCCTACCTGGCGCAGGGCTTGGCTTCTCTGGTAGGAGCCGATGCGGCTGCCGTGGACATGACCGGCTACATTGCCTTTTTTGCCGCTTGGCTGGTGAACCGCGGCTACTTCCAATCTCGACCCGCTGGCCAGAGCTTGGGCAAATGGCTGCTGAACCTCAAAACCCTGGATCCGGAAACCGAGGCCTCACCTCACCTAGTTCGCTCCTTGGCCCGCGAGGGAGTGCTCTCGCTGTTTATCCTCACGGCAGCTCTGCTGGTGCCGCTGGCTGCCGACGGACTGTTTGCCTTCTTCGACAAGGAAAAGCGCCAGAGCATCCACGACCGCGCCGGGCGCACCCTAGTGGTGGAATCCGAGCAGGGCTACCACCTGGATGAAAAAGTCCTGCGGCTGCTCCAAGAAATCCTCGAGGGAGAAGCTACTGAGGACGTTAAACTGGCTGCACGGGATCTTCTGCGCAAAGCCCAGCGCAACGAGGCAGTACGGGGTCTCTCCAGCCAGCTAGGGCGCCTACGTCAGGATGTTGGCCGCAACACCCGCAGCCTTCGCCAGCAGACCAGCAAGCAAGTTAAAAGCTGGCTTGCTTCCCTCAAAGAAAAGTTGGATAATTGGTAGTTGCGCTTACACGCAAGCCCTTCTCCAACCATGGCTGTTGAGGTTGGGGAGGTAGCCTAGTACTCTCTCTGCAGAGGAATCCACCATGGCCAAGGGAAAAGGCGCTCGTATCATCGTTACGCTGGAGTGTACGGAGTGCCGCACCAACGTTAACAAGCGTTCTCCAGGTGTGAACCGCTACACCACTACCAAAAACCGCCGCAACACCCCCGGTCGCTTGGAACTGAGAAAATACTGTCCCAAGTGTAACCGCCATACTCTTCACAAGGAGATCAAGTAGTTCTGGAGCTATGGTTTACGTTCGCCGTCGCTTGTCTCCCATCAAGCCGGGAGAACCCATTAGATACACTGACGTTGAGCTGCTCAAGAAGTTCGTAACCGAGCGCGGCAAAATCCTGCCTCGCCGCATTACAGGGCTAACCGCCAAGCAGCAGCGGCAAGTCTCCAAAGCGATCAAACAGGCGCGCATCCTGGGCCTTCTTTACTTTGTCAACAAAGAAGGGTAGTTGCGTCGGCTTCTAATGAGCCTGCAGCTTTCACCGCAGTTGCAAGCCCGAATGGCCCAACCCCTAGAGATTGGGGGAGTGAAGATCTTCAGTCGGGTTTTTCAGGCACCGCTATCAGGGGTAACCGACATGGTCTTCCGGCGGCTAGTCCGCCGTTTTGCCCCCCAAAGCATGGTTTACACTGAGATGGTCAGTGCCATCGGCTTGCACTATGCCCGCGAGTTGCCCCGCGTTATGGAGGTGGGGGAGGGGGAGCAGCCCATCGGCATTCAGTTGTTTGACTGCCGGCCCCATTTCCTAGCTGAAGCCGCTCGCATGGCTGTGGACGAAGGGGCAACCCTGGTGGATATCAACATGGGCTGCCCGGTAAATAAGATTACCAGAAACGGTGGGGGCTCTTCCCTGCTGCGAGATCCAGACACCGCTGCAAAAATTGTTGAGACAGTGGCCAAGGCAGTAGAGGTACCCGTTACCGTAAAAACGCGCTTGGGCTGGTCGGACGAGGAGATTAACATTTTGGATTTTGCCTACCGCCTTCAGGAGGCAGGAGCCCAACTTATTACTGTACACGCTCGGACACGTGCCCAAGGCTTCAGCGGTAAAGCCCGCTGGGAGTGGATCCGCCGCGTTAAGGAACGTCTGCGCATCCCGGTCATTGCCAATGGAGACATCTTCTCCACCGCTGCAGCCGTGAAGTGTCTCGAAGAAACCGGCGCTGACGGGGTGATGTGTTCCCGCGGCACAATGGGCTACCCCTTCCTAGTGGGAGAGATCGATCACTTCCTTAAGACCGGGCAAGAGAGACCGCCTGCTACTCCCTTAGAGCGAATTCAAGTAGCCTTGGAGCATCTGCGAGGGCTTTGGGAATACAAGGGGGAGCAGGGGATCCGGCAGGCCCGCAAGCACATGACCTGGTATGTCAAAGGCTTTGCCGGCGCCTCCCACTTTCGCGCCCTTCTCTGCCGCATCGAGACGCTGCAAGAGGGAGAAGCGCTGCTGCTGCAGGCCATGAAGCATTGCCAAGATGCCGCTCCGGAGCCTGAGGATGAGGAAATGGGTGAGGCTCTTGAGAGAGAACACGCTGCCACCAAGGAAGCTCTTCTGGCTTAGCCACCCTTCCCCTTCCTTAGCACTCTGTACTGAGGTAGCTTAGCTGCCCACAAGCCACCTCTCCTAGCTGCTTGAAGGGAGCAGGCTACCAAGCTAGCTCCTGCTTTCCCAAAAAGCCCCTAGCCAATCCCTGCCAGGTCGCCCCTAACCTGGATGGGATCCCTCCTGAGGCTACGGCTTCCCAGTCTAGAGGATCCTCAAGGAGCAGAGTGTTAAGTTTTGTAAACTTTTCAAGCTCCCGCCTTGCCAGCCTGTGGAAAACTTGTGGAAAACTTTGGAAAACTGTGGAAAACCTGTGGAAAAAGACCCCAGGTTATCCACAAGGTATAAATGCCCTGTGGAAAAGACCCCCAAGTTATCCACAGATTTTCCACAGGCAGGGAATAAGCTCAAAGGCTTGCGGCGTAAGGCTTTGCTAATCGTCGGGCAATCAATTTCCACAATTTCCACAGGCCCTACTACTACTAGTTAAAAATTTAAATTGGGTAGGGATCGTGGTTTGTAATCTTCCTCGCGCGCGAGAGTGCAAGCTAAGGGATCGCCTGGGGCGAGTGGGTGCTAGGATTGGCATACTCAGCTCGCAAGTCCCGCAATGGTGCAGGCTCAGCGTCCTGTGGAGGGAGAATCCAGGGCTGCTCTGTTCGCGTCTGCCCCGCGCGACGGCAGGTCTGGAGATCTCCACGGCGTTGACGACGCTATGGGCCAGCCCTTCCCCCAAGCGGGAGGGAGTCCTAGCGGCAGCCTTTGCTTTACCTGTGAGCAAGCCGAGCTCAGCCAGCACCTGGCAACAGTTGGGCGAGCGGTTGCCAGCCGCCCCGCCCTGCCGATTCTGGCCAACGTGCTGGTAGAAGCCAGTGCAGAAACGCAGCGTGTGGCGCTGACTGGCTTTGACCTCAGCTTAGGCATTCGCAGCGAGTTTGAAGCGGAGGTGAAGGCATCCGGTCGCCTGGCTTTGCCAGCCAAGCTGTTTGGCGACATTGTCAGCCGTCTGCCTAGAGGCCCAGTTACCCTGAGCCAAGCTCAGGAGCGTGTCCTCCTCACCTCAGCTGCTGGCCAGTACCAGCTGCGCAGTGTTGCCGCGGAGGAGTACCCCACCCTGCCGGAGGTGGCGATCCCTGCTGCCAGCGAGGTGGCTGCCGCTTGCCCCGGCGGGAGCGAGTCCCTTGAACACCCCGCGGCGCAGGCTCTAGAGGTGCCCATTGAGAGCCTACTGCAGGGCATTGACCAGACCCTCTTTGCTGCCTCTAGTGACGAGACCAAGCAGGTGCTTACAGGGGTGCATGTCAAGCTCGTGCCAGGGGATCCGCCACAGCTAGAGTTTGCAGCTACCGATGGACATCGGCTGGCCATAGCCCAAGTGGAAGTTGAGGGAATCCCGGTCGAGGTATCCAGGGGAGGACCTGACTTCACCATTCCTGCTCGAACTCTGCGGGAGGTGGAGCGCATCCTCAGCGCCCAAACGGTTGCCTCCAGGGTGGAGTTGCGGTTTGACCGGTCGCAGGTGCAATTTGTTCTGCCCCCTGGCGCCAGCAGCGCTCAGTGCCAGCAGCGGATTACCAGCCGCCTTTTGGAGGGCCAGTACCCCGACTACAACCGTCTGCTGCCCAAGCAGTTTGAGCGACACGTAACCTTAGAGCGTCGGCCCCTGGTGGAGTCCCTAGAGCGGGTGGGGGTGTTTGCTGCCCGGCGGAACGACATCGTCAAGCTCAGTCTCTCTGCGGCAACCCAAACCCTACGCATTAGCACCGAGGCACCCGACGTAGGCAGTGGCGAGGAATTGCTGCCAGCACAGATGTCCGGCCCTGATCTCGAGGTGGCCTTCAATGTCCGCTACCTGCTGGAGGCTCTCAAGGTGTTCCACACGCAGCAGGTGAGCCTGGAGCTCAACGGAGCCACGCAGCCAGCCGTTTGGAAGCCAATTGGGGCGATGCGCCTCTGCTATTTGGTCATGCCAGTACAACTGCGGGCAACCTAGGGCGTTTCGCGGTTGGAAGAGTGCCATTCAGCAGGCTGAGAGGCGCTTGGTTGGCCACCTGGCGGGCTTGGTCCATAGTTCAGGGGCCCATGAGCCATCACCTTCGTCCATTACTCTGAGCGGCCTGAGAGTGTAGCGCTGGGGAGCTGCGCTGGCTGCTCTAGAGGCTCCACTCGATGGCGATCTAATCCCGGCTCACCTACTGCCGAATCGGCATCTCCGTGGAGGGCAGCTTGGGCGTTGCGGCGCAGGCGGTGGGCCTTGAGCCGGCGCAGGGCAGAGGCGGGAAACCGGCGGTCGAACTCCTCATCGCCAATCCGGGCCAGTTCTTGGAGATCGGGGGCAACATTCCAAGGGTAAGGCTGAAAGTCGGGAAGGGGACTGGGCCGAGCAAAGCGCTGGTTCCAAGGACAAACCTCCTGGCAGATGTCGCAGCCGGCCACCCAGTTGTGCAGGTTCTGGGCAATCTCAGCAGGGATCCGCTCGGCGTGGCTTTCCAGGGTGTGGTAGGCAATGCAGCGGCGCGAATCCACTACCCCTGGGCTGACGATGGCCTGGGTAGGGCAGGCCTCCAGACAGCGGGTGCAGGTGCCACAGTGGGCAGTATGGGGACGGTCGGGAACTAGCTTGAGAGTGGTCAGGATCACTCCCAGAAACACCCAAGAGCCGTACTCGCGGGTGAGCAGGAGGCTGTTTTTGCCAATCCAACCCAAGCCCGCCTGCATGGCCCAGGGCTTTTCTGCCACCGGGCCAGTGTCTACGTAGAAGCGACCCTGGTAATTGGGAAATTGAGCTTGCATCCAAAGGTGGAGCTGTTTGAGTCGCCGTCCCAGCACGCGGTGATAATCTCGCCCCCAGGCGTAGCGGGAGATCTTGCCTTTGGCCGGATCCCGGCTGTGGGGGGTGGGAGTGTAGTAATTGAGGGCCACACAGACTAGGGATTGTACCCCCGGCAGCACCAGCTCCAGATTCTGGCGCCGCGGATCCGCCATCCAGGCCATGTCGGCAGCCATACCGGCAGCCAGCCAGGCCCGTAGACCTGCCCAATCAGGAGGGTTTGCCGCGCTGGCAATGCCGACTTTGTCAAAGCCCAGCGCCCGCGCCTGTTGCTTCACCTGCTCGGTGGCTTTGGCCCAGTCCATCTCTGACTCCCCAGGGATCCCCGCCATGACTACCCCGGCAAACCCATCACCTGACGGTAGCGGGCCTCCAGCTGGGCTGCCTGCTGAGAGCGGCGGAAGGGATCCCAGGAGCTGTGTCGAAATAGCTCCTGCCGCAGCTTGGCTACATCCACCGTCGTTACTTCGCCATCGGCCACCACTTGTTTTCCCCTGATCCAGACGCTGTGGACTGCTTGGGTGGGCCGGCCCAGCACCAGTAGCCCAATAGGATCCGTGCGAGGTAGCAGCGACAGTTGGGTGAGATCATAGAGCACCAGGTCAGCCTGCTTGCCCACTTCCAGAGATCCCAGCTTGTCCCCCAGCCCCAGGCCGATGGCCCCACCACGGGAGGCCATTTCAACGCTCTCGCGGGGGGAGATCCAGTGCCGGTAGTCGGGATCGGTGACGTTGTGCAGGATGGTGCCGATTTTGATCGCCTCTAGAAGATCCTGGGAGTCGTTACTGGCCGCCCCGTCGCAGCCAAAGGCCACGTTGACCCCCGCTTGACGGTATTTCAAGATAGGGGCAATGCCGCTGCCCAGGCGCAGGTTGCTCAAGGGGTTGTGAACAACCGTCGAGCCTGTGCGGGCCAAGATCTCGATATCGCTTGCAGTCAGCCAAACGCAGTGGGCTAGGGAAGTTTTTCGGTCTAGGTAGCCCAGGCGCTCCAGATGCTCCACAGCACTACAGCCGTACTTTTCCTGAGCCAGCAGCTGCTGGGCGCGGGTTTCTAAGAGGTGGGCGTGGCGAGGCAGGTTGTACTTCTGGCTGAGCTCAGCACAGCCTTCGAACAGCTGGTCGGAGCAGAGTTGAATGCCAGTGGGGGCCACCATTAGGCTGATGCCTTCCTCAGGCCGGTGGTACTTTTGAATTGCCTCTTCCAGCATGGCCAACACCTCGGCGGTAGAGAGGGGATAGGCTGCCGACCCCCCTTCTCCACCCGGCAGGCAAGCGGGGAGAGCCTGATCCTGAAGCAGCGGACCAATGAAGGCGCGGATCCCGACCTCCCGATAGGCCCGCACGGCTGCCTCAACGGTGGCCAGCTCCTGGCCAGGAATGAGGATCAGGTGATCCACTACAGTCGTGCCGCCGCTAAGCAGAGTTTCCACCGCCGTCGCCAGGGCGCTGAGATAAACCTTCTCTGGATCCGGCGGCGCGTACTCGTGCAGTTGCGCTAGCCAAAGTTCCAGCGGGTAGGGCGGGATGATCCCTCGCTGCCACAGCTCGGAAGAATGGGTGTGGGCGTTAACAAAGCCCGGCAGCAGGAGCTTGTTGTCAGCGTTCAGTTCCACGCTGTCTGGCGCCCCTGCCAACAACCCCTTGCCGATAGCGGCGATTTGCTCCCCTTCAATGCGGACATCTGTCGTCTCGTAGCCGCTAGCAGTGGGGATCAGCGCATTGCGCAAAACGTAGCTCATGGCGGGAACAGGAAAAGGCCGTCGGAGCCAAGCGCGCCAAGGTTAGCGGCTAAAGTTGGGCTGAGGCTATTTCTTCTTGGTAGAGCCCTTCTTGGCAGGCTTGCCCTCGGCGGCTGCGGGCTCAGCAGCCCCTGCAGCAGGCTCGGGAGGAGCTGTCTCCGCTGGTGTCGGCTGGGGCTCGGCTGGATTCAGACCTGCCTGGGCAGCCACCTCAGCGGCAAAATCCGTCTTTTCTTTCTCAATTCCTTCTCCCAAGACAAAGCGAGCAAACCGCCGCACCCGGATGTTTTCTCCCAGCTTGGCGATGTGTTGCTTGACCAATTCCTCTACGGTGATCGAGGGATCTTTGATGAAGGGCTGATCCATTAGAGACAGCTCTTTCAGGCGCTTTTCAAGGCGACCTTGGATAATTTTTTCCCGCACATGCTCGGGCTTGCTAGCCAGATCCTCTTTGCCCATCTCGATGGCCTTCTCCCGCTCCACCACTTCAGGAGGGATCTGGTCAATGCTGACGTACTCCACGTTTTGGCAGGCGGCAATTTGCTTAGCGATGTCCTGAACCAGCTTTCTAAACTCTTCGTTACGGGCTACAAAGTCGGTCTCGCAGTTGACCTCTACCAAAACGCCGATCCGGTTGCCGAAGTGGATGTAGCTATCGACAACTCCCTCAGCGGTAATGCGGCCAGCCTTCTTGGCTGCTCCTGCTAAGCCCCTCTGGCGCAGCAAGACGATAGCCTTCTCCCTGTCGCCGCCAGCTTCTTCCAGGGCTTTTTTGCAATCCATCATGCCTGCGCCTGTTTCTTCGCGCAGTTTTTTGACAAGTTGGGGATCGATTTTGACACTGGTCTTGGTGTCGCTCATGAGAGTTCCTCAGCTAAAGTAAAGGATATGGTGGGGTGTAAGCTGCACCTGGCTAAAGCTAGGGGCTTTGAGCAGCCCTACAGTTGGCAAGCCAACCATAGACCTCCAGGCTGGGTTACAAAAGCAGCCGCCCAGAGTACGCCGCGCCGCTAGCTATTTGCTCTTGTAGCCTAGCACGGGAGGGGTTCCCTCTCCCCGTACGAAGCTCGTCAGCCGCTCCCCTGGGAAATAATTCTAAACCTAGCTCCCCAAGGGTATGGGGCAGAAAGGAGGCAAGGGAATGCCAGGGGGGTCTGGAATCCCTTTGGGGCTACTCGCCCTCATCGGCTTCGCCTTCGTCTCCCAGATCTTCCAAAATGTCCTCTTCTAGATCCATAGCCCCCTCGTAGTCGTACTCTTCCTCTTCGACGGTGTCGAGCTGCCCATGCCGCCCCTCGTAGATGGCATCGGCCAGCTTGCCTACAATCAGCTTGATCGCTCGAATGGCATCGTCATTAGCGGGGATGAAGACGTCGCTGAGGTCAGGGTCACAGTTGGTATCTAGGAGGGAGATGATGGGGATCTTAAGCTTGATGCATTCTCGGACGGCGTTGGCTTCGCGCCGCTGATCGACAATAATCACAGCGTCGGGGAGCCGGCGCATGTTTTTGATGCCGCCTAGGTACTTCTCCAGCTTGGCCAACTCACGCCTTAGGCGGCCTGCTTCTTGTTTGGGCAGGCGGTCGAGCAGGCCACTGTTTTGCATCTCTTCGATTTCTTTGAGGCGCTCAATACGGGTTCTCATCGTGGCCCAGTTGGTGAGCATGCCCCCCAGCCAGCGCTGATTGACGTAGTAGCTGCCACAGCGGGTGGCTTCGTGGGCAATGATCCCAGCAGCTTGCCGCTTGGTGCCGACAAATAGGAAGCGCCAGCCTTTCTCAGCACCCTCCCGCACGTATTCATAGGCTTCATTGAGGTAGCGGGCTGTCTGCACCAAGTCAATGATGTGGATACCGTTGCGCTCAGCAAAAATGTAGGGCCGCATCTTGGGGTTCCAGCTGCTGGCCTTGTGACCGAAGTGAACCCCCGCCTCCAACAGTTGAGGCAAAGTGACAATGCTCATGGTTCGGTTATCTCCTACGGGTTAGCCTCCGCCTGAACAGATCCCAGTTAAGGGCACCCGGTGGTTCAGGCGTGTGGGATTTTGACGGCCTAACCAGGCTAGCATGTCCCTTGCAGGATTTGGCAGCCGGGGGGGAGCTCTTGCCAAGATCCAGTTTCTAGTGCTAGCTTAGTAGAGCACCTCCAGAGGGAATCTCTGGTACAGGTGCGTCGGGGCGTAGCGCAGCTTGGTAGCGCACCACTTTGGGGTAGTGGGGGTCGAAGGTTCAAATCCTTTCGCTCCGACTTAGCTTAGAGAGAGCCCCTGTCTAAAGGCAGGGGCCAAAGCTTTTTTCTGGCGGTAAGCTACTCCAGGGCTAAAGGTTGAGGGCTCCGTCTCGCCGGCGCGAACAGGGAAACTGCTCCCGGGAAGAAAGTAGCATTTGCGCTAGCGGTGCGAGGTTCTTAAGCCTGCTAGGTGGCTTCTATCTTGGCCACTTGCACCGGAGTAGGATTAGTAACTTCTGTTAGCGGGCGGCGCTTCCTCCCCGCGGCTAGATTGATGAGGGCTTTCCTCTAGTCCTCGACTTGAACTCCATCCGTTCGCATAGCGGGCCGGAGGCCACTTTGGGGCACGCTGTGCATCCTCGCCAACGCACCTTCTGCCTCCACGTGGATTAGCTAGGCTAGTAGGCGAGCAGATCCATTTCTTCGGGTAGGCACTCTGCCTAGGCGAAAGTTAGCTCCGTCTTCAGCCTGTGTGCTCGATCAAGAGCAAGGAGCAACTCTCGTCAGCTCGACGGGAAGTGACGCCTGTGGACTAGTGGGGTAGTGAAGGTGGGCTCTGCTGCTAGCTACGGGTCGTTCTGGAGCAAAAGTCCGCTTTTTTCCGGAGTTGTATAAGTCTTTCAGAGCGGAGGAGGCAAGCTTTGCAAAACGCTGTGAACCACCGCTGCCGAGTTGAGAGCCGCTGTCTGAAGAAAAGTTAGGAAATCGGTATCGCTTCCTACGTCGCTGACCGACCGCACTAGCAGACAAGGGATCCCAGCTTCTTGCGCCACCCGCACCACTGCCGCTCCTTCCATCTCCACCACCAGGGCCCCGGTGCGCTCGCGAATTTGGCGCCGTAGGTTGGCGTCGGCCACAAATACATCGCCGGTGGCTACTAGACCTTGGTGGATGGCCGGTTGCCGTCCCTGCAGAGGGTGGAGGGGGATCCGCTCCAGCTGAGGCACAATCAGGTCGTAGAGGGCCCTATCGGCCTCGGCTAGAGGATGGCGCAACTCGGGAATGAAGTCGATCCCCAAGACAAAGCCCTCTGGGCGGCCAGTGCCAAAATCGTGCTCGATGGCGGCATGGGCCAGCACCACATCTCCCATCTGGAGATGATCGGCCAAGGCGCCGGCCACGCCGGTAAAGATGATTCCCCCGATGGGGAAATGGGCCACCAGCAGAGCTGCCGTAGTTGCCGCCCGCACCTTGCCTACCCCCCCTTGGACCACCACCACCGGCTGCCCAGCCAGGGATCCCTGATGGAACTGCCGCCCCAAGTAGGTATGGACGGAATGGGTCTCCATGGCCTGGGTGAGCATGGCCACTTCTTCTGGCAAGGCCCCCACAATACCAATAGCTTTCTGGGATGGGCTAGATGCAGTTGCCATGGCGCTTGCAGTTAACCCAAAGCAGCTCCATTCTGGCGCAAGCCGGATCCGGCTAGGAGCTCAGACTCCTAGGGAGTATAGTTAAGGTGGTTGACAGGGAGTAGGGAAAAAGGCCATGGCCTACAGCGAGCCGCTCATCGACCGTTCCTCAGAGGTTTTTCCAGGACTAGTGGAAGAGCCCCCTCGCTACGTTGAAATAGTCTCGGCAGTGGTTTCCAGCCTCAAAGAAGATGCCGCCTACGAAAACCACGAGCAGGGGCACACCTGGAAATTCACCTACGGCACCGTGGAAGTGTTCGTCCACCTGAGCGGCGAATCCCTAGAAGACACTCTTTTGGTATGGTCTCCCGTTCTCTCTCTGCCGGTGGCGGAGCCGGCTAAGCTCATGCGGAAGCTGCTGGAGAAGAACTGGAGCGACACTCTGGAAGCGCGCTTTTGCATCTGGAACAACCAGGTGGTGTTAAACCATTACCGCACCCTAGAAGGGATCACAGCGGGCGAAATTTCCCGCGCCATTACCATTGTGGCCAGCCTGGCCGACGAGTACGACGAGCCGCTCCGAGCAGAGTTTCCGCCTGCTTGAGATGGGATCCCAGGGCTCTTGGCTGCCCTATCGCGTGGCCGCTGGCAACTGGCAAATGGAACAGGACTTTTGGCTTTTGCAGCGGCTGCGCCACGTCCCCAAGCCCTACTTGCGCTTTTATGGCTGGGATCGGCTCACCCTTTCTCTAGGCAGGCATCAGGTTTGGGATCCCCCGCCAGGGATCCCAGTGGTGCGCCGGCCCACGGGGGGAAGGGCGGTGTTGCATCAGGCGGCTGAAGAGGGGGCAGAGCTCACCTACAGCTTGGTGCTGCCCCTCTCTTACCTCCAAGCTCGCCTACCCCGTTTGCAGCGAGCCTGCGTGTACGACTTCTGCTGCCGCTTTTGGGTTCAGGGGCTGGCCGCGCTGGGCGTTGAAGTGGATCCGCCTGTTTCTGCTCCCAGCCGGACGGATGGTCAGAACCGCCCAACCCCAAATCCAGGCTACCGCAATAAAATCAGTTGCTTTGCCTCCCGTACCCGTGCTGACTTGAGCTGGCGAGGCAAAAAGCTCATGGGCAACGCCCAACTGTGGCAGCCTTGGGGGATCTTGCAACAGGGATCCCTCCTGTTGCGGCCCAATCTAGCGCTCTGGGAACAGTACCTGCCCGGCTCGCAGGTGATTGGTATCTACGACATTTGCCCCACGGCGCCAGGGATCCCTGCTTTGATCGAACATTTTCTCCAGGCCGCCCAGGAGTGCTTTGAGGTGGAATGGCAAGAAGAAGCCTGGCCCGCACTGCTGGCTTAGTTTCTGGTTTCTAATCAACCATCGAGGGAGCAAGAAATAGCTTGACTCTTGCTGAAAAAGAGTTGTGCAGAAAAATCCGGAAGGCTTTGCAGCTAGACCGAAGAAGATTTTCCCTTGCTTAGAGCTCTAGCCTCTTTCCCCTGCGAAAAGAGGAAAGCCAAGACTCGTCCCAGCGCTATTTTTTGTGTCGACAAACACCAAAGGCAAAGCAGCAAGAGACTGCTACCCTCTCCATCCCCAATAGCTGTGCTAAAACCAAGGCAGCGCTCAGCCAGGTAGGCCATGCCAAAAGTTTGGGCGGCAGTTTTGCTAGGCATTTTCCTACTGCCGCAGCCCGCTTGAGCCATTACCCTTCAACAGGTGCCCAACCCTCGCCGCTATGGGGGATGGGTTTCCGACACCGCCAATATCCTCAGCAGTAGCACTGAAAACGAGCTGAACCGCCTTATCACCCAGCTTGAGCAGCGCACCGGTGCCGAGATGGCGGTGGTTACGGTACCCAATACCCAGGGATATGCCACACCGAAAGCGTTCACTACGCAACTATTCAACTACTGGGGCATTGGCAAGGCTGGCCGCAACAACGGCGTGTTGTTCCTCGTCTCGGTAGGAGATCGGCGGATAGAGATTGAGACAGGCAGAGGCTTGACCACCCTCCTCCCCGACAGCCAGGTTCAGCAGATTATCGACCAGCAAATCCTGCCCAGGTTTCGCGCCGGAGACTTCGACGGCGGCACCCTAGCGGGAGTACGGCAGTTGGCCTCAGCCCTGCAGGGGCAGCAGGCTTCCACCTCTCCTTCCCCTGCAACTGTTCCTCAAGCGGTTGGAGCGGTATCCCTGGCTGTTGCCCAAAGCTCCCTGGAAGGGATCCTGCTGCTATTGGGGATCATCATCCTAGGGGTGGGGTGGCAGCGCTCCCGCTTGCCGGTCTACCTAAAGGCCGAGCGAGGGACAAGACGAGCTATCCCCCTGACCCGTCGAACTCAAGAGGCGGCTGCTCTCTCTTCGCTCCAGAGCGATCCCATTCGACTGTTTCTCTATTCCGGCTCCCTTTGCCTTGGCCTCTTCCTGATGTCGGCCAGTGGCAACTGGCTGGTGCTGACGCTGCCCCTCCTGGCGGCTGTGGTGACCGACGGCACCCTGTGCCAGAACCGGGGGATCCCCTTTCAGCCCGTGGTCTGCCAAAGCTGCGGTCGACCCATGCGCCCCATCCAGGCGCAAGTTCTCGATACGTGCCTCTCCCCGGGAGATCGCTTGGCCAAAAGCCGGGGCAGAGCCAGCTACTACGGCTGGTTTTGCCCTAGCTGTCAGGGGGCAGCTGTGGTTGTTCGCGAGAATGCATTTTATCGCCACCTCTATTGCCCCCGGTGTCAAGCTCTCACCCTTGACCTCACCACACAGGTTCTCCAGGAAGCAACTTATGACGCCAGCGGTTTGAAGTTGGAGATCCTGACCTGCCCGATTTGCCAGTACCGCCGTGAGAGAGAAGTTGTGATCCCGCAGCTCAGTAGCAGCGACAGGGACTTCGATAGGGATGATAGGGATTCGGGTAGGGACTTCGGGGGCGGCAGCAGCAGCGGCGGCGGAGCAGGCGGCAGTTGGTGAGACCTGACTCTAGGGATTTCTCTATGGATTGAACAAGGGAGTTGGGCTTTTCCTCAGTCCGCCAGGGCAGTACAGTGGTAAGGGAGCAGCGATAGAGAAGATCCCATGACCCTTGCAGAAGGCGTACAACTGGTTAGCTTTGGGGTGCTCTCGGCAATGGCCATTGGCTTTGCCCTGGGAGTGGTTTGGGCCCCTAACATCGTCTATTCCGGCTTTCTCTTGGGGGGCGTTTTCCTGAGCATAGCCGGGCTGTACCTTCTCTTGAATGCCGATTTTGTGGCTGCCGCCCAAGTTTTGATCTACGTCGGCGCCGTCAACGTACTGATCCTGTTTGCCATTATGCTGGTGAACCGGCGCTACACCTTTGCCCCTCTGAAGCTGGGCTGGCTGCGCAATGGAGTGACAGCGGCAGTGTGTTTGGGTCTGTTTGCCCTGCTTACGGTGATGGCCTTCAACACTCCTTGGCCTCTGCAGCCAATCCAGCCTCTAAGCAGCGCTATGGTGATCGGGGGGCATTTCTTTAGCGATTATCTGTTGCCGTTTGAGCTGGCCTCCGTTCTGCTGCTGATGGCGTTGATCGGGGCCATTGTGCTGGCGCGTCGAGAGTTTGTCGTTCCCCAAGCCCAACAGGGGGATCTCAGCTTGCTGGAGCGGGCCCGGCCCCAGCTTGAATCGGAGTCAGAACGGCAAGCAGAGCTAGTGAGCACCCGTTAGAGCTGGTCTCATACCCCTCTCTACCCATCGGAGTCTCTTGCGATGTTGCAACTGCAGTTTTTCTTGGTAGTAGCAGCGATCCTCTTTTGCATTGGCATCTATGGGTTGATCGTTAGCCGCAATGCCATTCGGGTGCTGATGTCCATTGAGCTGATGCTCAATGCAGTGAACCTCAACTTTATGGCCTTCTCCAACTTTGTCGATTCAGCTCTGATTCGCGGCCAGGTGTTCTCGGTGTTTGTCATCACCGTGGCGGCTGCTGAGGCCGCTGTAGGCTTGGCCATTGTGCTCGGGATCTACCGCAATCGCGCCACCATTGATATGGAGAGATTTAACCTGCTTAAGTGGTAGCCTATCAAGCTAGCGCCGGGAGAACACCCACCGTTAGCACTTGCCAGCTAAAGTAGAGGCGGTGTAGTGGCCTGTAGCAGAACTTTCTAGCTTGCCACCACCGCCTTCTCTCTATGTCGGCAAGTTGTTTTACTGGGCTGAGGAAGAGATTTCTTCCCGCAGCGTTTTTGCTGCTGCCACCATGTTCTTCAAAGCAGGGATGACCTCCTCCCAGCGGCGGGTTTTCAGTCCACAGTCAGGATTTACCCAGATTTGCTGCAGTGGCAGAAGCTCCATAGCGGTCTTCAGTTGTTGAACGATCTGCTCTACAGTAGGTACTACTGGGCTGTGGACGTCGTAAACTCCATTCCCCACTTGATGTTGGTAGCCTGCCTCCGCAATTTGTCGCAGGGTTTCGTTGTTGCTGCGGCTATTTTCAATGGACAGTACATCTGCATCCAAGCGCTGAATGTGGGGCATGATGTCACCAAACTCTGAGTAACACATGTGGGTGTGAATTTGGGTTTCCGGCTTAGCAACGCCTGCAGTCAAGCGAAAAGCATCCACTGCCCAAGATAAGTATTCGTCCCAACGTTCTTGCTTTAGGGGTAGACCCTCCCGCAGGGCTGGCTCATCAATTTGCACCATCTTGGCGCCTGCAGCCTCCAGGTCAGCCACCTCATCCCGCAATGCCAAAGCAATTTGCATTGCCTGCTCCCGTCTTGGGAGATCGTCCCGTGCAAAAGACCAGTTCAATAGGGTTACGGGCCCTGTTAACATCCCTTTTACAATTTTCGAAGTCAGGGATTGGGCCACACGAAACTCCCGCACCGTCATGGGCTGGCGGCGCGCCACGTCACCATAGATAATGGGTGGACGTACGCAACGGCTACCGTAGCTCTGCACCCAGCCGTGTTCTGTAAAGGCAAAGCCTTCTAGCTGTTGCCCGAAAAACTCCACCATATCGGTGCGCTCGAATTCCCCGTGAACCAAAACGTCTAGCCCCACCTCCTCCTGCCACCGGATGCAACGGGCAATTTCCGCATCAATGGCTGCTTCGTACTCCGCCTGAGTGATCTCACCCCGTTTGCGCTTGACCCGCAGTTGTCGTACTTCCTCAGTTTGGGGAAACGAGCCAATGGTGGTGGTGGGCAAAAAGGGCAGTTGAGGCTGCAGAGGGCGGCGTTGGTCGTAGGGTAGAGCACGCTCCAGGCTTTGGGGGGTTATCTGGCGAACTCGCTCCCGTACAGTTGGATTTGGGGGGCTAAACTGGGCAAATTCCTGCCACTGGGCTTCAATGACAGCCAGTTGCTCTTGGGCTGCTGAACCTCCCTGGGCCAGGAGGACAACTTCCTCTAGCTTCTGTTCTGCAAAACTCAGCACTTGACGCAGAGGCGTGGGCAGGTGGGTTTCCCGTCGGGCATCATAGGGCACAAATTGCAAGGACGCAGAAGGCTGAATTCGCAAATTGGTGGTAACCTTTTGGATGCTCTCTAGGATAGAAAGCACCCGCTGGGGACGAATTTTCCAGACGTTGCGCGCATCAACCAGACCCACGCCCAATTGCTTGCTCCGGGGAAAGCCATATGTCTGCAGAAGTTCTAAATTGTTCCCCCGCGTAAAATCTAGACCAATGCCTGCCACTGGCAATTCCACAACCCAGGGATAGGTGTTCCCCAAGTCGTCAAAATAGGTTACAAGGTGAATTGGAACCTCCGCAGTGGCCAATTGGGTATACGTAGTTGTAATTGCTTCTCTCAGGGCTTCTGCTCGGCTTGTAACTAAGATTGGCTCGTGGAACTGCACTTCAGTAACGCCACGCGCAGCGAGCTGCCTCAGCAACTCAGCATACAAGGGCAGTAAACGATGCAAATGCTCTTGCAAACTTCCCTTGAGGCGACTCAGGCAAAGTAGGGTTACGGGGCTAAGAATGATGGGAACAGCTCTTTGTCCCAGAAGGCTTTGTGCTTGGTTAACTACTTCCAGGAAACTAGAAAAATCCGCTTTAGGTTGAGTATCCTCATCGATCTCTGGCACTAGGTAATGGTAGTTGGTATCAAACCACTTGGTCATTTCCAGGGCCGGGATGTTCTCTTTCCCTCGGGCCATGGCAAAGTACTGATCAAGACCTGACAAGTGGCGAAACCGCTTGGGGATCAGTCCCAAAAATACAATCCAGTCCAGAACCAAGTCATAGAGAGAAGTGTCTCCAATACCGATATGGTCAATACCTGCATCTTTCTGGGTTTGCCAGTTAGCCAACATCACCTGTTGCAGGCTTTGCTGGAGACTAGTCGCGTCAGATTTTTGACTCCAAAAGGACTCCAGTGCCTTCTTCAGCTCACGATTTTTACCAATTCGGGGGTAACCCAAAGTTGCTGTGGGAGAGGTCATAGCTCCACCCTTACAAAAAGTACACTTCCGGCTGGTAAAGAATTTCCTGCGAGGGACTGGTTGTTGTAGAGAAGCTCCTAGGCATTAGCTGACCATTCTAGGGCTTACCTAGCAAGCCTGTCTATGCAGCAGGAGGGGATGCAGAAGGCTGAGAAGGCTGGGTTGGCAACGGCGGGCATTGGATCCCAGGGATTAGCGACTCTAGGAGACCGCTACAGGCATCCCAAAGTAGCTCGATGACATAGTGAAACCCAGCCTCGCCCCCGTAGTACGGGTCTGGAACTTCTTCATCGGTGTGAGAGCGACAGTAGCTGCAGATTAGGCGCACCTTCTCGGCGTATTTCCTCTGGGGATCTAGGCTCAGGATATCTCGGTAATTTTGCCGATCCATGGCCAGGATCAAGTCGAACTCCCGCAGATCCAGAGGATGGATTTGGCGGGCCCGGCCCTGCAGCTCTAGCCCGTAGCGCTGGGCAACCTGGCGCATGCGCCGATCCGGTGGGCTGCCAATGTGATAGGCGGCTGTCCCTGCCGAGTCACAAAGGATGGCTCCTTCGTAGCCGCTGCTGCGCAGCAAGTAGTTGGTGATCCCCTCAGCAGCGGGAGAACGGCAGATGTTGCCCAGACACACGAACAAAAGCCTTTGGGTCATGAGTGACAGCAGTGAGCGTTTTCCCTTGTATTATCTCGCGGAAGTAGGCAGGGGCGGAGAAAACCTCCTCCCGAATCTTGTTGGGTTTGGGCGGCAGCAGAGTGGATTCTTGGCCAAAATGGAGCTAGTTCCGCTGGTTAAGTCCTCTATGCCAGATGCCACTCACTACCCCCATCCTCAGGATGTGGCCAATCTTATTCTCTACCTGCAAACGGAGCTGGCTCTGTTTGAACAATGGGCTGCCCAAGAAGGGATCCCACCTGCCGCCCTGCGCCCAATCGAGCGGTCGCAAGAAGCTTTGCGGCGGGCTGTGGATCAATTTGAGCTGCGGGAGTGGTACCGCGAACTCACCTATGGCTTCCGGGATCAACTTGGGCGCCTAGAAGAATGGCTTTAGTCTTCAACTCTCCCAGCTCAGGCGCCCATGTTGCAGGTGCAGCACCTTTTCTACCATCCGGCAGCCCTTCCCCAGCCGATTCTTCGCGATCTCTCCTTTGAGCTGGGCTTGAACCAGTTGGGGCTGATTGTGGGCAAAAGTGGGGCTGGCAAAAGCACCCTGCTGGAAATTTTGGCCGGCTTGGCGCGGCCCACACGCGGGCGGATTGCCTGGGGAGGAACAGAGCTCTCTCCTCAGCAGCTGCGCAGCCTGGCAGGGCTGGTGTTTCAGTTTCCTGAGCGGCACTTCTGTGGCCTGACGGTGCTGGAAGAAATGCGCTTTGGCCACCCGGAGCTGACCCCAAGGGAAGTTGAGAACGCCCTCAAACAAGTGGGACTAGAAGGGATCCCTCTCCAGAGCTCCCCCAACCGCCTCAGTGGCGGGCAACAGCGGCGCCTGGCCTTGGCGGTGCAGCTTGTTCGCGGCCCCCTTTTGCTGCTGCTGGATGAGCCGACAGCGGGGCTAGATTGGTCGGTGCGACAGCAGGTGATCGAGCTGTTGGCCCGGCTGAAATCCACTTGGACGGTGCTGGTGGTTTCCCACGACCCAGAGGAGCTGTCTTCTATTGCCGATGTGCGCTGGCTTTTGCAGGCGGGATCCCTGCAGCCCCTGCCGGCAGAGGCGTTGCTCTACAGATAGCGGCGGGGATCGACCGGCTGGCCGTTGACTCGCACCTCCAAGTGAACGTGGGGGCCGGTGGAGAGGCCGGTGGAGCCGGAAGCAGCAATGACTTGCCCGCGCTGAACCTTTTGGCCTACCCCTACGGTGATGCGGCTGTTGTGGGCGTAGAGGGTCGTGATACCGCCGCCGTGGTTGACAATGACCGTGTAGCCGTAGCCGCCGTACCAGCCGGCGTAGATGACGGTGCCTCGGTCTGACGCTCTCACGGGGGTGCCAGTGGGCACACCAAAATCGATCCCAGTGTGGAAGCGGCGGATGCCATAGATGGGGTGAACCCGCCAGCCGAAGCCGCTGGTGATCGGCCCGTGCACCGGTGGGATCAGCCGGCCTGTTCCCTGAACAGGATCCCTGCCCCCTCGCTGCTGAGCCTGTTGGGCGATCAGGTATTGGATGAGACGGGTCAGCTGTTGGGAGTCGGCTTCCAGACGCCGCTGGGCTGCCTCGTAGGCAGCACGCTCTTTGGCCAAGCGGCTTATGAGCTGCTCTTGGAGGGCAGCCTGCTGCTGCAGTTGGTTTTTCTGAGCCGCCAGCTCCTGCAGGATTAGGGAGATCTCGTTGCGCTGCGCCTCCAGGGCAATGCGCTGTTGCTCCACCTCCTTGGCCATCGCCTGCAGCTTTTGGATTAACTGCCGATCCGCCTCGATCAACAGTTGCAATTGGTGGCGGCGGTCAAAAAACTCGTTGAGGTCACGGCTGGTGAGCAGCAAAGCCCACCACTGTTCAGATCCCTGCCGCTGCATGTAGCGTAAGCGGGCAGCCGTACCCCGTTGCTGCCGTCTCAGGCGCTCTTCCAGCTCTTGCAACTCTTGCTGCGCTTGCTCTAGCCCTTTCTGGGCTTGCTCCAGCCGGTATTGGTTGTCCCGCAGGCTAACTTCGGTCTGTTGAAGGTTTCGCTGCAGGGATCCCATGCGGCGGCGGGCTTCTTCTTCGGCTTGGCGCAGCTCCCCAAGACGGCGCCGGGTGCGCTGGATTTGCTGTTGGATGTGCTGCTGCCGCTGTTGCAGTTGGTGGACACTCTGCGCCTGCGATGGAGCAACCCTCATCCATCCTCCCCACAGCAGGAGGGCCAGCAACCCCAGAATTGCCCATGCCTTTAGGCTGCTTGCCTTCCTCCTGAGACTCATCGCTCCCCCCACTCTCAGCAGCTACCGCCCCTAAAGATACCAAGGGCGGTCGTTTGCGACCTATCAGGCTACTGGCTGGTAAGGCAAAACCGGGCTCCAGTGCAGAAAATGGTGGTAAACCTAAGCTGGGCAACTGCAAAAGATGGCCTTCGAGAGTTCTGAACGCAGTTTCAGGAATGGGTCACAGCACCTCTGGCTACTTGACTTATGGCAGCAGCCCTTGATTGCCGTGATTCGCCTCTTGGCCAGCCACGCCCAAGCCCTGGCGGGGGCCACTCTGGCCATCCGAGCCGGGATCCGCCACATCGAAATCACCACGCAAGTTCCCCAGTATTTGCAGCTAGTTAGCCACCTGCGACGGGAGCACCCGCAGTGTTGGATAGGAGTGGGCACGGTCTTCAATCGGCAGATGGCAGAGCAAGCTTGGCAGGCAGGAGCCCAGTTCTGTGTTTGCCCCTTCACCGACGAGAACCTCATCCGCTGGGGCCAGGAGGTGGGGCTGCCCATCGTTGCCGGTGCGCTCACCCCCAGCGAGATCTGGAGAGCTTGGCAAGCAGGGGCAGCGGCAGTGAAGGTGTTTCCAGCAGAAAGCCTGGGAGGGCCCCGCTACTTGCGCCACCTCCAGCCAGTGCTGGGATCCCTGCCTTTGATCCCAACCGGCGGGGTTACCCTAGCCAATGCTGCGGAGTACTTGCGGGCAGGGGCCTGGGCCGTCGGCATTGCTGGGGATCTGTTCCCGGCGAAGTTGTTTAACGATAGCCAACAGAGGTTGGAAAATCGGCTACGGCAAGCGCTGGCGCAGCTTGTCGAACAGAGGAAGGCAGCCCCAGCTCCCAAGCCGAGCTTAACTTGAGCAAGCCAGTAGAATAGGGGGCATGGTGTGAGCGAGAGCTGCATGGAGGGGTTTCTGGATCTGTACCTGGAGCTGCAGGTCCCCAGCCCCATTGAGGAGGCCACTTGGCGACGTTGGTTTGAGGTTTGGTTGGGTAAGCTGGGGGTGACGGATCCCTGCGAACTCAGCCTCTGCCTTACTTCCGACGAACGCATTCGCCAGCTCAACCGCGAGTTTCGTCACATCGACGCCCCCACCGATGTGCTGGCCTTTGCCGCTGAGGAAATGGCTGCTCCTGTGGAGGTGCAGAAGCTAACAGGAGTGCGTCTACTGGGGGATATTGTGATTTCTGTGCCTACCGCCTGCGCCCAGGCCAAGGCGCAAGGACACTCACTATCCCACGAACTGGCCTGGCTAGCCAGTCACGGGCTGCTGCATCTTCTGGGGTGGGATCACCCCGATGAACTTTCCCTACAGCGCATGCTACAGCAACAGCAAAACCTGCTTGCTGCCATCCAAGAAGATCTGGAGGTGGCTCATGGCCGACAGCCCTAGTCGCTTTCCCTCGCCCCTGCGCTGGGCAGATGATTCTATGGCCCCGGTTGAGTCTCCAAGGGAGGATCCCTGGCGGCGCCCCCTTTCTTGGTGCGTGGCCACCAACCTGGGCAAGAGTTTTTACTATGCGGGCAGGGGCTTGCTGTACGCCGTTCGCACCCAGCGCAACTTTCGCATCCACCTCCTGGCAGCGGTGTTGGCCTTTGGCTTGGGCCTGGCCCTGCGGTTGAGCGCCGTGGAGATGGCCTTGATCAGCCTGACCAGTGGTCTGGTGATGGCTCTCGAGCTGGTGAATACTGCCCTAGAAGCAGTGGTGGATCTCACCTTGGGCAGTCGCTATCACCTGCTGGCAGAAGTTGCCAAAGACTGTGCTGCTGGGGCAGTGTTGGTGGCAGCGCTGGCTTCTGTGGCAGTGGCAGCTTGGCTGTTTCTCCCGCCCTTGCTGCTGCTATTGCCCCAGCATCTGCCTTCCCCCTTTTAAGCAGAGGCTCGGCCTTGCCAGGTGCGCGTCTTGCCCGGGTTGAGCAGCCCATAGGGATCCACCTCTTCTTTGAAACGGACCTGGCGCGGATCCATCACCTTGCGGCCTCCTTCTTCGAGGATGAAGGTGTGGGGGTTGGCGATGAACACTCCCTGGGCCTCGTGGTAGCGCATGATCTCGTTGAGCCGCTCTTCGGTGGTAAAGCGGACAATTTGGAGACCCACGGGGATGGCCTGTCCGCCAAGGCGAATCATTTCCAAGTGCATCAGCACTTCGTCGCCAAAGTACTCGTATAGATGCTGCACCAGCTTCAGCTCCCGGTCAGGCGGGAAAATCGACTGCAGATAGGTCAAATTGGGATCCACGCTGCGGCAGTGCAGAGTGGTGTGGTTCCAGGAAAATTCCCCCAGCGAGATCCCTTTGGCGGCCTCCTGGGCCGTTTTGTTGTAGACCACCTGGCCGCCATGCTCCCGGATGAGCTCTAGCAGCGGCTCCAGGCTGCATTCGGCCACCATCAACAGGGCTACAGCAGATCCCTCCGGCAAATAACCCCGTAGCGGCGCGAAATAGCTGGGGATCGGCCAAGCATGCAGGCTGATGAGTTTTTTTAGGATGCCATCGGCAGCGGCTAGAGCCTGGCCAAACCGGGCGCAGGGCATAAACCCCCCCTCAGGAGGGAAGGCTACAATCAGCTCTGCCCACGGGTAAGCCGGCGCCAGGGGGATCTCCACCTCGGTGATGATCCCGGTGAGGCCCCAGGCGTGGCTGACTTTGAACACGTCGTCTCCCCGCAGCTCCAGGATCCGCGGCTCTTCCTCCACCGTCACCACCCGCAGTCCTAGAATGTTTCCTCGATCCAGCAGTTGGCCGTAGGTAACGGAGCCAATGCCGCCGCTGCCCCCGGCAATGAAGCCGCCGATGGTGGCTGTGCGGTAGGTGGAAGGAGCCATGCGGATCTCCCAACCCATCTCGCGGGTGTGTTTGTCAATTGCAGCCAGCTTGATCCCTGCCTGCACCCGCGCTAGCCCCGGCTTGGCCCAGATCACCTGATTGAGCTTGCTCATCTCTAGGATCACGCCGCCAGCTAGGGGAATGCACTGGCCGTAGTTGCCAGTGCCCGCGCCCCGTACGGTGAGAGGAAGCCGCCACTTGGCACAGGCTGCTGCCACTCGCTGGACCTCTTGTTCGTTGGCTGGGCGCACCACCACATCCCCTCGCTTGTCGCTCAACTGCCGGCTGAGCACAGGGCTGTAGTGGTAAAAGTCCAGGGACAACTTGGCCACTTCTGACGGATCAGTAATGGTTTCAATGTCGGCCAGCTCCGAGAGCAAGCCCTGCAGCTTTTCAGCGGCGACAATGGTCATAGGAATCCTCTCTAGGGGTAAGGTCTTGATCCCATCATTACCAACAAGGAGCCGCCAGCAAGCCAGACTAGCGGTAGAGCTGGGCTCTAGGCTGGGATCCGCCCGCCCCCCATCAGGTACAGCAGCGCCATGCGCACCGCCACGCCGTGGGCAACCTGCCGCTCGATGAGGTTGAGGTCGGGGTCCTCCATCACCTCAGAACTGAGTTCGACGCCGCGGTTAACCGGACCGGGGTGTAAGACCCTTACTTCTGGGTGGCACAGGCGCAGCCGCTGCCGGGTGAGGCCGAAAAGGTGGTGGTATTCCTGCAAGCTGGGGAGGAGGAATTCGCTCATCCGCTCTTGCTGCAAGCGCAGGGCAATGACAAAGCGGGCTCCTTCCAGGGCTGGCTCCAACTGCCAGTGCACTGGCAGGGTATGGCCGGGCACAAACTGAGCAAAGTCTTTCGGCAGCAGGGTAGGTGGGCCGGCCAGGTGGACGTCTGCGCCAGCAGCCACCAGGGCGTAGATGTTGGAGCGAGCCACCCGCGAGTGGAGGATGTCGCCGACAATGGCCACTTTCACCCCCTGGAGCAGCTCGAGGCGAGGCCGCTGGGGATCCAGATGGCTACAGAGGGTAAACAGATCCAGCAGCCCTTGGGTGGGGTGTTCGTGCAGGCCGTCTCCCGCATTCAACACCCCCGTATGGGATCCGCGCCGGTCGATCTCGGCGGCCAACTGCTGCGGCACCCCGGCCTGGGCGTGGCGGACGATGAGCACGTCGGAGCCCATGGCCAAGAAGGTGCGAACTGTATCCAGAATGGTTTCCCCCTTGGCCAGGGAAGAAGTGCCGGGGGAAAAGTTGAGCACATCGGCTGACAGGCGCTTGGCCGCCAGCTCAAAGCTGCTGCGGGTGCGGGTGGAAGGCTCGAAAAACAGCGTCACTACCACCTTTCCCTGCAGGGTGGGCACCTTGGGCAGCCGCCGGGTCAACACTTCCTGAAAGCTGGCGGCGGTTTGCAAAACGATCTGGTATTCTTCCGGAGTAAAATCCGCCAGGCCCAAAACGTGCTGCCGCTGCCAAACCATAGGGGATCCTCAAATGCCTAGGCGGGCAAAGATCTCGTCTAGGTGGGTAAGGTGCCGCTGCGGGTCGAAGCAGGCCTGCAACTCCGCCTCGCTCAGGTGAGCCATCACCCGGGGATCTGCCAGCAAATTGGCGCGGAAATCCCCGCCAGGCTGGTTCCAGGCGCGGTGAGCATTCTCTTGGACAAGACGGTAGGCTTCCTCACGGCTCAAGCCCTTTTCCACTAAAGCCAAAAGCACCTGCTGGCTGAAGACAACACCGCCGTAGAGGGTGAGGTTGCGCTCCATGTTGGCAGGGTAAACCTGCAGGTGGCGCACCAGATCCGCCATGTTGACCAGCAGATAGTGGCAGAGAATGGAAGCATCGGGCAGGATCACCCGCTCCACCGAGCTGTGGGAGATGTCCCGCTCATGCCAGAGGGGGATGTTTTCCAGGGCCGAGAGGGCGTACCCCCTTAGCAGGCGGGCGATCCCTGTCAATTGTTCCGCTTTGATGGGGTTGCGCTTGTGAGGCATGGCGGAGGAGCCTTTTTGGCCGGGGGCAAAGTACTCTTCGGCCTCCAACACCTCCGTCCGCTGCAGGTGGCGGATCTCGGTGGCAAAGCGCTCCAGGGAAGACCCAATCAAGGCCAAAGTCTGCACATACTCAGCGTGGCGATCCCGAGAAATCACCTGGGTTGAGACCGTATCCGGCTTGAGGCCCAAGCGGGCGCAGGCCAATTGCTCCACCTGGGGAGGCACGTTGGCGTAGGTGCCCACAGCCCCAGAGATCTTGCCCACCGCCACCACCTCCCGCAGGCGCGCCAGGCGCTCCTGGTGGCGTAGGCACTCGGCTAGCCAGCCGGCCAGCTTGAAGCCAAAGGTGATGGGCTCAGCATGGACGCCGTGGGTGCGGCCAATCATGAGGGTGTAGCGGTGTTGCCGAGCTTGCTCACGCAGCGCAGCGATGAGATCCGCTAGGCGAGCTTGCAGGAGCTCCACAGAGGCCACTAGCTGCAGGGCCAGGGCTGTATCCAACACATCCGAGCTGGTCAGGCCTAGGTGGATGTAACGTCCCGCCTCACCCACGTGCTCGTTGAGATTGGTCAAGAAGGCGATGACGTCGTGCTTCACTTCCGCCTCAATTTCCAAAACCCGCGCTGGGTCAAAAGCGGCTTTGGCTTTGATCTCCTGCAGGGCCTCTTGAGGGATCCGCCCCAGCTCCGCCTGGGCTTCACAAACGGCCAGTTCTACCTGCAGCCAGGTTTGGAGCTTGTGGGCGGTGGACCAGATCTGGCCCATTTCCGGCAGAGTGTAGCGCTCGATCAAGGTGCCTTTTCCGTCAGTACGATAGGATAAGCCAAGCTATTCTAGCGTTTGGCCTCCCCGCTTGAGTTATCCCCGCAGCTTTGACCTACGCTGCCGCCAGACTGTTTAAGAGCGGGAAATTGACCTAGAAGCAACAGGGAGTTTGCAGATGACCCTTGGAGCTGCGCTAACCCAGGAAGGAAGATCTTGGACAGCGGAAGCTTTCATGGCGTTGTCCAAAGAGGGGCATCGCTATGAAGTTGTTGATGGAAAGCCAATTGATATGGGAAGCGCAGGGGCACTCCATGGTTATGTCTGCAGTCTCCTATTAGCGGCTTTAGCCTCCTACGTTTTGTCCAAGAAGCTGGGAGTCGTTTTAGATTCCAGCACTGCTTTTAAGATGAAGAGTGGCAATTGGCGCTCCCCTGACATTTCTTTTTTTGCCAAAGAACGCTTGCAGGGCATGACCGAACTGCCCACAGGATTTTTAGAGGGTGCCCCCGATCTGGCTGTTGAAGTGCTCTCTTCCGGCAATACAATCGAAGAAATTCATGACAAGCTGGTGGAGTACTTTGAAAATGGCAGCCGCCTGGTTTGGCTCGTCCACCCCATTGAGCACTACATCCTGGTGTATCGCAGCTCTGAAGAGCCCGATCGTCTCCTCAAATCGGTAGATCTTCTCGAGGGTGAAGAAGTCATTCCAGGATTTGCCCTACCCGTTTCTCATCTATTCCAGAAGCTTTCCTTTTAAGTCCAATTGAGGTTCAAGAGTTGCCCCTCTTGCCGACAGTTTATGCTGGAGTGGCTTGGGATCCTTAGCAGTGCAGAGCCAATGAAGCGTCGATTGGGAAGGGTGGCCCTGATCAGTTTCCTAACAGCATTCTTGGCTGCTGCCCCTGCTCTCTCTTGGCCAACTCCTGCTGAGAGCACTTCAGGCCCAAAAACGGCTTCTGAGTTCAACTGGCAGGGATCCCTCAAGTTGTTGCGGGGGGATCCGGTGGCGGCTTTGGCAGATCTGGATCGAGCAGTGCAGTTGGATCCCACCTATGCGCCGGCCTACGTGAACCGCAGCTACGTTTACAACTCCTTGCGCCAGCCCCAAGAAGCTCTGACCGATGCCGAGCGGGCCATCCAGTTGGATCCGGGGATCCCGGAAGCCTACTTCAGCCGTGGCGTAGCCCACCTGCAAATGGGGAAGCGAGAGGCCGCTATGGCCGACTTTCGCCAGGCGTTGGCTCTCTTTTCCAAAAGCGGCAACTTTGCCGATCAAACCATCATTCAGCAACTGCTGCGCCAATTGGGGGTGGAGTAAGCAACCGGCTAAGTTCAGCTTTCTTCCTTGCCCCCCAGCCACTCCTCTAGGGAAACTGCCTGGGCCTGCAGCCCGAAGACTTCACAAAAAGACTTCACCAGGACTGGGGCCACAGCAGCCATCGTCACCTCCGGACAAAACTGCACCAGGGATCCCACAGGTCGGTCAGGGATCCCACAGGGCACGATGGCCTCGAAGGCAGCTAGATCTGGACAAACGTTGAGGGCAAAGCCGTGGTAGGTGATCCAGCGGGAGACCTTGATGCCAATGGCGGCCACTTTGTGCCCTTCCACCCAAACCCCCGTTAGGCCAGGGATCCGCTCCCCCCTCAAGCCAAAGTAAGCCACAGTCTCGATGACCACCTGCTCCAGTTGGCGTAGGTACCAGTGGATATCCAGACAGTGGCGTTTGAGGTTGAGGATTGCATACCCCACCCACTGCCCTGGCCCGTGGTAGGTCACTTCGCCGCCCCGCTCCACCCGCAGGACCTCCGGCCCTTGTCCAGAAGGGGATTTTGGTTGGACAGCCGGGGATCCTATTGGTTCGGAGAGACTCTTGAGGAATCGGGGATCTGCTCCTGCCCCCAGGGTGTACACCGGCGGGTGGGTAAGCAACAGTAGCCCATCCGGTAGCTGGGGATTGCGGATCATCTGGGTCAGTCTGGTCTGCTGCCAAGCCCAGGCTTTGCGGTAGGGCACCTCTCCCGGCAGGTGGACGTGTAGAACTGGCACACCCAAATAGCCCTCAAGCCCTGGCAAAGACCTAGTGCCGCCTTCGCTGCCTATCCGGGAACTAGCCGTCGGCCGGGACCTAGCCTACCGACAGATTGACCTGCGCCCGCAGCCGCTCCACCAAGGCGCGAGGCTGCAGCAGTCCCTCGATGCGGTCAACCGGCCTCCCGTCCTTGAACAAGATTAGGGTCGGCACGGCGTAGATCCCCCAGCGAGCGGCAATGTTGGGGTACTTGTCTATATCTACCTTCACGAAAGCAATGGCGTCCCCCACCTGGGGCTTCACCTGCTCCAACACCTGCGCCATTACCTGACAGGGACCGCACCAGGTGGCGTAAAAATCCACCAGAATGGGAGTTTTGGATCCCTGGATCATGTCGTCAAAGCTTTTGAACCACTGTTTCTGGGCCATGGCAACCAAAGAATGCAACCTATTTGCAGTCTAAATGTTTGAGATGGAAATGTGGGTAGAGATTCTGCTACAGCTTGCTTTCGGCTTCCCGGTAGGAGGGCTAGGGCTTGGCCGGTACCTGTAGTCTAGGGAGCGAACTTGAAGGAAGGGAGAGGCTTTAGCAGGGCTTAACGAAGGAGTGAGATCCTGATGGCAACAATCCGGATGGTGAGCCGAGGTGTGGTGGCCGGGGTACTGGGTGGGATGCTCTTGAGCCTCTGGGGGATCGGGCGTTGGCTGTGGGATCCCTCGGCCTGGATCCAGGTGGCGGCTGGCCTGCTCTTGAGCGGGGGGACGTTGCTGTACTGGCTAAGAACCCGCCCCGCCGACTGCTTGGTGGTGGAGCCGCAGAGCTGGCGCCTCAACCGCCTCAGCCCCGACCGCTGGCTCATCCAGGCTGACTTCGTGGCCCGCAATCTCAACCCCCTTTTTGAGGTCACCTTGGCCCAGGTGGAGCCGCGACTGCATCTGCTCAGCACCAGCTCTGTCGAGGGGATCCATACCCAAATTCGCCTCCGCTCCCGTCACCCCGACTTGCCTCCTCGCCAAGACAACTACTGGCAGGCTTACATCATCACCCCCCAAAGCCAGACTGGCCTAGAAGTCGAGATTGAACTAGGGGGGGAAGGACTGGCAGATTTGCGCTCGGCCTGGCTGGAGCTGGACTACGTCCAGTACGGGCGGCAGCGGCGTACCCTCAAGACTAGCCACCTCATCTTGCCGCTGCAGGAAGTGGATCCCTTGGCGGAGCTGTGCTGGCAGCAGCAGGGACCGGTGAGTTGGGCTGCCATTCCCACCCATCTGCTCACCCCCAGCGATGACTTAGCCGAGGTGCTGCGTCGCTACGTGGGCCCCCACTTCCAACCCGGCGATGTCGTGGCCCTTTCCGAGAGTGCTGTAGCCATTGTGCAGGGCAACTTTCGCCATCCCCTGCAGGTGCAGCCTGGCTGGCTGGCTCGCACCCTGTGCTACTTCTTCCCCTCCAAGACCAGTCTCTCAAGCTGCTATGGCATGCAGACGCTCATTGACTGTTCGGGGGCCTGGCGAGTACTGGGGGCCTTTGTGGCGGGATCCCTGGCTAAGCTGCTGGGGATCCCAGGGGTGTTCTATGCCCTGGCAGGGGAGCAGGCGGATCTCATCGACGATGTCACCGGCACCTTGCCCCCCTATGACCAGTTCATTGTCTTGGGACCACGGGATCCAGCCAAGCTGGTGGCCGAGCTCCACGCCCAGACCGGCTACGAGGTGGCCATTGTGGATGCCAACGACCTGGGCGAAGTCAACGTCTTGGCGGCCAGCCCAGGTGTGGAGCGGGAGCTGGTGGAGCAGGCTCTGCGCAAGAACCCGGCGGGCAATGCGGCAGAGCAAACGCCGATTGTGCTCATCCGGAAGCGGCTGCCGGCATAGAGGTCACCTGGGATTTGAGAGCCTGCATCGCCTGGTGGGTGGACAAGAAGAAGCGCTCGGCGCCCACTTTCTCCACAAACCCCGCCATTTTGAGGCGATCCATCACCGGCCCCTTCACCTCGGCCAGGGCAAAGCCCACCCCCATTTGGCGCAGACGTTCCACCAACTGAGTCAGCACCTCCAAAGCGCTGCCGTCGATGAAGTTAATGGCGCTGGCCACCAGCAGCACCTGTTCCACTGCTGGCCGCGCTGCCACCTCTTGCAGCAGATACTCCTGCAGGTAGGCGGCGTTGGCAAAAAACAGGCTTTCATCCACCCGCACTGCCAGGATGCGCGGATCGGTAATCACCTCATGGCGCAGCACGTTGCGGTAGTGCTCGGTGCCAGGCACCTGGCCGACAATGGCGATGTGGGGACGGCTGGCCCGCCAGAGGAAGAGGAGGATAGACACCAGCACTCCCAGCCCAATCCCCGGCTCCACCCCGATCCCCAGCACGCTGGCAAAGGTAACCAACCAAACCAAGGCATCGCCGCGGTCGTAGCGCCAGCTCTGCAGCAAGGGGTGAAAATCCACCAGTCCCAGCACTGCCACCAGCACAATAGCTGCTAGGGTCGTCTGGGGCAGGAAGGTAAACAGAGGCATCAGCCAGCTCACTGCCAGGGCTATCAGGGATCCCGTCACCACCGAAGCCAGGCCGCTGTTGGCCCCGGCCTGAAAGTTAACTACTGAGCGGCTGATCCCGCCGGTTACGGGGTAGCCACCACTTGTGGCTGCGGCCAGGTTGGCCACCCCCAGGGCCACTAGATCCTGGTTGGGATCCACTTTCTGCCGCCGCTGGCTGGCCAGCGACTGACCTACCGCATAGCTTTCTGTAAAGCCCACCAAGCTAATGGCCAAGGCTGTGGGCAGCAAAGCTCGCCACTCTGGCCAGCTCAGCCAAGGGAAGGTCAGGGGGGGCAAACCCGCCGGAATGGATCCCACCACCGCCACTCCTGCTCTTTCCGAGAGGTTCAACCCCCACACCAGCAGCGTGGTCAGGAAGACGGCTCCCAGCGGCGCGCCCTTGGTGAGAAGTAGGCCCCAGAGGGGTGGGATCCCCCAGCGGCGCAGTTGAGCGGGGAGCTTCTGCTGGGCGTACACCAAGAGGGTGATGGCCAACAGCCCCAGCCCCAGAGTGACCCAGTTTACCCCCTCCAGGCTCTGCCAAAGCCGTTGCAGCAGCAGCCAGAAGGACTCGGTGTTGGCGATCTTCACCCCCAACAGATGGCGGAGCTGGCTGAAGGCGATGATTAGGGCTGCGGCGCTGCCAAAGGCCGTTACCACCGAGCGGCTCAAGAAATTGGCCAAAAACCCCAGCCGCAGTAGCCCTACCCCTACCTGGATCAGGCCCGCTTCTAGAGCCAAGCCCAGCGCCAACCGGCCATACTCCGGGCTGCTCGGCTCAGCCAGCGGCTCCAAGCCCGATGCCACCAGCAAGGAGATGATGGCCACCGGCCCCACCGACAAAGCCCGGCTGGATCCTAGAAAGCCGTAGGCGATGACCGGCAGGATAGCGGCGTAGAGACCTGTCTGGGGAGGCAGCCCGGCCAGCAGCGCATAGGCCATGCTCTGGGGCACTAGGAGAAGGGCTGTAACCAGTCCGGCCATGAGATCCCCTGGCAGATCCTCTGGCCGATACCGAAGCCACCACAAGGAATCCCTGGTAAAGGGCAGGTAGCGCGCCAGGATTCTCTGGGGGGAAGGGATCCCGCTCATAGGGCCTGACCTCGGTTCCAGGGCATGCGGGCCAAAAGCAGCGCCAGACCACAGGTGTTGGTGATCCCGGCAAACACCAGCCCAGCTCCCACAAAGCCGCTCAACACCAGCCAGGCCGGATGGACAAAGGCTCCCAGCAAGGTTCCGGTGAGCACCAGGGATCCCGCCGCAATTTGCACCTGCCGCATTAGCGAAATGGGCGCGTTGCGGGTGCGGGTGGTGGGCAGCTTGGCAGCCTTCCAAGCCTCAATCCCGCCTTTTAGACTAAGCACCTCCGGCCAGCCGTGGTCTAGCAACTGACAGGCAGCGCGGATGGAGCGACTGCCCATGCGACACTGCAACACTACCGGTTTTTCCGGCGTCGAGGCCGGCACCCTGGCCGGGTCAAAGGTAGAAAGAGGCATGTTGATCGCCCCTGGGATCCGCTCATCGGCATATTCTCCCGGCTCCCGCACATCGATGAGCTGTACCCGCCCTTGATCCAGCCACTGCTTTAAGGTCAGGGCGTCGATCTCCTTGAGACGGGGATCCCGTTCCTGCTGAGCGGAAGGCGTAGGATTTTGTCGGGCTACAGTCATCGGTTTCCTCCCCGGGTAACTAACCTTCTTCCTCAAGCAACCTGCTGGGCTCGCCAGGGTAAAACTGGCTATCCAGGATTTGCTCGGGAGCGTAAGGACACGTCTTGGGAAAAGTCTTTCTGGGCAGCTTGGTCTCTTCCAGGGCTAGCTGGAGCGCCCTCAGGTAAGACTTGGAGATGGCCTCCGGCAAATAGGGCCTCAGGCTTGGGCTTTCCTCCAGCAGATCCAGAACTTCCTACCGCTGCACCTGTAGGGTGAGAAGCCAGCTTACCGAATCTAGCCTGCGGCTGATACTCCCATTTCAGGAGGTGCCCCACCAAAACCCCCAGCTGGTTGCGCAGCTCTTGCCGCTGTTGCCTGCCCAACGATTCCATCTCCTCAATCCAATGGGGCAGGTCTAGCTTCTCCCAAGCCCGCTCCCGCAGAAATTGAGCTTGTTGCTGAGTCCAAGCATAGAAATCCTTCTCATAGAGACTTTCTGGATCCACTCTCAACCCTCCCCCTTCTGACCAGCCGGCTCAGAGAAGTCTAGCTAGCTCAGCAGGCTTTACAGCCTCCAACTAAACCGCTGCTGCCACTTGGCCGCACTGCTCGTTGGCGGGCAGGGCTTCCTGGATCTTTTTGGGCTGAGGCAGGTTGAGGCTATTCATCAAGGCGATGAAGCTCTCCCGCGAACGCAGCTTGCCCGTCTGTAGATCCACAAAGCGGGGGTTCCAGCGCTTCTCTTCGCCAATGGTGGAGACGGTGTGCCCACGGTAGTCGTGGCCGGGATAGACCAGCGTCTCGTCTGGCAGGGTAAACAGGTGCTGCGTAACGTGGTCGTACATCAGGCCGGGATCTCCACTTTGGAAATCCGTGCGCCCACAGCCGCGAATGAGCAAGGAGTCTCCGGTGAGAACGCGATCCCCATGGACGCGGTAGCTCATGTGGCTGTCGGTGTGGCCCAGGGTGGCGATGGCCTCGATGGTGATGGATCCCACCTGCAGCGTTTCCCCGTGGCCAATGAAGCGGTCGGCACATTGGGCTTTGGCCTGGGCTGGCACCACCCCTCGGCAGCCGGTCAACTCGCGCAGCTTGCCCGTGCCGGTGATGTGGTCGGCGTGAACGTGGGTCTCGAGACAGTACTTCAACGTCAGACCCAGCTCTCGAATTAACTTCAAGTCCCGCTCCACCTGCTCCAACACGGGATCCACCAGCGCGGCCTCGCGGGTGTTTGGGTCTGCAACTAAGTAGGTGTAAGTGCTCGTCTCGGCGTCGAACAGTTGGCGAAATAGCATGTTACCCTTCTGTTTGTTGGCAAAGACCTGAACATAGCTTGGGCCTCTAGGAACACTATATAACCATTTAGTGTTAAAATCAAGCCAGCACAGCCCTCAAGACGGTCTATGGATGGGGACGAGCTCGCGAAAGGCGGCAAAGACGAGCGCCAGTTGACCCTGACGCCAGAAGTGCTGACCAGCGTGGCGGAGTACTTCAAGGTTTTGGCGGAGCCCAGCCGCCTGCAGATCCTGTGTCAGTTGCGCTCGGGGCCCAAGAACGTCACCCAAATCCTAGAGGCCACTGGCATGGGCCAGGCCAACGTTTCTAAACATCTCAAGATCCTGGCGCAGGCAGGGATCGTCAGCCGCGAGCCCAAGGGCGTGAGTGTCTACTACCAAATTGCGGATCCCGTCTGTTTTGAGCTGTGCGAGGTGGTGTGCAGGCAGTTGATCAAGCGGCTTAAGCAGCAAGCTCGGCAATGGGAGCCGCTGGCGGCCCTTCACTCCAGCAGGCTGAGCAGCGAGAGCTCTTGAGGGGGTAGTGCCAGGAGAAAGCCCAGCAGCCCGAACTCCCCTCTCGTCTAATCCCACAAGTTCAGATCGGTCACCGCCCCCAGGCTGCTGCTGGAGACCAGCTTGGCATACTTGGCCAGAATACCTCGTTTGTAGCGGGGCTCGGGCGGAACCCAGCGGGCGCGGCGGCTGGCCAGCTCCTCTTCGCTGACATGCAGGTGGAGGAGGCGAGCAGGGGCATCGATAGTGATCAGATCCCCTTCTTCCACAAGGGCAATGGGGCCGCCTACATAGGCCTCAGGAGCCACATGGCCCACCACCATGCCGTAGGTGCCGCCAGAGAAGCGGCCATCGGTAATCAACCCCACGCTATCTCCTAGACCAGCGCCGATGATGGCCGAAGTGGGGGAGAGCATCTCCCGCATGCCAGGGCCGCCCTTAGGGCCCTCGTAGCGGATCACCACTACGTCCCCTGGTCGAATCTGGCCGGCGAGGATAGCCTCCAGACAGGACTCTTCCGAGTTGAAGACCCGCGCTGGCCCCGTGATCTTCGGATTCTTGACGCCGCTGATCTTGGCCACTGCCCCTTCAGGCGCGAGGTTGCCTTTGAGGATGGCTATGTGCCCTTGGGGGTAAAGGGGGCTATGCCAGGGGCGAATCACCTCTTGATCTGGGCTGGGCTCGTCCGGCACGTCCCGCAAGACTTCGGCAATTGTTTGTCCAGAGATGGTGAGGCAGTCGCCGTGCAGCAAGCCGTGGTTGAGCAGGATCTTCATCACTTGCGGGATCCCGCCGGCCCGGTGCAGATCAGTGGTTACAAACCGGCCCGAGGGCTTGAGGTCACAGAGAACAGGCACGCGGGCGCGGATGGTCTCAAAGTCATCCAGCGTCAGGGGCACCTCTGCGGCGTGGGCAATGGCCAGGAAGTGGAGCACGGCGTTGGTGGATCCCCCTACGGCCATGATGACCGAAATGGCGTTCTCGATGCTCTGGCGGGTGATGATGTCCCGCGGCCGGATATTAGCTTTGATGGCCTCGGCTAAGACTTTGGCCGATTGAGCGGCACTTTCGGCCTTCTCTTCGTCCTCTGCCGCCATGGTGGAGGAATAGGGCAGGCTCATGCCCATAGCCTCAAAGGCGCTGGACATGGTGTTGGCCGTGTACATGCCGCCGCAGGATCCGGCACCGGGGCAGGCGTGGCGCTCGACTGCCAGCAGCTCTTCCTCAGAGATGCGGCCAGCACTGTACTCCCCTACCGCTTCAAAGGCGCTGACAATGGTGAGGTCGCGGCCATTGTAGTGGCCGGGCTTGATGGTGCCGCCATAGACGAAGATGGAGGGCACGTTGAGGCGGGCCATGGCGATCATCGCCCCCGGCATGTTCTTGTCGCAGCCGCCGATGGCCAAGAGACCATCCATGCTCTGGCCGTTGACCACCGTCTCGATGGAATCGGCAATCACCTCCCGCGACACCAGGGAGTATTTCATCCCCTCGGTGCCCATGGAAATACCGTCGCTGATGGTGATGGTGCCGAAGACTTGAGGCATGCAGCCGGCCTCCCTCAGGGCAGCTTCAGCCCGCTCGGCCAAGGCTTGGATCCCGATGTTGCAAGGGGTGATGGTGCTGTGGGCGTTGGCGATGCCGACAATGGGCTTGCCGAAATCCTCATCGCGGAAGCCCACTGCCCTGAGCATGGCGCGGTTGGGAGAGCGCTGCACTCCCTGGGTGACGACTTGGCTGCGCAGTGGAGAAGGAGGGTTGGCCATCATGGAACAGAGCGGGACGACAAGCCCCCGCTGGGATAAGTAGAACCCATCCTACCGCTCTGAAAGACTTATACAACGCTGGACAAAAGCGGACTTTTGCTCCAGGTTGACGCTTTCTCCCTGCTTCCACGACCCGTAGCTAGTGGCAGAGTTTACCTCTACTACCCCGCCAGAGGGATCTCCACAGGCGTAACTTCCCCGCGATCGCGATAGCGGGCCGTAGGCCTTGCTGCAGGTAGGTGCTACGAGCCCCCATAAGGCACACCGGCTCATACGGAGCCAACTTTAGCCTAGGCAAAGTGCCTCCCAGAAAAGATGTACTCGCAAGCCTACTCGCTCAGCCCATCTCCGTCAAGGCAGGAGGTTGGTCATGCCACAAAGTGGCTGATTGTCTAGTGAATCAAGGACTAGAGGAGAGCCCTGTTTTTGCCAGCCCAGCCGAAGCAAAAGCCCGGCAGGGCCAGCCAAATCTGAAGCAACTCTGTAAGTTCCCGGCACCTGCCCCGAGAATCGGCCAGCCTACCTAGTAGAAGGGATCCCAGCCTCCATCGGGTCAGCGGGACAGAGTCCTTGCTAGAGGCGAGGGATTCCGGGTTTCGGCGTTTCTTTGGGGAAGCCTCGTATGGTTCTTAGCTCTCCTCCCTCGGTCATGCCCAGCAGCGCCGAACGCGAGATGGCGCGGGATGTGCTCACCCTCTCCCGGCATGTCTTGCAGCAGTTTGGCAGCTTTACCGCCGAGGCCCAGGACTTCAGTGCTCTGATGAACCGCATTGCCCTGGCCGGCAAGATGATTGCCCGCCGCCTCAGCCAGGCAGGACTCATCGAGGGAGCGCTGGGCGTAACCGGCAACGTCAATGTCCAAGGGGAAGAACAGCAGCGGATGGACGAGTACGCCAACCGGGCCTTCATCCGCGCTTTGGAGCAGACAGGGCTAGTCTGTCGGCTGGTCTCAGAAGAGATGAAAACCCCGGCCCGCCTGCCGGAAAACTGCTCCCTCAGCCGCCTGGCGCTGCTTGTCGATCCCCTAGATGGCTCCTCCAATATCGAGGCCAACCTCAGCGTTGGCTCCATTTTCTCTGTCCTTCAGCCCCTGGAGGATCGCCCTGAGGCTGACCACCAAGATCTCCTCCAGCCGGGCCGCCGGCAACTGGCTGCTGGCTATATCCTCTACGGCCCCAGCACCCAACTGGTCTATTCCGTCGGCAAGGGGGTACATAGCTTTACGCTGGATCCCAGCTTGGGCGAGTTCATCCTCTCCCAAAGCGACATCCGCATTCCCGAACGTGGCTCCGTCTACAGCCTCAACGAGGGCTACTTCTGCCAGTGGAGCGAGGGGATCCAAAACTTCATCCGCTACGCCCATCGCCAAGGCAGCTATACCTCCCGCTACAGCGGCGCTCTGGTGGCTGACTTTCACCGCATCCTGCTGCAGGGAGGGGTATACCTCTACCCCGGCACCCGGCAAAAACCCGAGGGCAAGCTGCGGCTGATGTACGAGGCCAACCCGCTGGCGTTTTTGGCCGAGCAGGCAGGAGGCGTGGCTACCACTGGCACCGAGGCCATCCTGGACATCGTGCCCCACTCTCTCCACCAACGGGTGCCCCTCATCATTGGCAGCCGCGAGAACGTGGAAGAGGTGCTGCGCTGTCTGGAAGGTTCTCTGCGGCCCTAGCTCCCCTCTCCCTATCCACCCAAGCTGAGCCGACTCTATGGTGGCCCTGGCGGAAAACCCCTTGCGCGTTGGCCTCAACCAAGAGCGCATTCCGGATCCTTGCATTCTGGTGCAGTTTGGCGCTTCCGGGGATCTGGCGGCCCGCAAGCTGATCCCGGCCTACTACCGGCTCTTTGTTCAGCGACGGCTGCCGCCGGAGTTTACCTTGGTGGGGGTGGCTCGCCGCGACTGGAGCCACGAGGCCTATCGGGACAAGATGCGGGCAGCCCTGAAGGAGTTTGCCCCCCAGGATCTGGGGCCAGAAGCCCTCTGGCAAGACTTTGCCAGCCGCCTGTTTTACTGTCGCTTGGATATTGGCGATGCCGAGGGCTACCTGCGCCTCAAGCAATTTCTCAGCCAACTGGACGAAGAGCGGGGCACCCGTGGCAACCGCGTGTTTTACCTGGCGGTGGCACCGGACTTCTATGCCCAGGCCCTCCAGCAGTTGGGGGCAGCGGGGATGCTGGCGGATCCAACCAGGACGCGGGTGGTGATTGAAAAGCCCTTCGGCCACGACCTCACCTCGGCCCAGGAGCTGAACCGCCTTGTGCAGCGCATCTGTCAGGAAGAGCAGGTCTACCGCATCGACCACTACCTGGGCAAAGAGACGGTGCAAAACCTGCTGGTCTTCCGCTTTGCCAACGCCATCTTTGAGCCTCTCTGGAACCGCAACTACATCGACCATGTGCAGATTACGGTAGCGGAAACGGTAGGGGTGGAGGATCGGGCCGGCTACTACGACGCTGCCGGCGCCCTGCGGGACATGGTGCAGAACCACCTAATGCAGATCTATTGCCTGACGGCCATGGAGCCGCCCGTCTCGTTGCGCGGCGATGGGGTGCGCAATGAAAAGACCAAAGTGCTGCAGGCCACCCGTCTGGCCGACACTCGCAACGTGGCAGCCGCAGCGGTGCGGGCCCAGTATGGTCCCGGCTGGATTGGCGGCAGGCCAGTGCCCGGCTATCGCCAAGAGCCCAATGTCAACCCCAACTCGCAGACCCCCACCTATGCCGCCCTGAAGCTGGAATGCGACACCTGGCGGTGGAAAGGGGTGCCCTTTTACCTGCGCACGGGCAAGCGCCTAGCCAAGAAGGTTTCCGAGGTGGCCATCTACTTTAAGCAGGTGCCCCTATCCCTTTTTCCTTCGGCAACGCGAGAGGTGAGCCCCAACATCCTGGTGCTGCGCATCCAGCCCAACGAGGGCATCTCCTTGCGTTTTGAGGCCAAGATGCCCGGGCCGGAGATCCGCACCCGCTCGGTGGAAATGGATTTTCGCTATGGGACAGCCTTTGGGTCGAGCGCGCCAGATGCCTACGAGCGCCTGCTGTTGGACTGCCTGCTGGGGGATCCCACCCTGTTTACCCGCGCCGACGAGGTGGAAGCTGCCTGGCGGGTGGTAACGCCCGTTTTGTCGGCCTGGGAGACGCCACCTGGCTATGATACCGCGCCGCCGCTGTACACCTATGAGGCCGGCACCTGGGGGCCCAAGGCTGCCGAAGACCTGCTGGCCCAGTCCGGGCGGCGGTGGCGACGTCTCTAGTTTCCTGCAGCAAAACCTGGCTCAGGTAGCGACTGGGGCTGATAAAGCGCCAAGGGGGCGAGAGCAGACATTTCAAACAGCGATTGCGGCTAACATGGGCATGGCCTGGTTTTGCGTGGGTATCATGCCGTCGCTGTCGTTCCGGTTTTGCCTAGCCTTGCCGGTGGGCCTTGCCCTTGTCTTGGGGATAGAGGGAGGGGATCCCGCGCGGGCTCAGGTCTTGCTCCATGTGCCCCTGCCCAATGGGGACTTGATGCAGGCCCAGGGGCTGCAACTAGCCACCAACGCGCTGCGGCTAGCCCAGTTTGGCCAGACCGAAGAGGCGTTGCGCCGCCTGCAACTGGCCGTGGCCATGGTGCCCACCTCTTCCGAGCTGCTCTACGCTTTGGGCAACGTCTATCTGGAGCTGGGGAACTCTGCCCAGGCCGTGCAGGTGCTGCAAAGGGCCCGCGCTCTGGCTCCCCAGGATGGGGATGTCCTCTACTCCCTGGGAGTGGCTTACTTGCGGCAGGGCAGCTACTTTGCCGCCGCCGAGGCCCTGGAACGGGCTGTTGCCTTGCAGCCGGATAACCCCAACGCCCGCTTTCAACTGGGCAATGCCTACCTCATGCTCGACCAATGGGATCCCGCCCGGCGGGAATATGAGAAAACCTTGGAGTTGGATTCCACCTACTGGCCTGCTATGAACAACCTTGGCCTGGTGGACTACGAGCAAGGGGATCTGGAGGCGGCCATCGAGCGCTGGGAACGCACCATCGAGATGAACGAGGCGGTGGCCGAGCCCTACCTGGCCCTGGCTACAGCCCTGTACGTTCGCGGCCAAACCCAGCGGGCGGAAGAACTGGGGGCCAAAGCCGTGCGCTTGGATCCCAGCTATGCCCGGCTAGAGGTGCTGCGGGAGAACCTGTGGCGAAATAACCTGCTGCGAGATGTGCAAGTTCTCCTGCGAACGCGGGCAGTGGTGGAGGCCCTACAGCAGGCTGCTGTGGACCGGTTCAACCGCCAGATGGGTCTTGCAGGAGAGTAGCCCGGGATCCTGCGGCCACTGGCTTCTGCAGCTTCTCAAGCTTGGCTCGGATCCGCTCGGCAATACCGACACTGTTGAGGCCAAGGTCTGCAAGAGACTCTTCACGGGTAGCATGTTCTACCCAAATGTCTGGCACCCCCAGGCGCAAAAGAGGCACCCGGATATCGGCATCCAGGAGGGCTTCCCCCACTGCCGAGCCAAACCCGCCCATGAGGCAGCCTTCTTCCACCGTCACCACCAGGCGGCTTTGTTCGGCTAGGGGCAGGATTAGCTCTGTATCCAGGGGCTTGGCAAAGCGGGCATTGACTACCGTCGTGGAGATGCCGTGCTCTTTGAGGATCTCCGCGGCCTGCAAGCTGGGATAGACCATCGACCCATAGGCCAGGACTAACACATCGCCGCCGCTGCGCAGCACCTCCGCCTTGCCAATGGGAATGGGCTCCCAGCCATCTTCCGCCAAGGGCACCCCAACGCCAGAGTCGCGCGGGTAGCGCATGGCAATGGGTCCTTGGGTGTACTGGATCCCGGTTACCACCATGCGCTGCAGTTCCGCTTCGTCTTTGGGGGCCATCAGCACCATCTCGGGGATGCAGCGCAGATAGGCGATGTCGTACATGCCCTGGTGGGTGGCGCCGTCAGGTCCAACCACGCCTGCCCGATCCAAGCAGAAAAAGACTGGCAGCTTTTGGAGGCAGACATCGTGGATAATCTGGTCGTAGGCCCGCTGCAGGAAGGTGGAGTAAATGGCCACCACCGGGCGCATCCCCTCACAGGCCATGCCAGCAGCCAAGGTGACCGCGTGCTGCTCCGCGATCCCCACATCCACAAACTGATCCGGCAGTTTTTCCTTGAGCTTGTCTAGGCCAGTGCCGGTGTCCATAGCTGCCGTGATGCCAATGATGCGGGGATCCCGCTCCGCCAGTTTGCAAAGGGTATGGCCGAAGACCTTGCTGTAGCTGGGGGGAGTGGGTTTGGTGGGGGGATAGGGTTTGCCGGTGGCCAGGTCGAAGCGGGATTGGGCGTGATAGCTTACCTGCTCAGCCTCTGCCGGTGGGTAGCCTTTGCCCTTGACGGTGGCCACATGCACCAGCACGGGCCCAGAGAGGCCATGGGCCAACTCAAAAGCATCCAACAACTCTGCCAGGTTGTGCCCGTCCACCGGTCCCACGTAGGTAAAGCCCAGCTCCTCGAAGATGATGCCGGCCTTGTTGTTCTGCACAGCAGTAACCAGCTTCACCGTCTCCTTCATGCGCTCAATTTCGGGGCTGAGACTGGAGCCAACTAGAGGCAGGTTCTTCAGTTGCTCCTCCAGGCTGTCGGCCAAAAATTGCACTGGCGGGCTGAGGCGCAGGCGGTTTAAATAGCGCGGGATCGCCCCCACATTGGGGGAAATCGACATGCCGTTGTCGTTGAGAACCACCATCAGGTTGGTCTTGGGCAAATGGCCGGCGTGGTTGATGGCCTCATAGGCCATGCCCCCGGTCAGGGCGCCGTCCCCGATGATGGCCACCACCTTGAAGTTTTCCCCCCGCCGGTCGCGGGCAATGGCCATACCCAAGGCTGCCGAGATGCTGGTGGAGGCGTGGCCGGCCCCAAAGTGGTCGAAGCGGCTTTCGCTGCGCTTCAGGTAGCCGGAGATCCCCCCCTTTTGGCGAATGGTGTGGAAGTTGTGATACCTGCCGGTGAGCATTTTGTGGGCATAGGCTTGGTGCCCCACATCCCAAATAACCTTGTCGCGATCCAGGTCAAGGGTTTTGTAGAGCGCCAAGGTCAGCTCCACCACCCCCAACCCTGGCCCTAGGTGACAGCCGACGGGAGAGTTGGCAGCCGTTTGCAAGTGTTTTTCGCGGATCTGGCGAGCTAAGCTGCGCAACTGGCTGAGGCTTAGGTTGCGGAGCTGGTTGGGATGAGTGATTTCACTCAGGTGCATAGGGGATCTGTCCTTCCGGTGTGATCTCACTCTAGATCATGGCTTTCCCAGAGGGCTTGGCTGGAGTCTTTTCAAAACTTCGCTGGATGTCTCCCGCTGCAGGGTTAGCATCGGACAAAGGCCCCGCTTTTCGAGGTTGCCTGCCCATGAGGATTGCCGACAACATCACCCAACTCATCGGTCGCACGCCGTTGGTGCGGCTCAACCGGATCCCGCAGGCGGAGGGATGCCTGGCGGAGATTGTGGTTAAACTGGAGAGCTTCAACCCGGCAGCCTCGGTAAAAGACCGCATTGCCGTCAGCATGATCGAGGCAGCTGAGCAAGCTGGCCTAATTGCCCCCGGCAAGACCATTTTGGTGGAACCCACCTCCGGCAACACGGGCATTGGCTTAGCTATGGCGGCAGCGGCCAAGGGCTACCGGCTCATCATTGTCATGCCTGAGAGCATGAGCCTGGAGCGGCGGCTGCTGTTGAAGGCCTACGGGGCAGAGGTGCATCTAGCCAGCAGCGCCGGTGGCATGGGAGAGGCCATTTGGAAGGCGGAAGAGATCGTGCGCCGCACCCCCAATGCCTACATGCTGGGCCAATTCACCAATCCGGCCAACCCCCAAATCCACGCCCGCACCACCGGCCCCGAGATCTGGGAGGACACCGATGGCCAGGTGGACATCCTGGTAGCGGGGGTGGGCACTGGCGGCACCATTACCGGGGCGGGCGAGTTTCTCAAGAGTAAGAAACCTTCCATTCGGCTAGTGGCCGTCGAGCCCAAGGCAAGCGCGGTTCTAAGCGGGGGACGGCCCGGCTTTCACCGCATCGAGGGCATCGGGGCAGGGTTTGTGCCGGAGGTGTTGCGGCGGGATCTCCTGGATGAGGTGATTGCCGTAGACGACGAAGAAAGCATGGTCTACAGCCGCCGCCTGGCCAGAGAAGAAGGGATCCTCTCCGGCATTTCCACTGGGGCAGCCCTGGCTGCCGCTATCCAGGTGGGGCGGCGACCGGAAAACGCCGGCAAGCTGATTGTGATGATCCAGCCCAGCTTTGGCGAGCGCTACCTCAGTACGCCTCTCTTCCGCGACCTGGAGCGAGAGTCGGACTCGCGGCTGCCGCAGTCTTTGGTTAGGTAGTCAAAACTCGCCAGCTAGGGCCGCTACGCAGCGCTCACACAGCTCTGGATGTTCGGCAAATTCCCCCACCCGAGGAGAGTAGTTCCAGCAGCGCACGCACTTTTTGCCCTCTGCCCGCTGAACGAGAACCTGCAGCTCCGCCGCCTCAGTCTCTGCCTTGATGAGCTCCACCTGGGAAGTGATAAACAGGTAGCGCAGCTCGGCGGCCCGCTCTTCCAGAAGAGCGTACAGGTGGGGATCCGCCACCTTGAGGATGAGCTTGGCTTCGGTGGAAGCGCCGATGAGCTTGTCGGTGCGCGCTTGTTCCAGCGCCTTGTTCACCTCCTGCCGCACTGCCCGCAGCTTTTCCCAAGTGGCAGCTAGCTGGGGATCCCGCCACTGCTCTGGCAGTCGCATCCAGCCCCCTTCAAACACCGAACGGGTGGGCTTGGGGTAGGGCAGGTAACTCCAGATCTCTTCTGCGAGGTGGGAAAGCACTGGGGCGATGGCCTTGGCCAAGTTCTCCAGCACCAGGGACAGCACCGTCTGACATTGCCGCCGCCGCAGGCTGCGGGCGTGACTGATGTAGAGGCGATCCTTGCCAATGTCCAAGTAGAAGTTGGAGAGATCCACCACGCAGAAGTTCTGAACTGCTTGGAAAAAGCGGTAGAACTGATAGCTGTCAAAAGCTTCGGTGATCTCCTCTCCCACCTCCTTTAGGCGGTGCAGGAGGTAGCGATCCAACTCGGTCAACGCTTCAAAGGGAACGGCATCCTGGGCCGGGTTAAAGTCATAGAGGTTGCCTAGCAGAAAGCGGGCTGTGTTGCGGATCTTGCGGTACACATCTGCCATCTGCCCCAGAATGGTCTTGCCCAGGGGCACGTCGCCAGAGTAGTCCACGCTGGAAACCCACAGTCGCAGCACATCGGCCCCGTAGGCGGGATCCGTCTGAGGGTCGCTGCCGCCGTTGATGAGCACCAGGGGATCGATGACGTTGCCCAAGGACTTGCTCATCTTCTGGCCCTTTTCGTCCAGCACAAAGCCGTGGGTGAGCACCGCCTTGTAGGGGGCACAGCCATTGACGGCCACTGAGGTCAGCAAGCTGGACTGGAACCAACCTCGGTGCTGATCCGAACCCTCCAGGTAGAGATCCACGGGGTAGCCTAACCCGCGCGCCTGGGCCACCGCCGCCCAGGAAGAGCCGGAGTCAAACCAAACATCCATGGTGTCCGTGCCCTTGCGGTAGGTGCGGCCATTGCGGCGGTACTGCTCCGGCAGCAATTCTTCTACTGGGCGCTTCCACCAAGCGTCAGATCCCTCTTGGGCAAAGATGGCCTTGATGTGGTCAATGGTTTCGGCAGTCAGCAGAGCCTCGCCAGTCTCCTCGTCATAGAAAACAGGGATGGGCACCCCCCAGGCCCGCTGGCGGGAGATGCACCAGTCGGAGCGCTCCTTGACCATGGCGGTGATGCGGTTTTCCCCTTCCGGCGGGATCCACTTCACGGTTTTGATGGCCTGCAGGGCCAGCTCCCGGAAGCCGGCTACGGACGCAAACCACTGCTCGGTGGCCCGGAAGATGGTGGGTTCTTTGGTGCGCCAGTCATAGGGGTATTTGTGGCTGTAGGGCTCCTCCTTGAGCAGGGCGCCGGCAGCCTGCAAAGCCTTAATCACAGCCAGGTTGCCGCTGGTCTCCGGTTCTTTGGAGAGGACATCTAGCCCGGCAAACTGGGGGCCGGCTTCTGCGGTAAACTTCCCCTGCTCGTCCACGGGGCTGAGGATGGGCAGGCCGTACTTTTGGCCAGTCTTGAAGTCTTCTTCCCCATGCCCCGGCGCCGTGTGGACAATGCCGGTGCCGGACTCGGTGGTCACATAGTCTCCCAAAACACAGAGGCTAGTGCGGTCAAAGAGGGGGTGGCGTCCCTGGCAGTATTCCAAAGCGGATCCCGGCAGGGTGGCCTTGACCTCTAAGGGAGTCTCCAGGACTTTTTCCAGCCGCTGCCGCAAAGCGGCGGCAATGAGCAGCAGGCCAAAGCGGGGAGACTCCACCACCGCATAGGTAAGCTTGGGGTTAAAGCAGAGAGCCAGGTTGGCCGGGATCGTCCAAGGGGTAGTCGTCCAGATGGCCGCCCGCAGGCCTGGCAGGAAGGGCTCTAAAACCGGCCGTGCCGCCGGGCTGAGGCTTTGCAGGGGAAAAGCCACGTAGATGCTGGGGGAGATGTGGTTGTCGGGATATTCCAGCTCCGCTTCTGCCAGGGCCGTCTGGGAGCTGGGGCTCCAGTGGACGGGCTTGAGGCCGCGGTAGATGTAGCCTTTGAGAACCATCTGGCCAAACACCTCGATCTGGGCCGCCTCGTACTCCGGCGATAGGGTCAGGTAGGGCCGATCCCAATCTCCCCATACCCCCAGCCGCTGAAAACTGGCCCGCTGCACGTCGACGTAGTGCAGGGCGTACTCTCTGGCCTTTTGCCGCAGTTGCAGGGGGGTGAGGCTCTGCCGCTCCTGGGGGGAGAGGCTTTGCAGCACTTTCAGCTCGATGGGCAGGCCGTGGCAGTCCCAGCCAGGTACATAGCGCACCTTGCGTCCTCGCAGGAGGTGGTACTTGTTGACGATGTCCTTGAGGATCTTGTTGAGGGTGGTGCCCATGTGGATGTCGCCATTGGCATAGGGTGGCCCATCGTGCAGGACAAAGGGATCCCCCGGATTGGTTTCCGACAGACGCTGGTAGATCTGTTCTTCCTGCCAAAAAGCCTGGATGGCGGGCTCTCTCTTAGCGGCCTCCGCCCGCATGGGAAACTGAGTCTGCGGCAGGTTGAGGGTACTCTTGTAGTCCACGGCAACTTGAGCAGGCTAAAGGGCGTTTTTCTATCCTACGCCGTTGCCTGGTTCTCAGTCGTGTTCTAGGCTTCCTCTCCCTAGCCTGAGGGAAAGGGATCCAGACGGCCACCTCGGCTTTCTGCCAGGAGTCCGGCTTGCTTGGGGTTCCTTTCTCTTAGGGTTGAACGGTAAGGCGCCGGCTCTCGACAACCAGGCCACTTTGGTTAACCAGCATCACCGAGATCCACTCAGCACCCGCTTCTGGGGGGGCATCCGCCTGCAGGAAGATCCCGCCCGCCTGCAGAGGTTCGAGGGCAAACGAAGTGACATCCAGGTAGCTTGCTCCGGCAACGGGCCGCTCCGCCACAGCGCCCAACAGCAAAGATTGGGTGAGGGGCTCGGCCACAATGGCCTGCAGCGAGTAGGTGGATCCCGGCTTGACCACCTCCGGCAGCTTGAAAGTAACGGTGGGGGGTGCTGAGCCGGAGGTGAGCGTGCTCGACTCCCGCAGCACTTCTTGCTCTACCAGCAGCAGTTGTCCTGGATTGGCGGCATCCGGGCGGTAGCGGTTGCGCACCAGGACGGAAGCCTTTACCTGAAACTCCCCCCGCCCCGAAGCCTGGGATCCCTGCACTTGGCTAGCAATCTCAGCTACAATCTCAGGGCCTATCTGCCGCCAGGAGACAATTTGGGCGGAGTAGGTCAGCTCAGGATGCGCGTCCCACAGCTTGCGAATGGCCTCTTCCACCCCCTGCCGATCCAACCCGTCGCGGTGGCGGAAGTCGGGGCTGTAGCCGGCCATCACCTTCGGCAAATCCCGTCGGTTAGCCGCGGCTATTTGCTCGTTCAGCCACTCGACCAGAGCCGCTGGCGCGGGGGCAGAAACCTGCCTTTGCAGCCCGCTTTCTAGCAGCGGGGGAGTCTGGGCCAGCACTTTGCCTGCAAGCGGGATCCCCCAGCTCAAACTCAAGGCAAGGGGCCAGAGCAGTTGGGAAAAGGCGGATCGAGAGCTCAAACTTTGGGCCTCCGGCGGGCAGGTCTGCGCTTAGTTTAGCCTGTCCGGGTAGGGATCCGGCCCAACTTGGCCGAGCGGCTATCCACACCCCTGAAGCCCGGTTTATTCTGGAGATTGGGTTGCATCGGCGAGGTTCCATGGCGTCCCCTCACTCCCCTGCTTTCTTGGCTTTGGTCAACGAGGCCAAAAGCCGCATCCAAGAGCTGACCGTCGAGCAAGTCAGGCAGAAACAACGGCAAGGAGATCCCTTCTACCTAGTCGACGTGCGGGAAGAATCGGAGTGGCAGGCAGGTCGCATTGCTGGCGCCATTCACTTGAGCAAAGGCATTATTGAGCGGGACATCGAGAAGGTGATCCCAGACAAAGAGGCGGAGATTGTCCTCTATTGTGCTGGTGGGTTTCGTTCAGCCCTGGCAGCTGATAACCTGCAGAAGATGGGCTACCGCCGCGTGTTCTCGATGGACGGCGGCATCCGCGCCTGGCGAGAGGCTGGCTTTCCCGAAGAGCGCTAGAAATTCTCGCTCAGCTTTCCCAAGGAGAAAGGGAGCGTTTGTAACAATTCTGCAACTATATTGGTAGCTAGGGCCAATAGCTTTTTTCCGTTGCCTCTGCCATGCCTCAAACCTTGCCCCGCCTGGAGATTGCCGCCCGTTTGCAGCAGTTGCGCCAGCTTTTACAGGAACAGAATTTGGATGGGTTTTGGGTACCCTCCGCCGATGAGCACCTCAACGAGTACCTGCTGGAGTATCGCAAGCGGCGGCAGTGGATTACGGGCTTTACCGGCTCGGTGGGCGATGCTTTGATCAGCCGGGACAGGGCTTGGCTGTGGGTGGATCCCCGCTACCACGAGCAGGCGGAGCGGGAGGTGGATCCCAACCTGTTTACGGTGATCAAAGGCGGTCTGCCGGATCAGCCCAGCCTGATGGAGATTGTAGAGGAGTTGGGATCTGGGTTTCGCCTGGGGGTGGATCCCTTTACGGTGTCCGTAGCCACCTACCGCCAGTTACAAGCCCACGCCCAAGCCGGGGGAGTGCTGCTGGTGCCGGTTCGCGAAAACCCGCTAGATAAGCTGGCCAAGGAATCTAGCCAACCTCTTTTGAAACAACCCATCTATCCTGTCCCTGCCCAGCTCTGCGGGGCCACCCCCAGCGACAAACTGGCCCAGGTGCGCCAAGAGATGCGCCGCAAGCGGGTAGGCCTGTTGCCCTTAACCAAGTTGGACCAGGTAGCCTGGCTATTGAACCTGCGTGGCTCTGACATCCCCTACAACCCGGTGTTCCGCGCCTACGCGCTGGTTGCCCTGGAGAGGGTTGCCCTCTTCACAGATCTGGAGCGCCTTACTCCCTCGGCTCGGCAAGTGCTGGCCGAAGCGGAGGTAGAGCTCTGGCCCTACGAGGCTTACCCGGAACAACTGCCCCAGTGGGCCGAGCGCTACGGGCCGGTGGGATTGGATCCCAAGCAGACCACTCAGGGCACGCAAGAGCTGCTGCACGGGATCCCCTGTCGCGAGCTGGATCACCCCGTGGATGTCCTCAAGGCGGTCAAAAACCCCACCGAGCTGGAGCAGATGCGGCTAGCCAACCGCAAAGCCAGCCGGGCCAAGATCCGCACGCTCGCCTGGATCGACCGGCAGATCCAAGCAGGGATCCCCATCAGCGAAGCCGATGTGGCAGCCACCCTGGAGGCCCACTACCGCGAGGAAGGGGATTGGGTGGGCCTGAGCTTTAACACCATCGCTGGGGCCGGGGCCAATAGCTCTATCGTTCACTACGGCACCCCGGATCCTCAGAAGCTGCTGCAGCCAGGCGAGTTGTTTTTGTTGGACTCGGGATCCCACTACCTGGGGGGCACTACCGACGCTACCCGCACCCTCTGGATTGGCTCGCAACCCGCGGATCCCTTGTGCAAGCGGCGCTACACCGAGGTGCTCAAAGCCCACATCCAGTGCGCCCGCCAGATCTTCCCCCCCGATACCTACGGCCTCTCTTTGGATGGCATTGCCCGCTCCAGCCTCTGGCAGGCAGGGCTAGACTATGGCCACGGCACTGGCCACGGCGTCGGCGCTTTTTTGAACGTCCACGAGGGGCCCAATGGGATCCACCGCCGCGCCAGCACCCCCTTCAAGGTAGGCATGATCACCAGCATCGAGCCAGGTTACTACCAGCCAGGCTGGGGCGGGATTCGCCTGGAGAACCTCTACGAGGTGGTTGCCCTCCCCGAGCCAGAGGGCTGGATGGGCTTTCGCTCTCTGACGTGGATCCCTTTTGACAGGCGTTTGATCGATTGGGATCTCCTAGACGCGGCACAGCGGGCTTGGCTGGATGAGTATCACCGCCAGGTTTACGCCCTGCACCAGGCCAGTCTCTCAGAAGAGGATGCCTCTTGGCTAGAGTGGGCCTGCGGTCTTGCCAGCTAGCCGTTATGCCACGGGTCTTGCCGCTAGCGCAAGCTCTCGCAAACCACAGCTTGCAAGGAGCAAGTTTCCTGGATGCAGCCCCAGCTAACTAGAGCAGGCGGGCTGCTTTTACGAGTTTGGGGTACTGGATTAGGAGCAGAGACTGTTGGTCTGGCAGGGGCTGAATGATCCCCTGCTGCTGCAAGCGGTTCAGCACTGCCGCCACTGTTTCCTGGTTAACCTGGCTGAGGTCGGCCAAATCCTGGAGGGGCGGGTAGATGATGCGCACTCCCTGCTCAGTCTTCTCGCCAAAGGCTTCCGCCAGTTGCACCAGCGCATGCACCACCCGCACAGGAGGGCTCTGTTGCTCCAGGTCGGCCTGCAAATTCGCTAGGCGCAGACGGCGGGAGAGGCTGCGAGCCAGTTGGTAGCACAGGCGCGGCTCCTGCAGCATCAGCGTCTTGAAAGTTGCCGCTGGGATCCCGGCAGCCCGCACCGAGGTTAAGGCCAGCACATCCCGCGAGCGGGGCGCTTCGTCCAACACCGCCATTTCCCCTACCCAGGCGCCGGGCCCGAGTAGAGCTATGGTTTGGGCGCTGTCCCAGGTTCCTTCGGCGGTGTGGATCCGCAGAGCTCGCCGCACCTTGACCCAGCCAGATAGGATCAAATCAAATAAACAACGCTGCCCCAGGCATCCTGCATCAAGAGCGCCTGCCCTGGTGGGATGTCCCGCAGCTTTACCTGGGATCCCAGCCACTGCAAAGACGTGGCCGAAAGTTCCGCCAGCGTCGGCACTGCCTTGAGCTCAGAAAGAACAGCAGCGGCGTCGGAAGTCATGCCAGATCGGGCGTCTACTCTACCGCAAGCTCACTGTAGCCCAGTTGCCAGCCCAAGAGCTATCCTGCAAGGGTACTCTCGCCAAAGATAGGAAGGGAACCCGGTTGTCCTGAATTCGTCTCTCAAGTAGAGGTTCCGGTTGGGAGGGGATCTCTTTCTGGGGATGCTTATGGATGCTGCCCTCAGCAACATCAGCGGCCAGTGCTGGTCAGCCTCACTGAGGAAGGAGCCTGTGCTGCCAGAAAAGCTTGCCGATCGGGAGCTGGTACTGCTGTGTCAGCAGGGATCCCGGCCCCACCGCGAGGCCTTTGCCGAGCTCATACGCCGCTATCAGGCCTACGTAGATAAGGTTCTCTACCATCTTGCGCCCAACTGGCCGGATCGCCAGGACTTGGCCCAGGAAGTTTGGATCCGGGCCTACCGCAACCTCAAACATCTGCAGGAGCCAGCAAAGTTTCGCAGTTGGCTGGGGCGGATTGCCACCAACCTGGTTTACGACGAGCTGCGCAAGCGCAGGCGCCAGCAGCAACCCCTCTCTTTGGATGCCTCGATTTCCACGCAAGAGAGTGAGATGGAATGGGAGCTGCCCAGCAGTAGCCCAAGCCCCCACGACCACCTCGCCACCTGCGAGTTTTACGAGCGATTGCACCAAGCCGTCCACGACCTGCCTGAGGCCTTTCGCCAAGCCATCCTGCTGCGAGAAATTCAGGGGATGGCCTATGAGGAAATTGCGGAGATTACGGGGGTATCTCTGGGTACTGTTAAATCCCGCATTGCCCGGGCCCGCGCCCGCTTGCAGTCCATCCTGAAGCCCTACCTCAATGGCGAATGACTATGTTTTGCCCCAACCTCAACCCTGACCGCGAGGATGCCGCCTCCCCTCCCCCCGCGGAGCTGCCGCCAGTGGAGGAGCGCTTTGAGCAGCTAAGCGCCTACCTGGATGGAGAACTGTCCCCCCAGGAGGCGCGACAAGTGGAGGACTGGCTAGCCAGCGATCCCCAGGCGCAGCAGCTGTACAGCCAACTGTCGGCTTTACAGGCCGGTTTGGCTAACCTCAAGGTGCCAACCCTGGATCCCGTTCAGACGGAGCTGCTGATTAGCCGTGTGTTCGAGAAGCTGGATCGAAGGCCAGAGGTTGCTCTGGGCTGGCGGCGGTGCAGCGGCTTTCCTTGGCGACAAGTGGCAGCAGCCGTGGTAGCCCTGGCGGGAGCGGGCTGGGCGGGCTGGCGCTGGCTGCACCCTCAGCCGTTGGTGTCTCTGGAGGATCCGCCAGTGCGGGTGGCAATTGTGCCCGCCTCTGCTTGGGTTGCCCAACGCTATCTATTCGAGCCAGGACAGAAGCAGGACGCCTACTCAATTTTATTCGAGTCGCTGCCCAACTCCCCAACCGACTTGAGCTGGGAGTGAGCTAATTGGCTTGAGCTAGCTTGAAGTGAGGAACACAGGGTGAGAACAGCGGTTTGCCAAGCTTGGGGGCTAGCAGTTTGTCTTTGGCTGGGCAGTCTGGGATCCTGGCCAGCCCAGGCAAACCCCAGCGCCTTGAAGTCCGCTTCCCAGCCCACTCCGCCGCCGGCCAGCTTTCAGGCGCCCGCTCGAAAAAACCAGCCGCCCTCTGGTGAGATAGAGCTTTCCCCTTTCCCCAACTTCCCCCTTCTCAAAGAGGTAGAAACGCCTCCACCACCCTCGACTAAGCTGGGCATCGATTGGGCTCAGCTGCCCCTCCTTCCCGATCCCGAGCTGGCGGCAGAAATGGATAGGGAGTTTAGCCGCCGCCTAGCCCGCTTGAACCAGCAGATTGCCAGCCAACAAGACCGCCTCTACCGCCTTTTGCAAACCTGGGACGCCAACGTAGAGGACATTCGCCAGACCCAGGCCCAACTCAGCCAGTTGCGCCTCGAACGGGATCGCTTGGCTCTGGAGCACCTGTTGCTGCTGCGGCAGTTGCAAGAGAACTTCGCCCTGCCTCTACCGCGCCGCTCTGCCGCCAGCTCTCCCTAAAGTGGGGCCAGGCTATGATCAACGCAGGGCAACCAGTAGCGAAGCTGAGCCATGGCCCAAGTGCCGAGCAACCCCGAGATCGAGCAATTGGCCGCTGCCATTGGCAAGGAAGTTTACATCGATGTAGCCCGGTGGCACCTCTACCTGCGGGATGCCCACCTGCATACCGTTTTGGCGGAGCGGCTGGCCCCTCAGGTGATGGCAGGCAAGGTGGATGAGGATGCCGTCACGGAGATCCTGCAAGGGATCCCAGTGAAGGTGGGGGGCGGGCGCAAAGAGCTGCCTCTGGTGGATCTGCTGCCCATGCAAAGCCTGCTGAACCTGCTGGATGTGCTGGAGGAGTTCAGTCGCAAATGGGCGCAGTAGAGGGAGAGAAAGCATTGCACCAGCAACACCACTCCAAGCGGCCTAAGCAATCGCTGTCCCCGGCTATCACCTGGCTCTTGCTGCTGGGACTGCTGTCAGCTTGTCAGGGAACGGAGTGGGGAGAACGACTGGAACGGGCGGTGCGACCGGTGGATCTGTCTGTTCCTCCCTCTGCAGAGCAGCCGGCGACGCCAAGGGCTCTCTCAGAGTCCCCCTCACCCTCTGCCCCTCCCCCTGTTGCCTTGACACCTCTGCCAAGCCAAGTCAGCAGCCGCTTCACGGATCTGGAGCCCGGATCCCTGGTGGCCCAATCGGTCTATTACCTGGATCGGCTGGGGATCTTTGCCGATATTGCTGGCAGCGAATTTCAGCCGCAGCGCAGCGTGCGTCGAGGAGAGTTTGCCCGCTGGCTGGTGCTAGCCAACAACGCCATTCACGCTGACGAGCCCAGCCGCCAAATCCGCATAGGATCCCCCTCGGAGCGCCCTCTTTTTTTGGATGTACCGGAGGAGGATCCCAACTTTCGCTACATCCAGGCCCTGGGAGCTGCCGGCATCGCTACTGGGGATGCCAATCGCGAGTTTCGCCCCAATAGCCTGCTGTCGCGAGCCGAGTTAATTCGCATGAAGGTGCCTTTGGATTTGCCGCCCGGCCAGATCAAGGGATCTCGGGCAGAGCTGGAGGGGCGCTGGGGCTTTACCGATGCGGCGCAGATCCCCGACGAGGCTGTTGCTCCCCTAGTGGCAGATCGCAGCCTAGAGAATGCCTCCACCGTGTTGCGCACCTTCGGCCCCATCCGCACCTTTAACCCCCTCCAGCCAGTTAGCCGTGGGGAAGTGGCAATTGCCCTGTCTGCCTTTGGAGAGCGGACGGCTCAAGAGGCCGTAGCCCAGCTCTCGGCTCTCCCAAGTCCAACTCCTGCCGTCGAATCCTCTCCCCTGCCAGCCGAGCCGGAACCGACCTCCTCCCCCACTTCCGAACCCTCCCCTGCTGAACCTCCGGCAGTTACCCCAGGGGTAGGGAAAATCGTTACGCCCCGCGAGTCTCAACCCTGAAGTAGCGGGATCCCAGCAAGAGGTCGAGCCGCCCAATAGAATGGGAGAAGCCAGCTTTGGAAAAAGGGATTCCGGCGGTGTCTGCAACTGTTCCCGAAATTCGCTCTGAAGACCTGCTGCGCTACACCGTCATTGGGTCGCGGCGGCCCAGCGTTTACTTTTGGGCAGTGGTTCTGACGGCAGGGGGTCTGGGCTTTACCCTGGCTGGTCTTTCCAGCTATTTCCACCGCAATTTGCTTCCCTTTTCCGACCCCGCCAGCCTGGTGTTCATTCCCCAGGGCATTGCCATGCTCTTCTACGGCGTGCTCGGCTTCCTGGCAGGGTTGTACCAATGGCTGAGCCTGTACTGGAACTTGGGGGGCGGCTACAACGAGTTCAACCGCCGTACCCAAAAGATAACGCTGGTGCGGCAGGGCTTTCCGGGCAAAAACCGCGAAGTTCGTCTGGAGTATGACTTTGCCGAGGTACAAAGCCTGCGGGTGGAGCTGCGAGAAGGCCTCAACCCCCGCCGAGCTATCTACTTGCGAGTGAAAGGACGCGGTGACATCCCCCTCACCGGCGTTGGGCAGCCGCCTTCTTTGGCCGAGATTGAAAACCAAGCCGCCGAGATTGCCCGCTTTCTTAATGTCAGCCTAGAGGGTATTTGAGGTTCGACTCAGTTGCAGACGGTGGCGGGGCAAGGCTGAAACGCTTAATTCCCCCTCCTACAGGGAGAGGGGTGGGGGCATTTTTAGGAATTGCGGCCCGAGTAGCTAGGCAAAGCTGCAGGGCTGGCTGCCTCGGGAGCAAAAGCCTGGGCTGTCGGGAACCCCAAAAACGGGCTACGCTCCACTGCCTGAACAGAGAGGGTAAACAGGGGATTGGAGAGGATGCCAGCAAAGATGGTGGCCACTAGGGTCAACACCATGCCCACTCGCAGAGCCGGCATGCCCTCTGCCTGCCAGTCGGTCTCGGCGTAGTTTTGCACCGAAAGCGACATCTCCTGCGGCTCTTTCACCACCATGGTTTTCACCACTCGCACGTAGTAGTAGATGGAGATGACGCTAGTAACCAGGCCCACCAGCACCAGGGTGTATTCTCCTGCCTGCCAGCCAGCCCAGAAGAGATAGAGCTTGCCGAAAAAGCCGGCCAGTGGCGGCAACCCGCCCAGGGAGAGAAGACAAATGCTAAGGCAAAGGGTGAGGAAAGGATCCTTCTGGTAAAGGCCACTGTACTCGTTGATTTCGTCAGTGCCGGTCTTAAGGCTAAACAGGGTGACGCACAGAAAGGCGCCCAGGTTCATGGCTAGATAAACCATCAGGTAAAAAATCAAGCTGGCGTAGCCCGCTTCCGTGCCTGCCACCAAACCAATCAAAACAAAGCCCGCCTGCCCAATAGAGGAATAGGCCAGCAGGCGCTTAAGGCGGGTTTGGGCAATGGCCACCACATTGCCCAGCACCATGGTCAAGATAGCCAGCACTGAGAGCACCGCCCGCCACTCTTCCGTCATGGCTGGGAAGACGGTAGCCAGAAAGCGAATGGCCAGGGCAAAGCCTGCCGCTTTGGATCCCACCGACAAAAAGGCCACCACCGGCGTCGGGGATCCCTCGTAGACGTCGGGAGTCCACTGGTGGAAGGGCACCGCCGCCAGCTTAAAGCCAATGCCCCCAAGGCAGAACACCAAGGCCAGGATCCCTGCTAGGCCAGCATTGGCCAGGTGGGGCGCGATGGCCGACAGTTGGGTTTGCCCCCCCGACAGGCCATAGAGCAGCGACATGCCGTAGAGGAAGATGGCCGTGCTGCTAGCGCCGGTCAGCAGGTACTTCAGGGCAGCCTCAGAGGAGCGCGGATCTCGCTTCGTGTAGCCAGCCATGAGGTAGCTGGCAATGCTCAGCGTTTCCAGCGAGACAAACACCATGATTAAATCCATCGCTCCCGCGAGGAACATTCCCCCCAAGGTGGCCGTGAGGAGCAGCACATAGAACTCGCCCGTGGGCGTGCCTGCCTGGCTGAGGTAGCGCTCCGCCATCATCACCGTCAGGGCTGCTGTCACCACCACCAGGCCACGGAAGAGAATGCTCACGGGATCCGCGGCAAAGCTGCCCAAGAAGCTCTCCAACTGGGGCTGCTGCCACTGCAGCACCAGGGGCACCAGGGCTCCCATCAACCCCAAGAGGGAAAGAGTTGGCAAACTTCTGCGCGCTGCCGACCCGCCCACCAGATCCACTGCCAGGACGAGCAACAGCGTGAGGGTGACCACCACCTCCGGCCAAATCGCGCCGGCATGCAGGTTTCCGGTTGGGGCGAAAACATCCATAGGAGAAAACTGTGAAGAGAGATTAATGGGATCCAAAGCCAGCATACCGCGATTTCCGGCCTTCCCATCTTGCTTCTGGCATCTCTTCTCCCAATCGTCTCCATCGACACTCCCTGGGTCTAAGAAAGCTTGGCGCTGGAGGTAAGCACCAATTGCAGGCGGGCGTGGATAAGACTCAAGTCCGCCAAGCCCAGGTCGAGCTCGCCGTCGACGACGATCCCGGTGTTGATCAGCCGATCCAAGAGTTCCAAGAGGGATCCCTCGCCGTCGGGCTGGCCGGGGTAGTAGTCTCCCTGGCGGGGCAGAAGCGTGCCCAGATCCCCTAAATCCAGATTGAGATCTGCCGGGTCAATCTCCAGCAGGGCGCAGAGTTGCCGAATTTGCTGCCGCAGGGCTTGCAGGCTGCTGCCGGCCCGCTCGATCTGCTCCGGCGAAAGGCGATTGGCCTCCATCTGCCGCACCACCTGAGCTTCCATCAACTGGCGCAGCAGCTCCACCAAGGTCAGCACCAGGGAGGCAAGGCCAGCTTCCGGGCGTTTCCGGTCAGGGCTAGCTTGAACCCGACTCAAGTCTTGCGGGCCGGCTGGGCTGATGGCAAGACCAGAGGAAGGGGGAGGCGGGATCAACCACTGCTCAAAAGGCTGGGAGAGCTGTTCCAAGCTAAGGAGATGCAGGCGGGGATCCCGGGCGGCCTCTTCTCGCTCCTCCGGCAGGTTGTAGCCCCAGGCAGCCAAAAACAGGAGCACTGGCTCTAGCTCCGGTACGCTCTGCACCTGGCGCAGCGTCTGCAGGCGATCCTCGACAAACCAGAGTTCCTCTGGCGCTACCTGAGCTGCAGTTAGCAGCCGCTGGAGAGTGGCGGCCTTGGGAGCGCGCACCTCCTTGCCCAGGATGCGGTGGCGCGGCAGTTGGATCCCTTCGCGGAGCAAAAGCTGCTGGATAAAGCGCCCCTCTTTGGTACTGAGAATGGCTAGGCGCGGCTCGCCGGCAGCCTGTACTTGGCGCATCCAGGCTGTCACCCCCGGATAGAAGCGGTGCAGCTCCAGCCACCCCTGCCGATCCTCTGCAAGCCAGCGATCTCGCACCTCATCCAGCGCTTGGGCCAAAGCCCTCTCGGAAACCCCCGCCTGCTGCAACAACCGCTGTCGCCAGCCGGGCCAGTCTTGGCGCAAAGCGTCTTCCGGGATCCCTTGCTGCAGCCCCCAGAGCAACAGGGGCATCTCCCAACCCGTCTCGATTAGCGGGCGCAACTGGTTAAAGGCTGGCTGCAACGGCTGCAATTGCGCAGGAGCCAGGCCCCACACCTGGGCACAGACACGACAGGAGGAGGCAAAGTACTCTGCCCGCCCATCGCAGAGCACGCCATCAAAATCCAGAACCAAAATGCGGGGGGACATTCGCCGGGGGCTAGCGAACTCCATACGGGATCCCCCTCAGGGCAAGTTGCAAAAACGCAGCTAAGGATCAATCAAACTGTTCCACGAGATTAGCTCAAGCTAATGGGATTCCGAATCTCCACCGGGTTTAGCGGGCAATCCTGCGGGCCAGTTGGCCAAAGATGGTGGAGTTGGGAGGTAGGGAATAGTCACTGACTGCCCTTGGCGTTAGGGCCGGCATTGGCCATCGCCAAGATCGCCCGGGGGTAGGGACGTTGCAACGGCTCATTGGGAAAGCGGTAGCCTCCTACCCCGCTTTGTGCCTGTGGGATCCCCGCCTTGGGCCATGAAGCCCCGAATCCCGCGCTGGAAGATGAAGCCATCGTAGAAGTGAGCGTTGGCCCAAAAAGACGAAGCTGACAGTAAGGGAAGCTTCTTGCAGGAAAAGCTCCAGAACCATCGTGCCGGCAGTGGCTCCCCTCATAGCCGTGTAGGATTTGGCCGAGCCAAGCACCACTGGCGCGGGCTGTTGCAGGTTTTTTGCCAAACTATTGGGAAGCTTAGTCTTGACCGGACTTGGATGGGGGCTTAGCGCGTCGCACCAGCCAGTAACTTACCGACAGAGCCAGAGTTGCTGCCCCCAGGCCAATCAAATCCAACCCCCCCAGCTTCTCGAAATCAAAAATGATGATCTTGCGCGCCACCGCAATCAAAGAGGTAACAATGACCAGCTCCACTTGCACAACCTGCTTTTGCAGGTAAGCAGTAATGTTCTCCAAAATCTCCAGGGCAATCAAGATATTCAAAAAGAGGCCGAAGATCTCAATCAAAGTGGTGGAGAAAAACCCGGTTGGCTCCCGTAGCAGATCAGCCACCAAGAAGCGGGCCAAATCGACAACTGCTACTATAACTAGCCCAATCAGGAGGATTGAAAGCAGCTTCGAGATCAAGCTTTCTATGCGGGTAATACCTCTAAGGAAGGGATCCTCCTCCTCCGTCTCATGAGGATTGTGCAACAGCCACTTGAGAAACCGCATGTCGATGCCACCGGGTTTGAGACCCATGTCCTAGCCTCAACGACTACATTATCCATCCCGAGTGTCTCCAGGGGGAGAAGAGTGGGAGCCTTTAGGGCGATGGTTGCGGCAACGCTCGGAACAGTATTTCACCTCTGGCCAACAATCAGCCCATTTCTTGCGCCAAGTAAAGGGCCGGCCGCAGGTGAGGCAGATTTTGCTGGGCAGATCCGACTTTTTCCGGTGGCGGGGCATAGCGCGCTAGAGACGACAACCCTTAGGATCAACTTGTACTTTGCAACTGCAGCAGCGGTTGAAGCTGGGAACGGCGGCGCAGAGCAGCCTCGATCAGCCCCAAAAAGAGGGGGTGCGGGCGGTTGGGGCGGGAGCGAAACTCGGGATGGAATTGGGTGGCGATGAAAAAGGGGTGGCTGGGCAGCTCGATGATCTCCACTAGACGGTTGTCGGGCGAAACACCGCTAATCACGTAGCCAGACTCGAGGAACAGGCTGCGGTAGGCGTTGTTGAACTCGTAGCGATGGCGGTGGCGCTCATAGACAATTGTCTCACCATAGAGCTTGGCTGCCAGGGTGTCGGGCAGAATGCGGCAGGGGTAGAGGCCCAGGCGCAGGGTTCCCCCCAAGTGCTCCACATCTTTCTGCTCCGGCAGCAAGCTGATGACGGGATGAGGAGTGTCGGGATCGAACTCATAGCTGTTGGCCCGCTCCAGGCCGGCAATATGGCATCCCCAGTCGATCACCGCACACTGCATGCCCAAACACAGCCCCAGAAAGGGAATGCCCCGCTCCCGCGCGTGGCGGATGGTGACCACCTTGCCCTCGATGCCGCGGTTGCCAAACCCCCCTGGCACCACGACGCCATCTACCCCCGCTAGCAGAGTTTCTGGTCCCCGCTCCTCGACTTCCTCGGAAGAGATCCAGCGCAAGGTAACGCCAGCATTGAGGGCCAGCCCGGCATGGCGCAGGGCTTCCGCCACCGAGAGGTAGGCGTCTGTCAGGCGCACGTATTTGCCGACAATGGCGATCTCCACCTGCTCTTGCGGGTGGTGCAGCCGCTGTACCAGGAGCTCCCACTCGCGCAGATCCGGCTGCTGTGGATCCAGGTTGAGAATCTCCAAAACTCGCTGGGCCAGGCCCTCCTGCTCCAGAATCAGGGGCACGTCGTAGATGCTGGGAGCATCCTGCGCCTGGATGACACATTCCACCGGCACGTCACAGAACTCGGAGATCTTCTCCTTGATGGCGCGCGGCAGGGGTTGTTCACAGCGGCACACCAGCACGTCCGGCTGAATGCCAATCGAGCGCAGCTCCTTGACCGAGTGCTGGGTAGGCTTAGTTTTCATCTCTCCCGATGCCTTGATTAGAGGCACCAGGGTGACATGCACATAGGCCACGTTGGCGCGGCCCACGTCCTTGCGGAACTGGCGGATGGCTTCCAAGAAGGGCAAAGACTCGATATCCCCCACCGTGCCCCCCACTTCTACCAGCACCACGTCGGGGTTGGTCTCGCGGGCCACCCGCCGAATCCGCTCCTTGATCTCTTGGGTTACATGGGGGATTACCTGCACCGTGCTGCCCTGGTAGTCGCCCCGCCGCTCTTTGGAGATCACCGCCTGGTAGATGGCGCCGGTGGTGACGTTGTTGAGCTTAGACATGTTGGTGTCGGTGAAGCGCTCATAGTGGCCCAAGTCCAGGTCGGTCTCGGCACCATCGTCGGTAACAAACACCTCCCCGTGCTGGTAGGGGCTCATCGTGCCGGGATCCACGTTGATGTAGGGATCCAGCTTCAAAATCGACACGGTGTAGTTGCGGGACTTGAGCAGACGGCCCAGGCTAGCCGCTACAATGCCTTTGCCAATGCTGGAGACGACTCCGCCAGTGATGAAGACAAACTTGGCCATAGCCCCGACCCTTGCCCTTTCTTGATTATGCCAGGGATCCCAGGGCTTCCTCAGCGCCGGGAGCGAATGGGGCCATTGTAGAGGATGGTGGTTTGAAAGGTGCGCCGATCCACCCGCACCTGGGTTTCAATGCTGGGTTGGACAAAGCCGGGCTCGCCGCCGCGGAAGGTAAAGACCCAGGCGTCTTCAAACTCTTCAAACGGCGCGTCGATGGCCGCCCCGTGCATGGAAGCCTCGGCGCGGTAGCGCTGCAAGCCCCCGTTGGCAATCTCGGCCGCTTGGCGGGCCAGGTTCTTAGCTCGGTTGAGATCGCGGAAGTATCGACTAATTTCCTCAAAGCTCCCCCTGGGCAGCGGTCGTCGCGGGGCAGGTGTGGGCGGCACAGGCCGGGGATCCGGCACGATGGGCAAGGTGGGAATATCTTGGCTGGGGGGCAGTGGAGTTTCTGGGAAAAGCGGGGTGACCCCCTGCGCCTGAACGGGCAGCAAGGATCCCCAGAACAAAATGCCGCCCAGGGAGCCGGCCAGACAAAGAGGGAAAATGGACTTCATGGAACCATTCCTCAAAAGTTTTGGGGTGTGAATTTTTCAATCCTCACTCTACTAGGCCGCTAGTCGGGAAAGCAGAGGCAAAAGCCCGCCCTCTTTTTCCACCAGCAGCTAGGCGCGTGGGTTGTCTGCGCAAGGGGCTTTGTCCTCCCCCGGCGCCTGTTAGCATCCTGAAACGGGATCCTGTTTGCAGACGTTGCCATGGAGTTTGTTACGCTTGCCGAGACGGGGCTAAAACTTAGCCGCGTGGGGCTGGGCACCTGGAGCATGACCGGGGATTGGTGGGGGCCAGCGGATCCCCAGGAGGCCTATGCCACCCTCCGCAAGGCTATTGACCTGGGCATTACGCTCTTTGACACGGCTCCGGCCTATGGCCGCGGCCTTTCGGAGGAGCTATTGGGGCGGGCTATCCGGGATGCCGGCTGTCGGGATCGCGTAGTCATTGCCACCAAGGCCGGCCTGCAGTGGACTAATGGCAAGGTGGTGCGCAACTGCAGCCTCAGTTGGCTGGCTCAGGATCTGGAAAACTCCCTCCGCCGCCTGCAGACGGATGTGATCGACATCTACCAGGTGCATTGGCCGGATCCCTTGGAGCCGCTGGAGGAGACCGCTGCCTTTTTCGGCCGCCTACTCCAGGAAGGAAAGATCCGCGCCATTGGGGTGAGCAACTTTTCTCCGGAGCAGATGGAGCGCTTCCGCCAGGTGGCTCCCCTGCACACGGCCCAGCCGCCCTATAACCTGTTTGAGCGCCAGATCGAAGCAGATGTCCTGCCCTACTGCCAGGCCAACGGCATTGCCACGCTAATCTACAGTCCCCTCTGCCGGGGGCTGTTGGGGGGAAGGCTGACTCCGCAAACCAAGTTTCCGCCTGGAGATCTGCGCAGCGGCATCGATCCCAAGTTTGGAGAGCCTCGCTACTCCCAGTACCTGCAAGCGGCAGAAGAGCTGAGCCGACTGGCGCGGGAGCGCTACGGCAAAACCTTGCCCCAGTTGGCGGTGCGCTGGCTCTTGGATCAGCCGGGGGTGAGTGCAATCCTATGGGGAGCGCGCAAGCGCCAGCAGCTGGATGACCTAGCCGGAGTTTGGGGCTGGTCGCTGGAGGCGGAGGCAATGCAGGCCATCGACGAGATCCTGCAAAGGCACGTCCCCGAATCCCTTCCCCCCAGCTTTATGGCTCCTCCTACCCGCCCAGGGATCCCAGCTTCCTAGAATTGTCCGGAGAATCTGAAATAGGACCTCGCATGGCGCTGCAAGGGGTAATCCTAACCTGGAGCGGCGTGGTGGCTGACGACGAGGAGCTGCACCTCTACGCCATCAACCAAGTGTTGCTGGAGGAGAACCTGCGCCCCTGGGATCTGGGATCCCCGGCGCAAAAAGAGCTCTATCGGCTACACCATCTGGGCCAACCGGATCGGGAGAGTCTGCTCGCCCTCTGGCAAGCCCAGGGACGGGTGCTCAGCCCCAGGCAGCAAGAAGGACTTTTGCAGCGCAAGGCCCTTTACTACCGGCAGGCGTTGCAGGAGCAAAAGGGATCCCTTCTGGTTCCCGGCTTGGCAGAGGCCTTGGAGAAGCTGGAGCAGCTACGGCTCAAGGTGGGCCTCTTGAGTGGTCACGCCGCTATCGAGGTGGAGGCTTTTTTGGAACGCTTCCCCTGTCCAGCCCTGGCGCGGCTGACTCAGAACTTCCGCTACCGCGTAACCGGCGAGGCAGGGGATCCTCAGTTGCACCGTCTGCTCCTAGAGCGGATGGGGCTCTCCCCTCAGGAGTGCCTGAGTTTTGAAGCCACCTACGCCGGCATTCAAGCGGCTCGCTCGCAAGGGATCCCGGTGTTGGCTTTGGCCACTTTCTTTCCTCTGCACATGCTGCAGCGGCGGGCCGATTGGGCAGTGGATGGCTACCCCCACGTGGAATGGGAGCGCCTCCAAACTTGGTTTGCCACTGGCCAAGACCGTCCTGCTGACCTTCCTACCAAGCCCTTGGCAAAAGGGTAAGAATCCCCCTAGGGCAGGATCAGCATGCCGTCCCCAAAGGAATAGAACCGATAGCCCTGCTCGATGGCCTCCTGGTAGAGATCCAGCAAGCGCTGTCGCCCGATCAAGGCTGCCACCAGCATCATCAGGCTGGAGCGGGGCAGATGAAAGTTGGTGATCAGCCCCTGCACCACCCGCCAGGAGTAGCCGGGGTAGATGAAGAGGTCGCTTTTTCCCTGCCAGGGTTCCAGGGCGCCGGAGAGGGCTGCCGTCTCTAGGGCCCGCACCACCGTTGTTCCCACCGCAATCACCCGCCTTCCCTGGGCTTGGGTTTCGCGAATAGTGTCCACCGTTTCTGCCGGCACCTTGAGCCACTCGCTGTGCAAGCGGTAGTCGGTTACTCGCTCTGCCTCTACCGGGCGGAAGGTACCCAGCCCAATGTTCAAGGTGATGTAGGCAGTTTGGACCCCCTTCTGGGCCAACCGCTCCAAAAGCTGAGGGGTAAAATGCAGGCCTGCGGTGGGGGCAGCCACCGAGCCGGGGTGTCTGGCCCAGACGGTTTGATAGTCTTCAGGTCGGACTCCCGCACTTGTCGGGTCAAGGGCACGGGCAGCTTCCAGATAGGGAGGAAGCGGGATCCGCCCCACCCGCTCCAGGATCTGCTCAAAGGCATCCGCCCCTTCCCATGCAAACTGCACCACCCGTCCGCCGGTCTCCGCGTCCACCGCCAGCACTGTGGCCGTCAGCTCAGCCAGCAAGCCCTGGTGATCCCAAAACCGGATTTGATCCCCCACCTTGACCCGTTTGCCCGGCCTGACCAAGACCCGCCAGATCGGCTGCTGAGGGGAGGTGTTGCCTGGGATCCCGGGCTGCTCTGGCTCGAGCAGCAAAACCTCTACCCGCGCCCCAAAAGCGTCCTTTCCCGGCAAGATCTTGGCTCCCCACAGCCGGGCCGGGATGACCTTGGTGTCGTTGAGAACCAGCAGATCCCCGCTCTGCAGGTAGTCGGGGAGGTCGCAGAAGCGGCGGTGCTCGTGCCTATCTGGGTACACCACCAGCATTCGCGCCTGATCCCGGGGCTCCACCGGCCTCTGCGCGATCCGCTCAGGCGGTAGGAAGTAGTCATAGGCAGCAGTTAGGAGATCCGGGTTGGGCTCTTCAGCGCTCCCTGGGCTGGGTTCAACCTGGGCAGCTAGGGGTGGAAGAGGATCCGTCATGAACAAAAAGAGGTTGCCCAGACTTCAACCTCCAGCCTAGCTCTTTAAAATGGCGGTGGCTTCTTGTGGAGCTCTGCCATGTCTAGCGATTCCACGCCTACTTCTGCTAGGGAGTGCTCACCCCAGCAGGCGGAACTATGGCTACGAGGGCTGCTTGGCATTGCCTGGGCTGATGGAGAATACAGCCCCGAAGAGCAACGACTCATCGAAGATCTCATCCGCTCCGACTGGCCCGAAGAAGAGGGGAAAGATCTCGCTCCCCTCTCCCCCGAAGAGCTGGCGGCCCAGTTGCAGCCGGAGTTGCGGGAAGATTTCCTGCGCACGGCAGTGATGACAGCCGTTGCCGATGGGGTATATTCCGAGCCGGAAGATCGCCTGTTGCACCAATTGGCCACTGCCTTTGGGCTGGAGCTTCCCCAGCTCCATCTGCTCAAGGCTACGCTGGTCGACAAGAGGGCCACCTCGCCATCGCCGGCAAAAGCCCAGCCTGAAAGCGGCTATACCGACCTTTTGGCTCCCTTGCGCAAGTGGCTGGACGGCATCCAAGTCCGCGACGTGAGGGTAGCCCGCTTCTTATGCCGTATGATCCCTGCCCACTGCCCCTTTGAGCGGGATGTAGTGTTGTTTGGCCGCAAGGTACTGCACATTCCCCCCATGTGCAAGCTTAACCCCCTCTACGACCAGGTGGTGGCCTTGCGCTGCCGCGCCCTCTCCTTCCTGGCAGAAGCTGGGGAAGACATTAGCCAATACACTTGATAGCCTGCGCTCAAGCAGGAGGAAGCCAACGCTATCTACTGGCCGCCGGCCCCTTAGGAGTAGGTTATGTCCGTCTCTCCCAAAGGGATTGCCTCTCCCCTAGCGGCTGCTTCTGCTCCCTGCAAGAAGGACTGTAGCGAAGCCTGAGCTTCCGCCTCCAACTCTGCTGGGCTGGGAGTTATCCTCTCGGCGGGCAGCCAACCCAACAAGGGCAAGGGCAAGAGGGTGGAGAGGTTGGTGATCACCAAAAGCAGCCCCAGGTGGCTGAAATTACTTTCGGTTACTCCTAGAGCGTGCATAAGCAGGGATCCCAGCTCCTGCGAGAGGAACCCCGCCAAATTAAAGGCCGACATGAGCAGGGCAAAAAAGGTGGCCTCGATCCCTGGCGGGCAAAGGCGGGCGGCCAGAACCAGCACCGGCATAAAGGCAATTTGCCCCGCTACTGTCAGCACCAGGCTATCCCCGAGGCTAAACCAGTGGTCGTCGAGGCCCCAAGCGCGGTTGAGGTGATAGACCAAGATCAGGCTGGTCAGGCCTAGAGCTGCGGAAATGACCGTCATCCAGCCAAAGAGGGGGCGCAGGGGGATGTGCCGCAGATACACCTGAAAGATTCCCACCCCCACCAAGCTGGCAACGCTAGTCACTAGCCGCACCTGGCCCAAAAACTCCGGACCAAAGCCGAGATCGTTGGTAACAAAGTAAAACAGCGCTACGTCGGCACTGGGAGTTGCCTGCCAGACAAACACAAACAGCAGCGGCAGGAAAACGCTGGGCTGCCGCAGGGCTTGCCACACCCGAGCTACCTGTTGCTGCAGGGGATCCCAGCCCAAGGCGCTAGCCACGGGCTGATCCTCAATGACCCAAGCAGCCAGGGCAATCAGCATGGGCAGCAGGGCTGTTAGCCCAAACACCACCTGGGGAGGATAGTGAGCCAAGAGCGCCCCCCCGGCATAGGCCGTGAGCAGGGATCCCAGAGCTGTGGCCCCCCACGTTAGAGACTGCAGCGTGCCCGTTCCCGCCCAGTCACTGCCCTGCACCCGCTCCACCACCAGCGAATCGACAATGACATCCCCCACGGCTACCGCCAGGGATGCCAAAACCATCCAAAGCAGGGCCAGCTCAGCCGTCGGCGCCCCCAGAGCCATCCCCAGCCAGGCCCCACATCCCAACAGCCCTGCCAGCAGGAGGTAAGGGCGGCGCCGGTAGCCTGCTAGCGGCAGCGTATCCGACAGGAGTCCATAAAGAGGCTTAACAGTCCAGGGGATTACAGCCAGGCCCATCAACGCCGCTGCCTGCGTTGGGCCGAGGCCCAGGTTATCCTTCAAGTAAAAGCTGGTGGCTAGCCGTGCCAGCCCCACTGCCCCCTGCACAAAATACACCAGCAGGATCCCAAACAGTTCCGGCGTCCAGCGGATCTCCTGGAGGGGGTCGAGCGCCGACTGACGTAAACGCTGCAGGAAGAGGAGGATCATGACGTCTGTGTCTTCTTGCTGGCTGGGTCCTGCCCTGCAGGACACCTTTTGTTCCAGAACTTGCTGCAACAGTAGGAAAAGTTGGCTAAGAGCTTCTTTACACTGTAACCTGCCTATTGGCCTACAACAGCAGCTCTCCCGCTGCCTGTCTTCCAAGGCGCTGGCAGCCCTTTTGGAGAAGCTGCCGTGGGTGAACCTGAACGACAATGCGAGGGATTTGAATGGCCCATGAGCTGGCAACGCCCTGATGGCCGCACACCTACCCAATTGCGCCCGGTTTCCTTCCAGCGCCACTTCACCCGCTACGCCCACGGCTCGGTGTTGGTTAAGCTTGGCGATACCCATGTTCTCTGCACCGCCACCGTGGCCGAAGAAGTCCCCCCTTTTTTACAAAACACCGGCCAAGGCTGGCTGACCGCAGAGTACCGCATGCTGCCCACCGCCACCCAACAGCGCCAGCCGCGGGAGACGCTCAAGGTCTCCGGCCGCACCGCTGAGATCCAGCGGCTAATTGGGCGCAGTCTGCGCGCGGCTTTGGATCTCCGGAAGCTGGGATCCCGCACCATCACCATCGATGCCGATGTGTTGCAAGCCGATGGCAGCACCCGCACCGCCGCAATTACCGGTGGATACGTGGCCCTGCACGATGCCATCACCTGGCTCTACAAGCAGGGACTGCTGGATCCGGCGCAGGGATCCCCTTTGCAACAGCAAGTGGCAGCCCTTTCGGTGGGAATTGTGCAAGGCGAGGTGCTGCTGGATCTCTGCTACGAGGAGGACAGCCAAGCCGAAGTGGACCTGAACGTGGTCATGAACGAGCAGGGATCCTTAATTGAGATTCAGGGTACCGCCGAAGCCGGATGCTTTGACCGCTCGCAACTGTTGCAAATGTTAGACCTGGCCCAGGCCGGCATCCAGAAATTGATCCAGGCCCAGCGAGAGGCTCTAGACTTGTAGCCAAGGCAAGCTTAGCCCGGGCCCCGAAAGGGGGAACTGCTGTCCCGGCAGGGGGAGGGTGTGGCCAGGTTAATGGTTTGATGAAGGGGAGATAATGGGATAAAGCAGCCGCAAACTAAGGCTCTCTCTTCAACTGAGGTGAGTAGCTGATGTAGTCGCTGCTTAGGTAGCCTGAAGAGGCTAGGCCGGAGGGTTTCCCATGTCCCATTTTCTCTTGGCAGCGGCGGAACTGGCGCCTCTGCTCCGGCAGCAAGGTCGGCGGTTTACCACTGGCTATTTCCACCTTCACCTTAGGGGCGAGGATCCCGCCGAGGGCACAGAGCCTTGGGTGCTGACCTACTACCACGGCCGGCTGCTTTTTTCCGCCGATCAGCCCCTCAATGCCCCGATCCTGCTGCGACGGCTATCGCGCTTTATCCCCCGTCTCAACCTGGACTGGCCCCAGCGGGTTATCCGTGTGCTGCAGCAGCGGCTGCTCCCAGACAACTCCCTGCCGGAGTTACTGGAGATGATGACCGAGCTGGGCTTGATAAAGCCAGGCGAGCTGGAAGACGCCCTCTGGCTGAACCTGCTTACCGATTTTGACCGCTACCTGTTCGAATGTGCTCCGCACCGCTCACGCGAACGGGTCAACCGCTATCGCCTTAGCGACGAACAGCGCCAGAAGCTCCATGCTCTCACCAAAGATGGCCAGTCGCTGGAGGCCATTGCCCAAAAGCTCTGTCGGGAAATGTGCTCCGCACCGCTCACGCGATCGGCTGGAGGTAGCTAGCCTCTTTGCCGCTTGGGCCAAAAAAGGTCTGGTGAGCCTGCAAACGCCTCCAGACTTGCTGCAACCCCAGCGCCGCACTTCCATAACCCTCTTGGCCGTAGACGACAGCGTCGTGATGCAGGAGATCCTGCGGCAGTACCTATCCCAGTAATGTGCTCCGCACCGCTAACGCGAACGCGTGATTACAACGGGCAACCCCGCCGAGGTGCTCCCCCTCCTGTTCCAGCACCGGCCTCACCTGCTATTGATGGACAATGTGCTCCGCACCGCTAACGCGATCGCCATGCCCGGGAATGTGCTCCGCACCGCTAACGCGAACGACGGCATAGAGCTCTGCCGCATCGTGCGCAGCCTGGAAGCGTTCAAGTCTCTCCCTATCCTGATGGTTACCTCGCGGGACAGCTTGCTGGATCGCATCCGCGGCAAGTGGTCGGGCGCAACCGGCTACCTGACCAAGCCTTTTAGCGAAAGCCAGCTCACTGCCGAGGTGGAGCGGCTCCTGGCCCAGGCCCAAGATCCCACCTCCCGCTCTCTCCGAGGAGCCCAAACCGACTCGCCCAGCTTATGGCTGGGATCCCTTGATCAGGCCAAGGCTTAGCAAGCAGGCCAAGGAAGCCGAAGCATGTTTACGGGTCTGGTGCGCAGTTTGGGTACAGCTCAGTTGATCTCCTCTTCGCAGGTACGGGTTACCTGCCCAAAGCTGCAGCCGCAGTTAGCCTGTGGGGATAGCGTGGCGGTGGATGGCCTCTGCCTGACAGTGGTAGAGATCCTGCCCGATGGCTTTTTGGCAGATGTCTCGCCGGAAACCCTGCGCCGCTCGACCTGGGGCTGCGGATCCCCTGGCCCGCGCCCAGTCAACCTGGAACCGGCGCTGCGGGTGGGGGACAAGTTAGGGGGGCATTTCGTCAGCGGCCATATCGACGGAGTGGGGCACCTCTGCGAACAAGCAGCCACCGGCAACGCCTGGGAGCTGAGCTTCGAGGTGCCGGCGAGCATCGGCCGCTACATCGTGCCCAAGGGCAGTGTGGCGGTGAACGGTGTCAGCCTGACCATTGCCGAGATCCGCCAAGGGGGGTGTTGGTTTAAGGTGGCGGTGATCCCGCACACCTACCGCCAGACCAACCTTTCCCTGCTGCAAGTAGGGGATCCGGTAAACGTGGAGGCAGATCTCCTGGGCAAATATGTGGAAAAATTCTTGGGCCTGGCCCCGCCGGAGAGCAGCCTCTCCCTGGAGTTTCTAGCCGAGCACGGCTACGTCTAATCCCAGCCGTTCGCGTAGCGGGACGGAGTCCTTGCCCCCATGATCCCTCCCCAAGAAGCCGAACGCCTGCGCGGCGTCACTGTCTATTTGATTGGCATGATGGGCAGCGGCAAGTCCACCCTGGGAGCTGAGCTGGCAGCCCAGTTGCGCCGCCCCTTCTTTGATACCGATGCTCTGGTGGAGCAGGTAGCCGGCTGTTCGATTGCCCAGATCTTTGCCGAGCAGGGAGAAGCCCACTTCCGGGAGCTGGAGACCCAGGTGTTGGCGCAACTGAGCGGCTACACTCGCCTGGTTATTGCCACCGGCGGCGGCATTGTGCTGCGGCCCAAAAATTGGAGCTACCTGCACCACGGCCTCACCGTCTGGCTGGATGTGGCCCCTGAGCTCATTTGGCAGCGGCTGAGCCGGGATCCTGGCCAACGCCCCCTCCTGCAAACTCCCGATCCCCAGGCTGCTCTGCAGAGGCTCATGCGGGAACGAGAACCCTTCTACGCCCAGGCTGATGTGCGGGTGCCCATCCAGTCAGAAACCAGCCTGTCCCAGCTGGTCCAGCAGGTCTGGCAGGCCATTTGCGCCCGCCTGCGAGAGCAGCCGCCCTGCAACCCGTAGCAAAACCCCCAAAAATAGGAGGGGGAGGGTCTGGTATTGCAGCAGGGAGGGCAGGGTGGTACAGGCCAGGATTTTGTTTGCAGCAGCGGAAGCAGCGCCCTTGGCAAAGGTGGGGGGGATGGGGGATGTGGTGGGATCCCTGCCTGTTGTTTTGCGCAAGCTGGGGCAGGACGTGCGCATCATCATGCCCCTGTACGGATTTTTGTGGGACCAATTTGGCCCAGAGCCGGGGCAATACCCCCGCTCCAAAGACCCCATTTGGTCGAAGCAGGTCATGGGCCAGGTGGCCGATATCTACGAAAGCGTTTTACCCGGCACCGATGTCCCCCTTTACCTGGTCAGCCACTACTGCTTTGCCCCCCACCGCATCTACGACGGCGAGGACGAGTTTTGGCGCTTTACGTTTTTTGCCAATGCCGTGGCCGAATTTGCCTGGACCTATTACCCCTGGAGGCCCAACATCATCCACTGCCACGATTGGCACACCGGCATGATCCCGGCCTGGATGCACCAGGCTCCCGATATCGGCACCGTCTTTACCATTCACAACCTGGCCTATCAGGGACCGTGGCGCTGGCAACTGGAACGCATGACCTGGCTGCCCTGGTATTTTTCCGCCCACAACACTATGGCCGCCGGGATCCTCTACGCCGACCAGGTAACCACCGTTTCGCCCACCTACGCCCTGGAGATCCGCACCAGTCTCTATGGAGAAGGCCTCCAGGATCTGCTGGCTTGGAAAGGAGAACGCCTGTGGGGGATCTTAAACGGAATCGACACCGAGAAGTTCGATCCCCGCACGGATCCCCATCTAGCCGCCAACTTCAGCATCGACGACCTCAGCGGTCGAGCGGTGAACAAGGCCGTGCTGCAGACCCGCCTGGGTTTGACCGTCAACCCCGACGTCTTTCTCATGGGCATGGTGACCCGTTTGGTGGAACAAAAGGGGATTGACTTGGTCATTCAAACCGTGGAGCGCTTTCTGGCCTACAGTGACTCGCAATTTGTCTTGCTGGGCAGCGGCGAAGCCCACTACGAAGAGCGGCTCCGGGAAATGGCCCAGCGGCACCCAGGCCGAATGTCCTATCAGCAGGGCTATCAGCCGCAACTGGCCCAGTTAATCTATGGGGGGGCAGATGTTTTCTTAATGCCCAGCCGCTTTGAGCCCTGCGGCATTAGCCAGATGATTGCCATGCGCTACGGCTGTGTGCCCATTGTCCGCCGTACAGGGGGACTGGTGGATACGGTCAGCCACCATATTCCCAGCAAAGGGATCGGCACCGGCTACTGCTTTGACCGCTACGAGGCTCTGGACTTCTACACTTGTCTAGCGCGGGCTTGGGAGGCGTTTCAGCACAAGGAGACTTGGCAAGCGCTGCAAAAGCGAGGCATGGCCAGCGATTTCAGTTGGCACCGCTCGGCTTTGCAGTACCTGCGCCTGTACGAGCGGATTATGAACTTGCCCCTGCTGCCAGAAAAAGTTCCCTCCCAGGCTCAACCGGCTTCCCCGCCGTCTGAACAGTTGCCTCCTCAGCAACCGCTAGGGGAGGGGATCCCTGAGCTGCAGCAAAGCCCCGCGGAGTGAGGTAGAGTGGAACGGGTTAGCAAGGTTTTGAGGGTTACTTGCCAATGTTTCGACGGCCTCCTGCTGGTGGTCGAGCTGCTGCTCGTGGTCTTGCCTTCCTGCCCCGTTCTTGGGTACAGCTGGCCTTTGGCTTGTTGCTTGGCCTAGTGCTGGGTGTCGGTTCAGGTCTTTGGGCTACGGCTCAAGAACTGCCCGCCCGCCAGCAGCTCATTCCCAATCCCCAGCAGTTTCGGGCCCTAGAACAACCCAGCAGCGCTCTCAGCGCGTTGCGAGCTGAACAGTTGGCTGCTGAGGCCAACGCTGCCATTCAGGCCCAAAACTACGACCGAGCCATCGAGCTCCTGCAGCAGGTGTTTAACGCCTACAACCAGCGCTCCAACTACCACCAGGATCTCTCCCGCGCTTTTGCTGGGATCCAAAACCGCATCTCCGAAGAGCAGCGGGAGCTGGCCCGCGTTGCCGCCCAGGCTCGGGATCAGGCCGCCTACGACCTGGCCGTGGTTTATCGGGCTGCTGGGCGCCCTGAGGAGGCCGTGGGCTGGTTGATCCAGGTCATCAAAAGCCAAACCCCAACCCGGGAGCTAGGCACCCAGGCCTACCAGCAGCTGCTGGAAATTGGCTTTGTTAGCACTCCTTTTCCCTAGAGCTTTTCTTCCAGATTGCGGTAGAAAGCCAGCGCCGTTTGCCCATAAGCCCGCTGGTCGACGCGCAGCAGGGATCCCACCTGCTCTGGCAGCTTTTGGCCGCTGCGATGCTCGACAATCAAGGTTCCACCTGGCTTGAGCAAGGGCGGGATCAGCGGCAGAAGCGGGGCGTACAGACCGGCGTCATGGGGGGGATCAAAATAGACGTAATCGAAAGGATCCAAACCCAGGCCGCGGCTGAGCAGCTTGCGGGCATCCCCCTGAATCACCTGGAAAGATTGTCCCGGCTGAGCTACCTTTGCCCAGTTGGCCTGGATGAGGCGACAGGCCGGCGCAGCGATCTCAATGCCGGCCACAAAGGCTGCCCCATAGCACAAGGCTTCTGCCCCTACCGTGCCGGCTCCACAGCAGAGATCCAGCCAGCGACAGTCCTTCACCTGCCCCTGCAAAATGTTGAACAGGGCTTGCCTCACCCGCCCAGGGGTGGGCCGAGTTCCCCGGCCAGCAGGGGTTTGCAGCGTCCGTTTGCCACTGATGCGCAGGCCCATCGGTTTAGGGAGAGGGAGTCGGTGTAGGCAACTGGACAGTCAGCCCACTGCGCTGGGCGGCGCGATCCCGCTCCATCTGGATCTGCTCCACCAAGGCTTTCGGCAACTGGCTAGAGGCCTGCAAAGCCTGGTCGAAAAGGGGAACCGCCTCCCGGTCTTGACCCTTGGCAACCAGGATTTGCGCCTTGAGGTAGTAAAGTTCGGGGTTGTTGCAGGAAACAGCAATTGCCCGCTCCACTGCCGCCAGCGCTTCGTCATGGCGCTGCATATCCCGGTAGGCCAGCGCTTGGCCGCGGTAGGACAAATACTCAGGCGCTGCTAGGCGAAATTGGTTCAAAGCCTTCTCCCGATAGGTTAGCAGCAAGTCGATATAGCCGTTGAGAAGATTGAGCTCCGGGTCGCTGCTGTCTACTGCCTGGGCGGCGCGAATGGACGCAAACAATTGGTTGAGAGTGGGCAACGCCTTAGGCAAGCCGAGCACTACCCCTTCCCGCACCACAATGTTGGCCGCTTCCAACCCATAGCCCACGCCCTCGTACAGGTTGCCGCGCAAGGGATCCGTCTTCTTCAGCTCGGCGGCCACCTGGCGGGTTTGGGTGGCTAACTGGGCAAAAGCATCCAGATCCCCCTCCTGGTAGGCCAGCGCCGCCAGCAGGGCGTAGACCATCGGCTCCTGGGGAGAAGCTTGTCTAGCCTTCTCTAGCTTCTCCCGGCTCTGCGTGTAGCGGCCTGCGCAGAAGAACTCCTCAAAGGCACTAGCCACCTCTGGCTTGATGGGGCGGGCATTGGCCCCACTGCGGAAGGGATCCTGCGCCCAAACTGGCCCAGCCGCTGCCCATACCCAACACAGGATCCCTACCAGCGTGCTTACTCTGCTAAACCTGCGGCTTTTCATCCCCACGCCCGGATCAATGCCAGTTTGACCTGCTTTTTACCGCAGCAGTTGGGCAATGGAGGCAATGGCTGCCTCCTGGACCAGCTCATCCGTCTCATGGGCCAGGAGCTCGTGCAAAGGCCGAAGGGCGCGCGGATCCCCAATCTGACCAAGGGCACGAGCTGCCGCCTCCCGCACTGCCGGCTCCCTATCCGCAAGCTTGGTCAGCAAAGCCGGCACCGCCTCAACCGCCCGCATCTGCCCTAGACGGTAGATTGTTTGCACTTGGGCCTCCAGAGGAGTTGCCGCCAAGCTAGGCTCGTATCCAGAACCCTGATCTACCGGGGCAATAGCCGAGAGAGCCTGCAGAGCCTCCAGGGCACGATACCGCTCCACCCCGTTCAGGTGCGGCAGTTGAGCCAACAGGTTGTCAAAAGCCTGCTGCACCGGATCGGCAGCTGACGCCTGCTCAACGATGCGGGCAAGGTTTTGGTTGGCCTGCAGCTGTTGCCAAGACTGGAACAGGGTTAGGCCGGCAACCACCAAGGCAGCATCGGCCAAAATCGCCAGCAGCGCCAGGCCACCCCAGATTTTGCTGCGACGGCTGAGCTTGCGGATCTGCTTATCTACGTAGACAAAAGCCTGGTGCTGCCGCTCCCAAAAATCGGGGGCTACCTGCAGGGTTTGGGCGCTGAGATCAGGGGACAGAAGGTTTTCCTCACGGGCCACCTCCAAGCTTTGCAGCCTCTGGTTCAACCGAGAAAAGTGCCTTGTCCAGAGCCACGTAAACATTGGATCCCACCCTCTCTCCGATCCTGCCACTAGAAGCACGCCCGCCTGACACGGCAAGCTAGAGACCCTGCTCGCATCCCGTGTCAGGAAAAGTTTGCCGCCTTCCCCCTGCCGACGGGAGAACCTAAGCGCCAGGATAACAAAAGCTTCTGCCCCTCACCAGCCAGTCTTTGCAAGTTGCAACCCTGGCGGTTCAGGATGCTAGCGAATGGTCTGGGGTTGGGGCTGCGTACGGCTTTGCAACCGGGAGGAGCCGCCAGAGTGTACTGCCTGCCCGCCCCTACGGGATCCAAACCCCCGCATTAATCGTCTTGGGGGAGGTTTCGACGCCAGGCCGTTTGGCTCCATTGCAGTTGTCGCAAGATCCCGCGCAGCAGGGCCACCTCGGACACGGTCAAGCCGGCGCGGTGAAAGAGGGCGCGCAGCTTGAGCATCTTGCGGCGGGCCGTGTGGGGATACAGGTAGCCAATTTGCAATAGCAGCGCCTCCAGCTGGCCGAAAAAGCCCTCCAGCAATTCGAAGGGAGCTGGCTTGGAGAGGCCAGGGCTAGGCGGAAGCGGCGGATCTGGGCAAAGGAGGGTGCGCAGCTCGTAGCAGCAGATGCCCACCGCCTGAGCCAGGTTGAGGGAAGGGTAGGCCGGATCGGTGGGGATCTGGATTTGGCGATGGCAGAGGGCCAGCTCTTCGTTGCTCAAGCCCTGATCTTCAGGGCCAAACACCAAAGCCACAGGACCGGCGGCCAGTAGCTCGGGAAAGGCTTGGCGGGGAGATTGAACTTGCCACTCGGGGGGGTAGGGCTCGCGGCGGCCTGCAGTCCCGAAGACCTGGACACATCCCTGGAGGGCCTCCGCCAGAGTTGGCACTTGCCGGGCTTGGCGGAGCAAGTCGGCGCCATGCACAGCCATGGTAACTGCTTCGGGATCAAGGGGATCGCAGCGGGGATCCACCAAGACCCACTGTCGCAGACCCATGTTTTTCATCACGCGGGCAATGGCGCCCAGGTTGCGCGGCCCCACTGGTCGCACCAGGACAATCCGCACCTGGGCCAATTGTTCCTGAACCCTGGGGGAGGGTGTCTGCATCGCCTGGGGTTACGGATAGAGTAGAGGAACTAGATCCTGCCACAACTAGCCCTATGGGATCTGCTTACCGCTGCTGGCTAGGCCTGCTGTGTTTTGTGCTGCTGGGGCTTTGCTGGGGATCGGCGGCGCTGGCTGCGCAGGAAAGACTGTCCTCCACCTTAGAGCCGGCCCAGGGGGTTTCTCTAGCGGAGGCGCGACAGCGGTTGGAAGCCATTGCCGAGGCGATGCGCTCAATTCGCCTTTGCAACCGTCCCAATTGCCGCTACCGCGATATTTCCGTCGAGGTACATCCCATAGCAGGAGCCGAGCCCCCGGAGTACGAGGGCAGGATCGACGCCACTATCGACCGTCCCTCTGGCAGCTTCGACAGGGCCCGCTACCGGCTGCGATTCCAGGGAGGGCGTTGGCAGTTGCTGGGAGGCGAAGAGGTGTCCGATGTCTCCTCCTTCTTCTTCGAGGGAGATAGCTACGAGGTGTTCAGCGCCTACGGCACTCGCAGTCGCAAAGCCAGATTGGCAGACGCCAGCAGCAGCCTGCGCGTGGGCTACCGGGAGCTGTACTACCGGGTTTTCGACCAGGGCCAAGAGCGTCTTGCGGCAGGAGCCCCATGAGAAGTCAACAGCGCACCTTGGCCAGCTCTATTTCCCTAGAAGGCGTCGGCCTACACACCGGCCTGCCGGTCCGCTGCAGTCTCCACCCGGCCCCCGCTGGCAGCGGTCGGGTCTTCGTGCGGGTGGATCAGCCGGGCTCCCCTCCTATCCCTGCCCAGGTGGGATCCCTAGCTCCTGCTGCCCTCTGCACCCGCCTGCAGCAGGGATCTGCTCAGGTGCAGACGGTGGAACACCTCCTAGCTGCCCTTTACGTTCTGGGCATCGACAACTGCCGCATTGAGGTAGAAGGGCCAGAGCTGCCGATCCTCGATGGCTCGGCCCTGCCCTTTGTGGAGGCCATTGTCCAGGCCGGGATCTTGGCCCAGGAGCAACCCGCCCTGGTGGGCGTGGTTCAAGAGCCGGTTACCGTCTGGGCAGGGGAGGCTTTTGTCAGTGCCCTGCCCCACCCCGAGGCCCGCTTTACCTATGGCATCGAGTTTGCCGACTCTCCCATTGGCCAACAGTGGCTAAGCTGGAGAGAAGATAGGCCGGATTTTGTCTGCTCCATCGCAGCGGCGCGTACTTTTTCCCGCCAGCAAGATGCGGAGCTAGCCCGCCAACAGGGGCTAATCCAAGGGGGCAGCCTGGAAAACGCCATTGTCTGTACTGCAACCGCGTGGCTGGGACCCCTGCGCTACCCCGATGAGCCGGTGCGCCATAAGCTGATAGATTTACTAGGAGATCTCAGCCTGTTGGGCTGCCGCCTCCAGGGGCACATCGTGGCCTACAAGGCGGGGCATGCTCTGCACCACCGTCTGGCCAAACAGTTGCTAAGGAGCGGATCCCTCCAGATTCAAGCGGAGGCAACACCAGAAAGGGATCCTGGCTGCCACGGCAAGCTGGCCTCTCTCCTGCAGTCTTGACAGGATGCACTGCTCGCTATCGTGGGACTAGGCTGTTTCCCCTCTAGGCTTTGAGGTTGGTCTTCCAGCTCTTTTTTGGGTTTGCCATGTCCTCCGACGTCTGTCCTCCTCCCCCTCTCTCGGCTGAAGCAGCGGCTCAGTTGGCAGCTGCTCCCCCCGTTTTCACTACAGACCAAATCCTGGAGATTCTGCCCCACCGCTATCCCTTTTTGCTGGTGGACCGCGTGGTGGAGTATCTCCCAGGGCAGCGGGCAGTGGGCCTCAAAAACGTCACCTTCAATGAGCCTTTTTTCCAGGGACATTTTCCCAACCGCCCCATTATGCCCGGTGTCCTCATTGTTGAGGCCATGGCTCAGGTGGGAGGGATCGTCCTGACCAAGCTGCCGGATGCAGCCGGGCGCCTAGCTCTTTTTGCCGGCATCGATGGGGTACGCTTTCGCCGCCCCGTCCTGCCTGGAGATCAACTGCTGCTGTCAGCTGACCTGCTCACCATCCGGCAAAAGCGCATCGGCAAGATGTTCTGCCGGGCTCAGGTGGGGGGGCAATTGGTTACTGAAGGCGAGCTGATGTTTTCCTTGGTGGACTGAGTAACCTGTAGGAAAGCCTCACCGCGCCCCTCCAAACCATGCTGCCTGTACGTCCCCGGGAAACGGTTTCCATGTTAACCCGCGATGGGATCCAACTGGACGCGGATATCTATCGCCCCGAGGGGGAAGGGAGCTATCCGGTTTTGCTCATGCGGCAGCCCTATGGCCGGGCCATTGCTTCGACAGTGGTGTACGCCCATCCGCGCTGGTACGCAGCCCATGGCTATATTGTGGTCATCCAGGATGTGCGTGGGCGAGGCACTTCCAAAGGCTCCTTCTACCCCTTCCGCCACGAAGTTGAAGATGGGTTCGACGCCGTCAGCTGGGCGGCTGCTTTGCCAGGGAGCAACGGCGTGGTGGGTATGTACGGCTTTTCTTACCAGGGCATGACCCAGCTGTATGCCGCCTCCGCCCGTCCCAGCGCTTTGAAAACCATCTGCCCGGCAATGCTGCCCTACGACCTTTACGCGGATGCCGCCTACCCTGGGGGAGCCTTTGCCTTCTACAACAACCTCAGTTGGGCCCTGCAACTGGAAGCCGAGGGAGCACGCCGGCGGGGAGATGCCAGTGCCTATCAGGCCCTCTTCAAGGCGTCGCGCAACCTGCCCCTCCACGACCCTATCCCCCTCAAGCCGGGCGTGCTGCAGCAATATGCGCCCCAGTCTTATTACTTCGACTGGCTGGATCACAGCGAGCCGGACGACTACTGGCGCCAGCTCTCCCCTCGGGTGGAGGCGGTGGACCTGCCAATGCTGCACATTGCCGGCTGGTTTGACAGCTACCTGAGTGGCAGCCTACGCCTCTACAAGGAGATGAGTGCCCGCAGCCAAAACCCCCAATACCTGGTTGTCGGGCCGTGGGCCCACCTCCCTTGGGGGCGCAGGGTGGGAGCGCTGGATTTTGGCCCTGAGGCCGTCAGCCCCATCGATCGGCTGCAGGTGCGCTGGTTTGACCAATTCCTCAAAGGCAAGGACACAGGGATCCTCCAAGAGCCGCCGGTGCGCCTGTTCGAGATGGGCTCCAACCGCTGGCGCACCCTTGAGGCCTGGCCCAACCCTGAGCCAAAAGCTCTTTACCTGCACAGCACTGGCCTAGCTGCCCTTTCCGAACTCGAGGGATCCCTCCGCCCGGAGCCCCCGCCGAGGCAGCAGTCGGATACTTTTGTGCACGATCCCTGGCGACCGGTACCCGCCCTGGGGGGTCACCTGGTTTACCCTGCCGGACCCCAAGAGCGCTCCGCTGTTGACTGCCGCGCCGATGTTCTTACCTACACCACTCCCCCTCTAGAAACCGACCTCCTCCTGGCGGGGGACATCACGGCAGAGCTCTACGTCGAGGCGGACAGCCCCAGCTTTGATCTCTGCGCCGTGCTCTCGGTGGTGAGGCCGGATGGCCAGGTGTATAACTTTTCCCAGGGCTACCGCCGTCTGCGGGATCCCCAGCCCAATGTCCCCATTGGGATCCCCTGTCAGCCCACCTGTATCCGCATTCCCCGTGGTCACGCTCTACGCCTTAGCCTAAGCGCAGCCTGTTTCCCTGCCTACCCCGTTAACCCAGGTACAGGCCAGCGGGAGGAGCGGCAAATGGAAGCCCGCATTCTCACCCTGACTCTTCACAGCGGCGGCAACACGCCTTCGCGGCTAATCTTGCCCGTTCTTGAGGAATAGTGCGGCTTTGCAATCTCTGCTTAACAAACGAAAATCAAACGCTAGGATGAGACCAGGTGGGCAAAAGATCGCCATGTTGCAGGACCAAAAGCTAATCCGGCACTATCAAGCTCTAACCGATGCGCTGGTGGACAGTTGGCATCGCGGCTATCAGCGCATTGACGAGCTACGGCTGCTGGTGGACGGCTACCTGCTGGCCTTGCGAACTGGCAAGCAATTAGAGCCCTTTGAGATCTACCGCCTCGAAGATGAGGTCAACCGCTTCCTCTACGATCCCTCCAACTTCAAGGAGCCGGAACTGGAGCGGGAGACGGAGAGAACGCGGGGTTACTAACTTATCGACCAGTGGGCTGAGACCAGTCCTATGGCAGTCTGGGATACCCTGGCCACTTCCCGACGCCCGACTCTATTGGGATCTGGCCTCGGCCTGGGAATAGCCCTGACCCTCTGGTACGGGGCGTTTGGCTACCACGTACTGCAAATTGGGATCTGGCTGCTGAGCATTTTGCTGGTGGGGCTGTATGTGGCCCAGTTTCCCCCGGCTCAGCCCCCTTGGGATCCGACGCGGCTGCGCTGGCGCCAGGAGCTGCTGCACCTAGAGCTGTTGGCGTTGGTTTTTGCTCCCCTCTACCTCTACGACCTGGCCAACATCCCTTTTCAAATCAACACCGACGAGATTGTCATCACCTCCATGGCTCGTCGGGCTTCCGGGGTGCGCTACCCCGATCTCTTTGGGTTGATGCCAGAGTACTTCTATTTCCCCCGCTTTATGTTTAGCCTCTTTGGCGGCCTGACGCGGCTGATGGGAGGAGTCACCCTAGTCAATGTGCGCACGGTGCATGCCGCCTTTGGGGTGATTACTATTCTGGTGGCCTACGGGTTTTTCGGTCGTTCTGGAACTCCCGGCTGGCCTTGGCAGGAGCGGCCCTTCTGGGATCCAACCACGCCTTGTTAGGCATTAGCCGCATGGCCATGCGGGAAAACCTGATTGTGCTGGTGGAGTGTGCAGCTCTGGCCCTGATCTTGAAGGGCGTGCGGGAAAAAAATCCCCTGCTTTTGTATTTGGGGGGAGGGGCAGCGGCTTTCTCCCTCTACGGCTATTTGCCAGGGCGCGTGGTGATCCTGTTGGGACTCCTGTTTGGCGTTCTGTACTTGCTCTTGGGGCGGGAGGATCTGCAGGCCAACCCCGTTTGGACCCTAGCCAAGCTGACAGTGCCGGCAGCGCTGGGATTTTTTCTGGTGGCCGCGCCCATTCTGGTAGCCACCGCCACTGCCCCCCCAGAAAGCGCCGAGTATGCCCGCCAGCAATTTCTCTTTTTCCCCGAGGGGCGGGCGCTGCAGCAAATGTGGGTGAATGCGGCTACGCCGGCAGAGGGGGTGTGGTGCAACATCCGCAATGGCCTGAGCATGTTCAACGACCCCAGCCAGCACGACCGGGGCTATATCTATTCCAACTACGGCCATGCCTTTGTGGATCCCTTGACAGGGATCTTGATTTGGCTAGAGCTGGGATCTGGGCTCTACCGCGTCCTCAGGGGGTGCAGCCAGCCGCACGACTGGCTCTGTATTGGCAGTTTCCTGTTTCTTTACCTGCTCTTTAGCCTGGCTATCACCAAAGCCCCCAACTATACCCGCCTGCTCGTGATCCTGCCCTTTGTAGCCTACCTAACCCTGGAAGGGATCCAGAGGCTAGTTGCTTTCCTAGAATGCTGGGGATCCACCGTAACAGCAGTAGCGATGGCGGGCACCATCCTCCTCATTGGAGGCTGGAACTTGGCCATTTGGGGCGACTTTGTCCACAAGGGCTCGACGCAGGGCAACGACGTGGGAGCCACCGGGCGCTACGTGGCCGCTCGACAGAGGGATCCCAACCACCGCTTCTATTTGGCTGCTAGCGCCGCCTACCCCTATTTCAGTTGGGGAGAGCCTGCCTACTGGCAAAGTTGGATTCAATTTTTTGCCGGGCAAGAACAAGAGGTGAAGGTTTTTCCCCCCGAGACGTTGCTTAGCCAAGACCTAGAGCCGCCGTTTACCCTGTTTATGAACGAGGGGGTATGGGAGCAGCAAGGGGCAGCGCTGCGGCGGCGCTTTCCCAAGGGTCAGCTGCATCGGATTCCAGCAGAGCGAGGGCTGTGGGCCTTTGAGGTGGCGGATCCTTAAGACTATGGCTGCTCTTGCCTGTCTTCTGAAGGCGTCACCTTCTCGGGGCTGGGCCTAGGAAGGGATCCCTGCAGAGGAGCCTGGCTTGGCAATCCAGTAGCCGCACTGGTGCTCCCCGTTAACTTGCCAGCTGAGGCGCTCCACCCGACAATCGGGCAGAGCAGCGGCAAACATCTCCAGCTCATGGCCGCAGACGCTGGGAAAACGCTGGGCAATCTGGGCAATGGCGCAATGGTGCTCCACCAGGACGTACTGCTCGACATACTGCTCAGAGCCTTCTGCTGGCCTGGGGGCAGCCAGGTGGTTGGGATAGGGGTAGTACTCGGCCATGTAGCCTTCTGCCTGGCGCAACTGTACCAGGCGCTCTAGCCGCTCGGCCAGGGATCCGGATCCCATCTGGGCTTGGTACTCCTGGGCTTTGCGTTGCCACTGCTGCTGGAGCAGGGATCCCATCTGTTCGGCTCCCAAGGTTTCGGCCAGCGTGTTGAGTAGGCCCAGGGCAAACTCGTCGTAGCGGGCAGGGAACTGCGCTTCCCCCTGGGGGCTAAGCTGATAGAAGTGCTGGGGACGGCCAAGGCCGCTGGGTTGAGCGACATGGCGGATCAGTCCCTCCGCCTCCAGATCCTTGAGGTGGCGGCGAATGGCCTGGGGAGAAATGCCCAAGTGCTCTGCTAGGGTTTGGGCAGTAGCCTGTCCTGCCTTGCGCAGGTAGATCAAAATAGCCTGCTTACTGGAAGTAGGCTGGGTAGCCTGGCCGGCGATCCTACGTGCTCGGTTCACCGTTGTCCTCCTGCCTATTTTGACAACGGGATCATTGCTAAAGTAACTTGAGGATTAGTTAAGCAACAACTATGTTGTTTTAGTTGGCCGTCTGTTCTTGCGCGCTTCTAATCCCTACTTGAGAGCCACCCATGTCTAAGAGCGTCCGCGCCCTGGTTAACCAGCCCTACAAGTACGGCTTTGTTACCGACATCCCTTCAGAATCCATCGGCAAGGGCCTAAACGAGGACATCATTCGCCAAATCTGGGCCAAAAAGGGGGAGCCGGACTTCATGCTGGAGTTCCGGCTGCGGGCCTACCGCCAGTGGCTGAAGATGAGCGAGCCCACTTGGCCAAACGTGACCTACCCCCCCATTGACTACCAAAACATCGTCTATTACTCGGCCCCCAAGGTGCGGGAGAAGAAAAAGAGCCTGGACGAAGTGGATCCGGTGCTGCTGGAGACTTTTGAAAAATTGGGGATCCCGCTGTCTGAACAGAAGCGACTGGCCAATGTAGCGGTGGACGCCATTTTCGACAGCGTCTCGGTGGCCACCACCTTCCGGGAAAAGCTGGCCAAGGAAGGGATCATCTTCTGCTCCATGTCGGAGGCGCTGCGGGAGTATCCCGAGCTGGTGCGTAAGTACTTGGGCACGGTGGTGCCTATCGCCGACAACTACTACGCGGCGCTGAACTCGGCGGTATTTAGCGACGGCTCCTTTGTCTATGTGCCCAAGGGGGTGCGCTGCCCCATGGAGCTCTCGACCTATTTCCGTATCAACAACAGCGAGTCGGGCCAGTTCGAGCGCACCTTGATCATTGCCGACGAGGGATCCTACGTCAGCTACCTGGAGGGCTGCACGGCCCCCATGTTCGACACCAACCAACTGCACGCGGCGGTGGTGGAACTAATTGCCCTGGACAACGCCGAAATCAAGTACTCGACGGTGCAGAACTGGTATGCCGGCGACGAAAACGGCAGGGGCGGCATCTACAACTTTGTTACCAAGCGCGGCCTCTGCCAGGGGGCCAACTCTAAGATCTCCTGGACGCAGGTGGAGACTGGCTCCGCCATCACCTGGAAGTATCCAAGCTGTGTGTTGGTGGGGGAAAACTCGGTGGGCGAGTTTTACTCAGTTGCCCTGACCAACCACTACCAGCAGGCCGATACCGGCACCAAGATGATCCACATAGGCCGCAACACCCGCAGCCGAATTATCTCCAAAGGGATCTCGGCGGGGCACTCCAGAAACAGCTACCGCGGCTTGGTGAAAATTGGGCCGAAGGCAGAGGGCGCCCGCAACTTTTCCCAGTGTGATTCGCTGCTGATTGGGGATCAGTGCAGCGCCAACACCTTCCCCTACATTGAAGTGCAAAACAACACCGCCAAAGTGGAGCACGAAGCCTCAACCTCTAAGATTGGAGAAGAGCAGTTGTTTTACTTTCAGTCGCGCGGCATCTCTGCAGAGGATGCTGTGTCTATGATCATCAGCGGCTTCTGCCGGGAGGTGTTTAACCAACTGCCCATGGAGTTTGCCGTCGAGGCAGATCGCTTGCTGAGCTTGAAGCTAGAGGGATCCGTTGGCTAGATCCCCAGCAAGCTGAATTGGCCATTGCCGGCTTACTTTAGCTAGCTGCGCGATCCCAGGGTGAACGCTCGTCCGGAGTTCATTCAAGAGCAACCGCTGAGATGATCCGGGAAAACAGCCCTGTCATTTTATCTGTCCGCGATCTCACCGCTGAGATCGACGGCACCCCTATCCTCAAGGGGGTAAACCTGGAAGTTCGGGCCGGCGAGATCCACGCCATCATGGGGCCAAATGGCTCTGGGAAAAGCACCTTCTCCAAGATCCTGGCCGGCCACCCGGACTACCGGGTAACTGGGGGTGAGATCCTCTATTTGGGCAAGGATCTCTTGGCCATGGAACCGGAGGAGCGGGCCTGGGCTGGGATCTTTTTGGCCTTTCAATACCCCATCGAGATTCCAGGGGTAAGCAACTTGGATTTTCTGCGGGCTGCCTACAACGCCCGGCAGAAATACCGGGATCAGCCGGAAATGGATCCCCTCGAGTTTGACGACTTCGTGCGCCAAAAGCTGGAGCTAGTCAAAATGGATCCGGCTTTTTTGGAGCGCCCCGTCAACGAGGGGTTTTCTGGCGGCGAGAAAAAGCGCAACGAGATCCTGCAGATGGCCGTGCTGGAGCCGACCCTGGCCATTTTGGACGAGACGGACTCTGGCCTCGACATCGACGCGCTGCGCATCGTTGCCCAGGGCATCAACCAGCTGGCCGGCCCCGAGAAGGCCATACTCCTCATTACCCACTACCAGCGCCTGCTGGAGTATGTGACCCCTGACTATGTGCATGTGATGGAAGGGGGGCGCATTGTCCTTAGCGGGGACAAGACTTTGGCGCTAGAGCTGGAAAAGCGGGGCTACGACTGGCTTAGGGAGGAGGTGGGATGAGCGCTGCGGTGCCCAAGTCGTCGGTTGGAGAAAGCGACGCTGCCAGTTTTGGCCGCTCCTTTCTGGAGCACATTCTTAGCCAAATCCCGGAGGTGGAGGACTCCCACGCCACTCTGCGACAGCAGGCCCGTGCCCAACTGGCGGAACTGGGGATCCCCACTCCGCGCGAAGAGGACTGGAAATACAGCGACCTCTCGCCGCTAGTGGCCCACGCCTTTCGCTTGGCCGGCCCTGGGGAGGGGGATGTGAACCGGGCCACTCTGGAGCCCTGGCTGTGGTCGGAAAGCCGCCACAGCTATGCCGTCTTTGTCAACGGCTACTTCGCTCCCCACCTTTCTGACTTGAGCGGCCTGCCGTCGGCGCTGCGCCTTGCTCCCCTCAGCCAGGCTGCCTCTGGAGGGTTGCAAACCATCGCCAAGGTCGATGTCTTCAGCGCCCTCAACACCGCCCACCTAGGCGGCGGGATCCAGATTGAGCTCTTGCCCCACGAGAAGGTTTTGCCGCCCTTGCATCTACTCTGGATAACCGTGGCCCCTGAAGGAGAGGCGGTTTTGGCCCAGCCCCGCTGCCTGCTGACTTTGCCAGCCTACAGCTCCCTCACCCTAATTGAAGACCACCTTTCCTGGGGCTCGGGGATCCCCTTCAGCAACGTGGTTACCGAGATTGCCTTGGAAGAAGGATCCCGCCTGCACCACATCCTCGTCCAGCGGCAGGGATCCCAGGCCTTTCACATCAACCAAACCGCCGTGCGCCAGGGCCGCTACAGCCACTACCGGCTGCAGGCCCTCCAGTGGGGATCCCAGTTTTCCCGCCACAACCTGGAGCTGGCCCAGGTGGAGCCCCAGGCCCACACCCACCTGCGGGGGCTGACCCTGTTGAAGGGATCCCAGCACAGCGACACCCACTCCCGCCTGCGGCATCAGGCCCCCCAGGGTAGTAGCCGCCAACTGCACAAGTGCATTGTCGACGAGACAGCCCGTGCCGTCTTCAGCGGGCGCATTCTGGTCAGCCGAGAAGCCCAACTGACCGACGCGGCCCAAACCAACCGCAACCTCCTCTTAAGCCCCAAGGCGCGAGTGGATACCCGGCCCCAACTGGAGATCTTCGCCGACAACGTCAAATGCACCCACGGAGCCACCGTGGGCCAACTGGAGGCGGAAGAGATCTTCTACCTGCAAAGCCGCGGCATTCCCTTGGCCCAAGCCCGCCAACTGCTCACCTATGCCTTTGCCGCCGAGATCCTAGAGGGGATCCCTGTAGCTCAGCTTCCCTCCCTAGTAGCCCAGCAGTTGGCGCCCGGCTAATTTCCGGAAAAGATGAGCACTTGCCGCTAGCTGAGGCCTTCTTCTAACCGTCTTGCCAAGCCATTTGGGCAAAACAAATCCCCTCTCTCTGCTGCTTTATCCAGAGCCAGAACACCCATTGAACGCCCAATTGAGAAGAGCCTTTCTCCCCTAGAGTAAACACGACCTGGAGCGGAGCTGCAAGCTTTTGGTTGCAGAAGTACTTCAGGAGGTTATGATCCTAGAGAGGGCTGTAGGGTATTAGAAAATGTTGGATGTACCACCACAACCCCTAACTGGCAAGGCTCTCTTGCAGAAGATAGAAGCTTTGGGGCACCTTCCGCGCCGGGAAACGGCAAAGCGCTGTGGCTACGTAACCGTGACCAAGAACAACAAGCTCCGCGTCAACTTAAACGCTTTTTACGATGCGGTGCTGGCAGCAAAAGGTCTCAGCCTCGGCCCAAGTAGCCGTGAAAAGCGCGGTCGCGAGCCCTCCTTTCGCGTCAGCGTTCACAAAAATGGGCAGATCATCATCGGGTCTGCCTACACCAAGCAGATGAATCTCAAGCCTGGCGATGAGTTTGAGATCCACCTAGGCTACAAGCACATTCACCTCAAGCAGGTGTTAAACGGCCAGGTCATGGAAGACTCAGCCGCAGGAGAAGCTGCCCCCAAAAAGACACGGGGCCGCCGGAAAAAAGCAGCAGGAGGTTGAAAACCTTCTGAGCAGAGGGAGCCCAGTTGAGCAACTGTTGCAGCGGGGCTTTTTTGCCTCTTCGCCCTCTTTAAGAGGGGATCCAAAGCCTAGGTTCACCAAGCGTGCCAACCCTAGATTTGAGGATCCCTATGCCGCAGACGGTTCAACCTCCCCTCCAGTTTCTGCCGCCACGATTGACGCCTTGGGTGGTTCGTTTTGTCCAAACCGGCTTGCCTTTTTGGTTGCGCTGGACCAAAGGGATCCCGCGCGTTGAGGTGGAGGGAGGGGAGCGCTTGGCTCAGCTTTATCAGCAATTTGAAGCAGGCAAGATTCGCTTGTTGGTAGCCTTTCGCCACCCCACCCTCGATGACCCTCCCTGTCTGCTGTACCTGTTTGCTCACCTTTTGCCTCAGGTGGCCCGGCAACAGGGGATCCGGCTGCGGCAGCGGCCCCACGTCCTGTTTGTCTACGACCGCGGCCTGCCGCTGTGGCTGGGGGCCATTGCCAGTTGGGGCTTGCCCCGGCTAGGCGGGATCCCCATTCTGCGGGGCCGTCTGGATCGGGCAGGGCTGAAGAGTTCCCGCGAGCAGCTAGTCTCAGGTCCCTATCCGTTGGCCGTGGCACCCGAGGGAACCATCAACGGCATGAGTGGGCTGCTCAACCCCCTGGAACCGGGAGTGGCCCAGTTGAGCTTCTGGGCAGTGGAAGATCTGCTCAAGGCAGGTCGGCCAGAGGAAGTGCTGATCCTACCCGTGGGCCTCTGCTACCAGTACTTGAGGGATCCCCGGGCAGCCCTCGACAGGTTGCTCCGCCGCATGGAGGCCAACTGCCACCTGCCAACCGGGCGCTCAGCCCATGTCGGCAAAGAATCTCTCATGGCCCGCTTGCTCCGCTTGGCTGAACACCTCATTCAGACCCTGGAGAACTTCTACGAGCGCTTCTATGCCCCCACTTTGCCTGCGGCAACTTGGGCCAAGCGGGGAGAAGGAGGGGATCTGCGGACACGTCTGCAAAGCTTATTGGATCTGGCTTTGCGCGTGGCTGAGCAGCGCTTTGGCTTGCAACCTCAGGGAGACCTCATCGAGCGGCGACATCGCCTTGAGCAGGCAGGCTGGTCTTGGATCTACCGGGAAGATATTCCCGATGTTGCTGCCCTCTCTGCAGTAGAAAAAAGCCTAGCCAATCGCATTGCCTCGGAGGCCACTTTCCACCTCTGGCATATGCGCTTGGTGGAGACCCTAATGGTATTTGCCGTCCGCCCTCTACCCGAGCGGCCTAGCCTAGAGGAACTGGCCGAAACTGCCCTGCGGCTGTGGAACCTCCTGGCTTGGATCAAAGGCCAGAATCCCTTGGTCGCTCCTCCTCAGCTGGGGCCGCGGCTAGCCCATTTCCGCATCGGGGAGCCCCTCTCCGTCTCAGAGCGCTGGCCCACCTACCAGGCCAACCGCCGGCAAGCTATCCAAGCTCTGACCCAGGATCTGCAGGCAGCAATGGAGCGGCTACTGCCCTCTCCTGTGGCCATCCCTGCGGGCTAACCCAAGCGAGCGTCCAAGAAGTTTTTTTAAGGCATTCTGGACAAACAAGACAAATCTTTGCATTAGGAGAAGGGAAGCTTCTGGCTCTTGCGGTAGAAAGATAGCAAAAAGGATCAGAGGGGTTGGCCTTCGTCAATGTCTGAAGAGCTGCTCCGCGCCATTCGCAAACGCGACCTCGAGGCCGCTACACTGGCTGTCCAGCAGCTGCGTTCCCAATGGCGTCTCAGTGAGGCAGCAATTACCTCGATGGTGATGGTGGCCGTGGAGCGGTTAGCTTGGGATGAAGGCGATCGGGCCGCCGCCAGGTGGCTGTTGCGCCGCTGCTCCCGACGACGGCGCTAGAAGCCTAAACCCTCGCTGCCGGCAGTAACCAGGCCTCTCTCCGCGTCCAAAGTAACAATAGCTCCGTCGCGGATGAGGCGCGTGGCATCTTTAACCCCCACCACCACCGGCACTCCCAGTCGCAGAGCAATTACGGCTGCGTGGGAGGAGACGCCGTCCTCTTCAGTAATGACTCCAGCCGCCTGCTTGATCGCCTCTACATAGCTAGCATCAGTGGCGCGGGCAACCAGGATATCGCCAGGGGTAATCTTGCTGGCCTCAAGGCCGGAGCGGAGAATACGGGCAGGGCCGCTGACGGTGCCTTTGCCAAACCCTCTGCCTCTAGCCACCACCGCCTTCACCACTTCTACCTTGATAAGGTCAGTGGAGCCGGAAATGCCTGGCAGGGTGCCGGCAGTGAGCACCACCAAATCCCCGTCCTTGAGCAGGCCTTCTTCCTGGGCTACGTTAATGGCGGCTTGAAGGGTCTGGCGGCTGGTAGGCAAATCCAGAACCAACAGCGGGCGTACCCCCCACACCAACTGCAGCTGCCGCGCCACCTCCACATGGGGTGTTACGGCCAGGATGGGAGTGCGCGGGCGAAACCGCGAGACATTGCGGGCTGTGGCTCCGGTTTTGGTTAGGGTCATCACGGCTACCGCGTCCAGCTCCTCGGCAATTTCCCCCACGGCGCGGCTAATGGAATCGGCTATCAGGGCTTTGGGACGCAGCGAATTATCCTCGGCACAGCTACCCCTAGTCTGGCTCAACTCTTGCCGGGCAAGAGCGCGCAGGTGGTGGCGGCGATCCGCGTAGAGGGGATTAAAGTAGTCCTGTTCGATGCGCAGGGCAATGCGGGCCATGGTGGCCACCGCCTCGACAGGATACTTGCCCACCGCCGTCTCATTGGAGAGCATAACGGCATCGGTGCCGTCCAAAATGGCATTGGCTACATCCGAGATCTCAGCGCGGGTGGGGCGAGGGCTATGGGCCATGCTGTCCAGCATCTGGGTAGCGGTGATGACCGGGATCCCCAGGCAGTTGGCCATGGCGATGATCCGCTTCTGCAAGATCGGCACCTCTTCTGCCGGCAGCTCCACGCCCAGATCTCCCCGCGCCACCATCACCCCGTCGCTAAGAGCCAGGATCTGGGGCAGTTGCTGGATAGCCTCGTGTTTTTCAATCTTGACGATGATGGGAACTCGCTTGCCAGCGGCAGCCATCAGTTCCCGCAGCTCCAGAACATCCGAGGGATCGCGGACAAAGCTGAGGGCCACCCAGTCGACCCCTTGGTTGAGGCCGAAGTAGAGGTCTTCTTTGTCTTTTTCAGTAACGGCGCGGATGCTGAGGCGCACGCCGGGGAAGTTCACTCCCTTGTTGTCGGAGAGGGTGCCGCCGACAATGGTGCGGCAGAAGAGCTCGCCCGCTGCCGGATCCACTGCCTCCACGCGCATCTCCACTCGACCGTCATCCAGAAGGATGGTTGCTCCCTCCGGCACCTCTTGGGCCAGCTTGTCGTAGGTAACCCAACTGCGCTCCTGCGTTCCCAAAATGGGTTTGCTGGTGAGGACAAACGGATCCCCGCTCTTGAGGGTAATCGGGCCTTCGGCAAACTTGCCCAGGCGGATCTTGGGCCCCTGCAGGTCTTGCAAAATGGCAACCTGGATCCCCAGATCCATCGCCGTTTGGCGGATGAGGCGGATGTTGCGGCGGTGGAGATCGTGATCTCCATGGGAAAAGTTCAGGCGAAGGGTGGTTGCCCCTTGCAGGATCATCTCCCTGAGAATGGCTGGATCAGAGCTGGCGGGGCCAAGGGTAGCCACAATCTTGGTGCGTCGAAAAGACTCGCTTAAGTGCATGGCAATCTTTTCCGGGGAGAGCAGATCAAGATTGTTCCCCCACGCAGGGATCTCCTTGATACGATAGCCCGTAGTGTCTTTTTTGAGACCTTGCTTTCTAAGATTCCCAGTCCAGGAAAATGGGGTGAGCGCAGCTTCAAGTTTGGGTTGGGAGTGAAGCCATGCCGATAGCTTCTGAATACGCCTTTCCCTTTGAGCACCACCAAAAGTTTTCCCTGGATAACCCCACCATCTCTAGCCCTGGCGTCTCCAAACGGGAATACGTGGCTAGCAGGCTACTGCAAGGTATCCTGAGCAACTCCCAGACCCCCGTTGGCAACTTGTCTCCTGAGCAGCGCCAGGCCCTAGTCTATACGGCGGTGATGCTGGCAGACGAGCTGTTAGCCGCCCTTGGTGCCCAGTAGGCTTAAGCCCACCCTCGCCATAGCCCACTGAAGGCAAGGGTAAGCAACCCAGAACAGCGCTTGTTGCACCCGCCAGCCCCTCAGCCACCTCTAGAACTCGTAGCCAAATAGGCGCGGATCCGCCGGCTGCAAGTTGAGATCGGCCAGGCCGTATTCCGCCCAGCGGCGATCCACCAGGCGAGCCACTTCCGGATCCGGAGCCAGCGGCTGCCGCCAGGGGGTGTCCGTTTCCGGCGGGATCTTGGTCGTGGCGTCGATTCCCATTTTGCCCCCCAGGCCCCGCTTTTCGGTGGCAAAGTCCAAGGCGTCAAAGGGATTGTCCGGCAAGATGAACACATCCCGCTGCGGATCCACCCGCGAGCACAGACACCAAAGCACCTGCCGCGGATCCCGCACGTTGATGTCCTTGTCCACCACAATCACAAACTTGGTGTAGCTAAATTGAGGCAAGGCGCTCCAAAAAGCTAGGGCCGCCCGCCGCGCTTGGCCGGGGTAGGCCTTGTCAATGGACAAAATGGCCACCTTGTAGCCCAGGCCCTCCATCGGCAAAAAGAAGTCCACGATCTCCGGCACCTGCTGCCTAAGGATGGGGGTGTAGATGCGGTTTAGGGCCAGGGCCATCACGTCGTTTTCCTTGGGGGGCTTGCCGCTAAAGGTAGTGAGGTAAATCGGATCGCGGCGGTGGGTGAGGCAGTGGAAGCGAATTAAAGGAGCCTGCTCGTTGCGAGGGCCGTAGTAGCCAATGTGATCCCCAGCGGGACCGTCGGGGGCCACCTCCCCTGGGGTTATGGTGCCTTCCAAGACAATCTCGGCGTGGGCCGGCACTTCCAGATCCACCGTTTTGCAGCGGGCTAGGGGCAATCCCTCTCCGGTGTAGAGACCGGCAAACAGCCACTCGGAGAGATCCACCGGCAAGGGCGTGGCCGCCGCCAGGATCACGGCGGGATCTACCCCGATGGCCACTGCCACTTCCAGCTTCCGGCCCAGGGCCGCCGCCTTGCGCAGGTGCCGAGTTGCCCCCCGCACCGACAGCCACTGCACCGTCATGGTATTGCGGCTTTGCAGTTGCAGGCGGTACACCCCCACATTGGGAATGCCATTTTCCGGATCTTTGGTAACCATCAGGCCCAAGGTCAGCACCCGCCCAGCGTCGCCGGGATAGACCCGCAACAGGGGCAGTTGCGTGAGATCCACCGCCTCATCGCGCAGCACCACTTGCTGGCAAGGAGGAAGTAGCTCCCGGCTGGGTCGAGCTTTGAAGACGCGGAACAGCGCCTGTCCCAGCTCCACCGCCTGGGCAAAGTCTTTTGGCGGGCGCGGCTGGTAGAGCAAGGCCAGCTTCTTTCCCAGCTCCTCCAACTCTTGCGGCCGCTCCATCCCCAGCGCCCAGCAGATGCGCTCCACTGTGCCCAGGGCGTTGATGAGCAGGGGCATGGAGGATCCCTTGACCCGCTCAAACAGCAGCGCCGGGCCACCGCAGGCCAAGAGGCGATCGGCAATTTCGGCAATTTCCAGCTCGGGATCCACCTCGGCGGTCACGCGGCGGAGCTGGCCACGGGATTCTAGGAGGGCAATGAAGCGGCGCAGATCTCTGGGCATGAAGGGAGCACTTGCAGAAGCTGAGGGTCAACCTGCAGGGCAGGCCGGATGTCTTCCTCCAAGGGCAGTACTGCTGTGCTCTCGATCTTGGCCTCTCTTGTAGGCAGGAGTCCACTCTCCTGGCTTTACGGCCAACTGCCTAGCGGCAAGGCAAAGCAATTTGCCAGAACCCTCTGCATGGCAGTAGAGTAGCCTCAAGTCTTGCCTGTGAGGTCAGCATGTTGTCCATCCCGCCAGGGCTGCGCTCCCGTTGCTTCTGGGCAGGGATCCCCCTAGCCTGCTCTTTGGTTTTGGGGATCTGCTGGAGGGCTGCGGCTCCCTCTTCCACCCAGGATCTTTTCCCTCCCATCCCTACTCCGCCACCACCCCTGCCTTCTCCTAGCGGCACGCCTGGCCTTCCGCCCTGGTGGCCCCGTGAGCAGTCGCCCCAGGAGCAAGGTTCTCCCTACACTGTGGTCTTGTCGGGCTTTTTGCAGGGGTTAGCTGCCTAAGGAGGGGCCCTCTCCCAGCAAGGGATCCTGCTCTGGACAGCCGAAGGCAAGCTGCTGGCCGAGCACCTCCTAGATCAACCCTTGCCGGTAGGAGCCTTGGATCAGTTGGCCCTCAGCCTGATGGCGCTAGAGACCTGGGGCCACGAGCATCGCTTTACACCACCGGCTATCGCTCCGGCCAGCGCCTGAAGGGAGACTTGGTTGTGGTGGGGGGCGGGGATCCCTATTTCCGGGAGACCAATGTCGTCGAGCTGGCGCGCCACCTGCACGGCCTTGGCATTCGCCAGATTGACGGCGAGGTAAAGGTGGTGCCCCCCTTCCGCTTGCTGGGCCAGCCTGACGCTCTAGCTAGCGCCCGCCGGCTTACCGAACTCCTTCGGGATCCCCAACAGCCCTACCCTGTAGCCCTCGGCGGCTCTGGATCAACGCTAGAGGAACTGCCTGCTGAGCTCCATTGCCTGGTTAGCTATACCTCGCCGCCCTTGGGATCCCTGCTGCAAATGCTCAACAGCAACATCGACCGGGCCATGGCAGCAGCCCTGCTGGCGGAACTGGGAGGCCCCAGAGCCCTGGTGGAGTACCTGCGGCGGCGCTTGGTAACTGAGCCGGCTGCCCAGTTGGATCCTGCCCTCCTCCCCAGCGAAGCAGAGATTCGTCTAGAGGGGCAGGAACTGCATCTCTCCCCCCGTGCCCTGGCCCATCTGTGGCAGCATCTGCTGGCAGCCCCATACGAGAATCCAGCGCGGATCCTACCTGTAGCCGTCCTTGGCCACAGCCCCCTGCAGCTGCGCACCTTACCTCCCGGCACGGTCGCCCAGGTGGGATCGGCCCCCAATCGCCTGATGATGTTGGGACAGTTGCCAGATGGCACCTATTTCGTCTTGCTCAACCATGGGCCTGACCTGGGCAGCTTGCGCCAACACCAGGATCAGTTCCTGCACCAGCTGTTGCCTGTTGGGAAGTCTCTTGGCGTCTGAGGGCTTAGACGAAGGCTAGACGCAATCGCTAGGGCAAAATGGGGAACCTACAGCGGGGCTGCCAAGCATCTTGCAGCTAGCTGCTAGGGTGGGGGCGGATCAAGCCATAGCCACCGTGCTTGCGGACATAGAGGACGTTGATCTCGCCGTTTTCGATGTTGCGGAACACGTAGAAGTCGTGATCCACCAGCTCCAACTGGTGCATCGCCTCCTCAACCGTCATGGGCGGCATGGCGAAATACTTGGTGCGCACTACCTCAGGGGGCAGCTCCGCTTGCCGATTCATATTCACAGGATTTGTGGGCGGCTGCTGGGCCACCGCCACTGAAGTTTTGGGAGAATGGCGGATGCGGTGAACGCCATTGCGCTCTTTGTACTTGCGCAGCTTGCGGGCTATTTTGTCGGCCACTCGGTCAATGCTGGCGTAAAGGTTTTCAGTACTTTCTTCCGCTCGAATGACAGTGCCATTGGCGTAAACGGTAACTTCGGCAGATTGGTTGGCACTGATGCGGGGGTTGCGGGCTACCGACAGATTGACATCCACTTCGCTGGTGATCTGAGCAAAATGGCCAACAGCTCGCTCGATTTTTTCCTGAACGTAGCTGCGGATGGCATCGGTAATTTCGATGTTTTTTCCTTGGATCACAAGCTTCGCCATGGAAACTCTCCCGAGTGTGTCAGTCTACGCCTCAAGTGAGTGCCTAACCTTTGCAAGAAGCTTCCACACCCTCCCCGCCCGCCAACTGGCCAAAGGGGGCAATGAAAGTTGACTAAAGTGCGGCTTTTGCAAGGGCACTAACCTTTGGAGTTAAGTCTAGGTTAACACCTCACTCTTGGCTTTGAACTGGAGATTAAGGATAAATTTAGATTGCCTTAATTTTTGATTGATCCAACTTCCCTGCTGAATTCGGGAGACTAAACGACCGGAATTTTCCCTCTCCTGCCGAATTGCAGTCCACAACTTCCTTCTGGCTTTCCTAGCCAGCTAAGCGACTCCCTTATTTTTGCTTGGAACTGCCGTGCTACTTTATCCTATTATACAAGAAGCGACGTTGGCTGCCTTGTCTAAACTAGCTAAGCTAATAACCAAAGGAAGTGAAGAGATGTTGACTGAAGTTAAGCTTTCCATCAAGATCGGGATTCCACACCAATATTGGCGTCAGTAGGTCCAAAAAGTGGCCTTCGGCTTCTGGAGATTGCTCTCGAAGCAAGTTGGGGTGGAAAAGGGGGGGGAGTTGGCAAGGATCCCGTCGAAGGTAGCTGAGCTGTTGGACAGAGCGGAAGCGGCCCTGGGGGAGCGGTTTCGGGCAGTAGACCAAGTTCTCAGGCAGAACCTGGCCCGGGTATTGCAAGCCTTCCGCGACCAGCAGGTGGGCTCCCATCACTTTGCCGGCGTATCGGGCTACGGCCACGACGACCAGGGGCGGGAGGTTTTGGACCGAGTGTTTGCCCAGATCATGGGCTGCGAGGCGGCGCTGGTGCGGCTGCAGATGGTCTCCGGCACCCACGCCATTGCCTGTGCTTTGTTTGGGGTGCTGCGCCCAGGGGATGAGCTGTTGGCCATCACTGGCCCCCCCTACGACACTCTGGAGGAGGTCATTGGGATAAGGGGATCCGGCCAGGGATCCTTGCGGGAGTTCGGTGTTACCTATCGCCAGTTGGATCTGCGAGAAGGAGATGTCGATTGGCAGGCCTTGAAAACCGCCCTCAAGCCGCAAACACGCTTGGTTTACATCCAGCGCTCCTGTGGCTATGCCTGGCGACCCAGCTTCTCCATTGCCCAGATTGCCAAGATGATCCAGATGGTCAAGGCGCAAAACCCCGAAGTGGTGGTCTTGGTGGACAATTGCTACGGCGAGTTTGTGGAAACCCAAGAGCCCACCCACGTAGGCGCAGATTTGATTGCTGGATCTCTAATCAAAAACCCAGGTGGCACCCTGGCCCCGGCAGGGGGCTATGTGGCAGGGCGAGCCGAACTGGTGGAGAAAGCTGCCTGCCGGCTGACGGCACCAGGGATCGGCTCGGAAGGAGGAGCAACTTTCGATCTCAACCGCCTGCTGTTCCAAGGGCTGTTCTTAGCTCCGCAAATGGTGGCCGAGGCCGTCAAGATTGCTCACCTGGCCGCCCAGGTGTTCCATGACTTAGGCTATCCCGTCTCTCCGCTGCCCCAAGCACCCCGCACTGACATCATTCAGGCCATTCAACTGGGATCCCCACAGAAGCTGCAGGCCTTTTGCCGCGCCATCCAAAGCAGCTCCCCGGTAGATTCCTATCTCACCCCAATTCCAGAGGTGATGCCCGGCTACGCCGATCCAGTGGTGATGGCGGCGGGCACGTTTGTGGCCGGCAGCAGCGCGGAGCTCTCCGCCGATGGACCGCTGCGGGAGCCCTACATTGTCTATTTACAAGGAGGAACCCATCTCAGCCACGGGCGGCTGGCCCTAGAGGCTGTCTTGCAAGCTTGGGAGGAGCTGTGATGGCCGTTCCTGTCCCCCTTCTGGGGGGTAGAATTGAAATCCAGAGCCTCGATGGGGAAGTTGCCTCCTATTGCTCCACGGTTCCGCCGTTGGGGAGCCTGGCTAGCCTTTAGTTGGGTGGCCCTGACAGGTGGCTGCCAGCTATTAGACCTAGGGAGAGCCCCGCTGGCATCTGTCCTAGGAAGAGACAGCCAGACCCTAAGGGGAGGCCTCACAGTGGAGGACAAGGTTAGTCGCGCCTATGGCAGCTACTGGGATGGGATCCCTGTAGTAGCCAAGGCTGGGCAAATCCTGATTGCCACCTTGGAGAGTGAAGAGTTTGACCCCTATCTGGAGCTGGTGGACGAGCAGGGACGGGTGATCGGCTTTGATGATGACTCGGGCCTAGATGTCAACGCCCTCTTGGCAGTGCGGCTGCCGCAGGAAGGCACCTACACCCTGCGGGCCACTAGTTTTGAGCCGGCTGCCAGCGGCTCCTACCGGCTGACCTATACCCTCACGCAGGTCAATTGGCAGCAAACCCTATCGGGCCGCCTCCACGCGGGATCCCTTCAGCACCCGGAAGATGGCAGTTGGATGGAGGAATACCCTATCACTGCTCGCCCTGGCCAAATCCTGGTCGCCTCCTTGACCAGCTTTGACTTCGATGCCTTCTTGCAACTGTTAGATCCGGAGGGGAAGGTGATGGCTTGGGATGACGACCAGGGTGGCGGCACCGATGCCCTGTTAATTGCCTTTTTGCCTCGCAGCGGCACGTACACCCTCCGAGCCAACACCTACAAGCCAAGACAGGAGGGGGCCTACGTATTGCAGTACTCCTTGCACTAGCCTCCCAGCCTGCTAAGCTTCTCCTGCTCCCTCTCTTCTCGCTAGTGTTTCGCAGCTGAAGGGAAAGGCAGATCCCAGGCTAGACTTAGTTTAGAATATCTTCAGGATTTAGCTTTAGCAATCCGGAGACGCCGATCCCAGCTTTCTTGATCCGGGCTGAGGATGGCAAAAGCCTGTTCCAAAGTTAATCGTCTGTAACGGAGGAGGTTCCTATGGCCATTTCCACGGGTCTTCCCAGCCCGCTGCCGCAGCAAGAAACTTCTCCGGAGCAAGGCAACGGCCTCAATTTGGCTCCTCGGCCTGCCAGTGCTGATCTACCGGCTGCTCAGGAGGGGGGAGAGAGGATCGGCCCGCCAGTGTTTCCCAGCCCTGTGAAGTTCAGCGAGATTGAGATCGACCAGCGACCAGTAGGGGCCTCCACCCTAAAGGTGGTGGATTACTTTGCGGATGGACGTCCAGTTGCGGCTGCCACGCTAAAAGTGGTCGATACCTGGGGCGAAGGGCGCCCAATAGTTGCCTCTGGCCTCAAATTCGTCCATGACCCCGCCCTCAACCGCCCGGTGATGGCAGGTGGTCTGAAGATTGCCAAAACTTTTCTTGGCAACCGACCCATTGAAGCCAGCCCTCACAAAGGATCCGCGGGCGAGCCTGTGTGAGGCCAGACTGCGGCGGCAAGGATGGAGATCCTGGCAACCTTAGTGGCCTTGCTGGCCGCCTTGGGGGCAGGGGCAGGCTATTGGGCAGAGCAGGCAGCGCGCCAAATGCTCCTAACCCAGCTGGATAAAGCAGAGGTTTTGGAGGTACGCATCCAGAGCCAGCCTAACTACCGCCTACTCAATGGCCAGGCGGAGCGCCTTCTAGTTGCCGGGCGGGGGCTGTACCGGGCACCCTTTCCGCGCCTGGAGCTTCTGGAGCTGGAAACCGACCCAGTCGCTATCGACCCTGCTTTTTTCCAAGGAGCTCCTTTGCGGCTGAGACAGCCCCTGCAAGCAGCATTTCAGGTCGTGGTGCGTCAGGAGGACCTCAATGCTGCTCTCAACTCGCCTGAGGTGCTCAGGCAGTTTCAGCGGATCCAGGCAGATCTGCCCTTGGGGGGGGGCGGGAACGAACCCCGCTATTTTGAACTGCGCCAGCCGCGCGCCAAGTTTTTGGAGCCTGACCGCCTCCAACTTGCCGCTCTCTTGGTGGAGAAAGACGGCAGCAGGGATCAGGCAGTTGAGGTAGTGTTCAACGCCGGGATCCAGGTGGAAGAGGGACGCAGGTTGCGGCTCCAGGAGCCAGAGTTTGCCATCGGCTCGGTGCGGGTTCCTGACGAGATCACCCAGGCGTTCTTGGGAGGACTCAACAAAGTGTTTGACCTGCAAGAGCTGGAAGAGCTGGGGATCCAGGTGCGGGTACTGAAGCTGAAGATAGCCGCTGACCAAATGCAGGTCATTGGGTTTGTGCGGGTTGAGAGCTTGGAGGCGCTGACGGGATCCTAGCGGGGATCCCTGCTTATCCCCCAGGCTTGGGGCGTGTCTACCCGCCGAGATGGGCTGATGGCCTCGGTTCCTGCCAGGCTTGCGGGGCTCTTGCCGCTACGGCCTTGTCAGACTGCAGCAGCGGAAGGCGGCTCCTCGTTTTCTGATGGGGAAGCCTGGGAGCAGCCTAGAACCTAAACCTGCCTTGGCAAATTCGGTTTCTTTTCGGGTATACTTTCGCTATACTCGTCTCATCCGTCAGATTTCGAGTTCCTTGCTCTGGAAATGACCTGGCGCGCTACCTTTTTTGGCTACTTTACCTTTCCCTGGCGGCAACCAGGGCGGAAGGGTGGCGCGTAAACTCAGAAGCTAAGTTTACTCGAGTCCGTCCTGAAGCCCTGGGCCTAGAGCCAGGGCTTTTTTGATGGCTCGGTGGTTTAATCCCTCACTTGCATTGCAGCAATAAGGACGACGGTGCTATGCCCCCCCAAACCGACAACTGCAACATTCAAGAGGTAACTCCCTTGATCACCCCTGCTGCTGTCAAAGCCAAGCTGCCCCTCACGGAAAGGGCCGCCCAGGTGGTGCTCTCCACACGGCAGGCCATCCGCGACATCATCCACGGACGGGATCTCCATCGCTTGGTGGTAATTGTTGGACCCTGCTCCATCCACGATCCGGAAGCGGCGATAGAGTACGCCCATCGCCTCAAGCGGGTGGCCGACCGAACCCGCGAGCACCTGGTGATTGTGATGCGCACCTATTTTGAGAAGCCTCGCACCACAGTGGGCTGGAAAGGCCTCATTAACGATCCCCACCTGGATGGCTCCTGCGATATCGCCACCGGCTTGCAACTGGCCCGTTCCATCCTGCTGCAGATCAACGAGCTGGGCTTGCCCTGCGCCACAGAGATGCTGGATCCAGTGACTCCTCAATACACAGCCGATCTCGTGAGCTGGGCGGCCATCGGCGCTAGAACCATTGAAAGCCAGACCCACCGGGAAATGGCCAGCGGCCTCTCCATGCCCGTGGGCTTCAAGAACGGCACTGACGGGCGGCTGGAGATTGCCCTCAACGCTATCGTGTCCGCTAGCCACCCCCACAGTTTTCTGGGCATTGGCCAAGACGGCATGACGGCTTTGGTAAAAACCACCGGCAACCCCGACCGGCATATCGTGTTGCGGGGGGGCGGCGGCAAGACCAACTACGGGCCGGAAGATGTGGCGCGGGCGGCTTTGCTAATGAAGGATCAAGGGATCCCGCGCTCAGTGATGGTGGATTGCTCTCACGACAACTCCCACAAAGACTACCGCCGGCAGGGATCCGTCTGTCGAGCAGTGCTGCGGCAATACCAGGAAGGGCAGCGGGCTTTGATGGGACTCATGCTCGAGAGCAACCTCAAGCCGGGCAAGCAAACTTGGCAGAAAGGGGTACCGCTCCAGTACGGCGTCTCCATCACTGACGGCTGCATCGGCTGGGAGGAGACGGAGGAGCTCCTGGAGGAAATGGCGGCAACTGTGGCAGGAAAGACCTTGGCCCTAAGCCACTAAATGCCCCAGCCTTGTCCAGGGCTGTCTAAGCAGGGAGAGGGGCAACGCTAAGATCCAATTGTCCCTCTTCCCAAGCCCCTGGCGGAGAAGGGGCAGAGAAACTGTTCTTGACAAAACTTTTTTGCGCTTTTCTCGAACCTGTGGTTACCCTCCAACTGGCTTCCCCTACCTCTGCGGCCTGGATCGATCAGGCCATTCGTCACTTCGACCTCGTCTTGTTAGACCACGCCAACTGCGAGAAAAAAGCGGCGGGTAACGCCCTCAGTCTCCTCTTCCGCTACCCAGCCAACGGGCAGCTGGTGGAAGCTCTGTCGCCGCTAGCGCGGGAGGAGCTGCAGCATTTTGAGCGAGTCCATCGCCATCTGCAGCGGCTGGGGATCCCGCTTAGGCCTTTGCCAGCGGCTCCCTACGCCAGCCGCCTCAACCAGCACCTGCGCCGCCATGAGCCAGAGCGTCTTCTGGATGCACTGCTAGTGGCCGCTATCATCGAAGCTCGCAGCCACGAACGCCTAAGCCTGCTGGGAATTCACCTCCCCGATCCCGACCTGCGGCAGTTTTACCTCTGGCTGGCAGCGGCTGAAGAACGGCACTGGCAGTTGTATTTGGATCTGGCCCTGGCACAGTTCCCCGCCGACCAGGTGCAGGAGCGTCTGGACACCCTGCTGCAAGTAGAAGCCGAGATCCTCTCTACCCTCCACCCTGAGCCTCGTGTCCACAGCTAGCTCCAGTTCCAAGCGACACAGCAGCGGCTGGCCAGTTACAGCGGTGCTGCTGGTGCCACAGCTTGGAAGCTAGCACCCTAGAGGACAGCCACATTGACCTGGAGTGGCTTATCTGGCCCACGGTGCCCGGTGGCATTGGCTGCGTCAGTTTACAGAGCCGATCACTGCTGGGGTATTTGCGGGTGAGTCACCCTTGGTTTGAGGTGGGCAAACTAACGCGCCAGTTGATCCGAGATCTCGCCCTCTGGGTAGTAGCCAGTTTAGCCTGGGTGAGGGGAATCGGCAACAGTTGGAAGTTGGTACTCCAGAGGCTGCCTAAGAATGAATGCAACCTCCACCCTCAGGATCCTGCCAGCAGTAAGATAAGACGAGGATCTCAACTAGCCAGCACCCCTTTCTGCAGGGAGGGGGATGGAAAGCCAGGTCGGCTCCTGCCTGAGTCATGCTGTTTAAATACACCCACCTCTTGCTGTTGTCCCTCCAGGGAGCCGCTGTGCAAATGAGACCCACATAATTCACAACGATTTTCAGGGCATTTTAGGATCCCCAATATTTGTACTACAGCCCTACAGATTGCCACCATCTATCACAGCAACAGAGTTTAATCCCAAGCGCCTGAATCTAGCCCCAGGACATTGACAGTACTGCGCAGGCGTTCTGAGAGAGATCTCCCATTAACCGAGGGTTTCTGGCTCTTTTCTAGTGCCCTCGACAAGTCTATTGGTCTACAGTCACTTTGAGCAAGATCTAAAGCCTTCGCTGCTGCGCCTCGACTCAGTCTTTTTCCCAAAAAAGGTGAGAAGATATGGCTTTTTTTAGCGATGCTTACTCGGTTCAAAAAGAGCATCGACCCAGAGGATAAATCTTGCTTGTAGAGACAACCAAGTCTCATTGTTCATGCGCAGCAGAAAAAAGACATACAAGCCCAATATGAACAAGACACACCAGTTTCCTAGGCTTTTGTAGGTTTGGACAATTTGGCTTTCGCTCCAACCAAACTCATAAACCAGGCGGTTCATATCCCCAGCAGCATCTCCTTGGCCGCCTAGTAGGGTTCCCCAAGGAATCGGGGCTAACCCTTGCTGAATAAGATGCCACTGCCAAAAGCTTTTCCAGAGGCTGCTGCTCGCGATCCCCAGCACGACAAATCGCAAAGAGTCCCATCGCCAACGATCTGGCAGGGGAAAATAAAAGCTGGCCATCAGAAAGGTGCTGAGATAAAATTCTCCTCCAACGCCGCTAAAGACAAACAACATCTCCCAGGTGCGATTGGGCATCAGCCAGGTCATGTAAAACTGCAATAGAGCAAGAAAGATGGCCAGCACCTGCAGCCACCCAATCCGCTCCTTGCGGGCTGACCAGAAGAGTAGAATCAGTAAAAAGAGGATTCCAAAATACACAAAGGGATCCCTCTGCGAGCTAACGCTTGTCCAGCCGATGGGCAGAGGCAAAGCCCGATACCCGCTCCACCAGGCGACGGTGGCATGGCCAAATTCGTGGATCCAAATGTGAAGAGGCAAATGCAACAACTGCAACAAGCCTATGTTGTTTACCATCAGGGCCACCACAAATGCAGCCGGGTAAGCCCAAGCGTTGACTGCCCAGTTATCGAAGGAAAACCGATCCCAACGCCGCCGGGAGCCTATTCTCAGTCTGCGTCGCCAGAGCAACTGGGAGCCAAGGAAAGCACAAATTTCCACTTGTTCCAGCCGTGGGATCCGCAGCTGCTTCAACATTAGAAAAAGCCGGGCGGTCACCACTTGAGGGGAGGGTTGTCCGGGAAGGGATCCCAGCAGGTAGATGTGCAGGGTGTTATCAGCAAAGCGAACTTGTGCAGGCCACTTTTGCCGCAGCAGCTCCAAGCGGACAACCTGCACAATCGCTTGACTATTACCGGCGCGGGCCAGAGAGAGAGGATCGGGTGGGCCTGTCACTGCCCTATGACTTGGCGAAATCTCAGGGGAAGGATCCCCACTATCCTCAGCTAGCTCCGCCGGCAGCAGCAAGAGGGCGCTCCCTTCAGGTCGCCTTGGGGGGAGGTTGGTATAGTTGAGGGCAGCAGGTAGGCAGAGTGGGTGGACGGTATGCCTGGCTTGGACAAGCGGGGAATAAGATGGGATCCCAAGCCGTGCTCCCTTTGGGGAGCAATGCTGCTGTGGGGCCTAGCTGGAGCGGGTCTATTTTCCCCCTTGCCCGTTCAAGCCCAACTGACTACCGTTACCGGTCTGTCTCGCATTGACCGCTGGCACTACGACCCGCAGCGGGGATGGCTGGAGGTCAACACCCAAGGAGAGGTGCGGCCTTTTCTGTTTGTGCTGCAAAACCCTCCTAGGGTGGTTCTGGATTTTCCCAACACCCTTTTTGGACGCGAGCCCCAAAGCCAGACCTTTCCAGGGCGAGTTACCTTGTTGGAGATCAAACAGCTCACCCCGACCATCACCCGCTTTGTCCTCCACCTGCAGCCGGACCAGCCCCTTAGCCTTGACCAACTGCAACTCCTTACCGCCAGCCCTTCCCGCTGGGCTGTTCAGTTCCTCCAACCCGAGCAACCCTCGCTCCCTGCCTCGCTATTTCCCCCTCCCCCTGGTTCCCAGGAGTCCACCGCCTCGTCCCCATCCTTAGAGCCGCCCCGTCGCCCTGAAACCAGACCACTCCCTCCTCCTGCAAGCTCCCGTTCCAGCCATCAGATCTTGGCCATCTCTCCCCAGGCGGAGGGCTTTTTCATTCGCACCCAGGGCAACCCTTCCACCACGGTGCGGCGCCTCTTCGATCCAAATCGGGTGGTTGTGGATTTTCTCAACACCACCCTTAGTCCTGCCCTCACCCAGCGGGTCTATCCTGTCAACCGCTTGGGGGTTTTGCGGCTGCGTGTTGGGCAATTCGAGCCTACGATTGCCCGCGTGGTGTTGGATGTGGATCCTTCCAGTGGGGATTGGGAGGCCCGCTACGACCCACAGCAGGGAGGAATCTGGATCCAGCCTGCTGGGGGTGCTGCCCAGGCCAGCCTTTTGCCTGATATCAGCCTAACTGATTCCCAAGGGCCGCTGGCCACCTTGCGCTCTGTGGAACTGCGGGGAAATCAGCTCATCATCAGCGCCGATGGGTTTATGTTCTACCGGGCTGGCTGGGATCCCGAAAGCGGCAGCTACCGCATCAACGTGGCACCAGCGCGCCTGCCCGAGTCCTTGCCGGATCCCGGCTTGCCGGTCGGGGGACCGGTGCAGCGGATCCGCCTTGTGCAGGAAGATGCCCGCACGGTCAGCATTCTGGTGCAGCCCGCCGAGGACTTCAATGTCTTTGAGCCCAATCCCGGCCAGGGATCCCGCCGCATCACTTTGGAGTTGCGTCCTCTAGGCGCTCCTTTTCCCACATCCCAGCCGCAGCCGCCTGCCCAGGCTTCCCGTCCTCGCCCAAGCCGGCCGGTTATTGCCCTGGATCCAGGCCACGGGGGACGGGATCCCGGTGCTGTTGGGGTAGATGGGATCTTGGAGAAGGACATTGTGCTCCTTGTGGCCCACCAGGTCCGACACCTGCTGCAGGAGCGGGGCTATGAGGTGGTGATGACCCGCACCGACGACCGTGAGGTGTTGCTGCGGCCGCGGGTGGATATAGCCGTGCAGGCCAACGCCACGCTGTTGGTGAGCATCCACGCCAACGCTCTGGATCGCTCCAGCGTCCACGGCATCGAGACCTACTACCTACGGCCGGATAGCGCCGAGCTAGCAGCAATCTTGCACCGCAGCCTGGTGCGAGCTACTGGCGCTGCGGATCGGGGGGTGCGACGGGCCCGCTTTTTCATGGTGCGGGAAACGCCCGTGGGCATGCCCTCGGTGCTGCTGGAGCTGGGGTATGTTACCAACCCCACGGAAGGGCGAAAGTTGGCCACCCCCGAATACCAGGCCGTTTTGGCGGGAGCCATTGCCGAGGGCATCGAGACCTTCTTGCGCAACCGCTAGAGCGTGCCGCCCGTCTCAAGGCAGGGTAGGATACAGCAGCTTAGGCCAAGGTAGTGAGGGAGGAAGGAGCATGCGTTGGGGGTGGACAAGAGAGCCAGATCCCAGTTGGCCAATTGGGGTGTTTGACAGTGGCCTGGGGGGGCTCACCGTCTGGCGGGCCCTGCGGCGGCAATTGCCCCAAGAGCGCCTTGTCTATTTTGCCGATACGGCGCGGCTGCCCTATGGGGATCGCTCGCCTGAGGAGATCTTGACCTTCGTGCGCCAGATCCTACGCTGGATGCAGGCGCAGCCGGTGAAAGTCGTGGTGATGGCCTGCAACACCAGCTCGGCGCTGGCCCTAGAGCAAGTGCAGCAGGAGTTTGCCCTACCCATCCTTGGCCTCATCCTGCCCGGCGCCCAGGCGGCCTTGGCCCAAGGATCCCGCATTGGGGTCATTGCCACGGCGGCTACGGTTAAAAGCCGCGCCTACTCCAAGGCCATCCGTGAGTACAGCGCCCTGGATCCCAAGCGCTTTCCCCAGCCTGTCCACTGCTGGGAGCAGGCCTGCCCGGCGTTTGTTCCCCTCATCGAAGCCGGTCAGTTGAACAGCCTCGAGCTGCAGCAGGCCGCCAAACGCTACTTACAGCCGCTTCTACGGCAGGGGATCGACACCCTTGTCTACGGCTGCACCCACTATCCTCTCCTTGATCCCCTGCTGAAGTCTCTGCTGCCCCCTTCGGTCAAGCGGGTGGATCCCAGCGTGGCCCTGGTGCGCTCGCTAGCCCGTGAACTCGGCCTCTGGGGTCTCCGCCGGCCCCCAACAGCACCCCATGACGAACCGCACCGCTTCTATGTCAGCGGGGATCCAGAGCGCTTTGCCCAGTTGGCCACCCCTTGGCTGGGCTTTCGACCTCAGGTGGAACAGGTAGAGTTGCCAGCCCTAGACGTCAACAACTTCCGCCGAACCTAGACAAGAACAGCCATCTGCTCGGGAACGCCGGCGGAATAGGCCTATCTCCCTTCGCGCCAGCGGTGAACCTCAGCCCAAACACGGGTAGGCAAGCCCCAAATGTAGATAAAGCCTTCGGCAGCTCGGTGGTCGAATTGATCCCCTTCCCCGTAGGTGGCCAGCTCTGGGTTGTAGAGGGAGTAAGGGGAACGGCGGCCCACGCAGACCGCTTGGCCCTTGTGCAGACGCATCCGCACGACGCCGGTGACGCTTTTCTGGGTGGTGCGGACAAAGGCGTCAAGAGCCTCCCGCAGCGGCGAATACCAAAGGCCGTTGTAGATCAACTGGCTGTAGGTGGTCTCGATGCCGTACTTGTAGTGGAGGACCTCGCGGGGAAGGGTGAGGCTTTCCAGCTCGCGGTGGGCTTGAATGAGCACAGTTAGAGCGGGGCACTCGTAGATCTCGCGCGACTTAATCCCCACCAGCCGATCCTCAATCATGTCGATGCGGCCCACGCCGTGGCTGCCGGCCAAGGCATTGAGCCGCTCAAAGAGGACTCGGGGGCCAAGGCGCTGCCCGTCCAGCTCCACTGGGATCCCCTCTTCAAAGGCAATCTCCACATAGGCGGGTTCGTCGGGGGTTTGAGAAAGAGGCCGGGTGAGGGCATACACTTCCTCCGGCGGCTCTTGGTCGGCGTCCTCCAGGATCCCGGCTTCGACGCTGCGGCCTAGAATGTTGAGGTCGATGCTGTAGGGGCTGGACTTCTGCACCGGCATGGGGATCCCGTAGCGCTCCCCATAGGCAATGGTCTCCTCGCGGGTCATGCCCCACTCGCGCGCTGGGGCCAGCACCTTTAGCCTAGGGTTTAGGGCGGCAATGGCCAGGTCGAAGCGCACTTGGTCGTTGCCTTTGCCGGTGCAGCCATGGGCCACTGCGTCGGCACCCACTTCCTCTGCCACCTCCACCAGGAGCTTGGCAATCAGGGGTCGGGCTAGGGCAGTGGAGAGAGGGTAGCGCTGTTCGTAGAGGGCGTTGGCCTGGAGGGCGGGGAAGGCATAGTCGGTAATTAGGGTCTGGACAGCCTCCCGCACCAGCGATTGCTCTGCCCCTGCCCTAAGGGCCTTGGCCTGGATGGCCTCCAGCTCTGCTCCTTGCCCCAGATCCACCGCCAGGGTAACCACCGATTCCACCCCCCACTCGTGTTTGAGGTAGGGGATACAGACGGAGGTGTCAACGCCGCCGGAGTAGGCCAAAACCACCTTCTTTGCCCGTCCCATAGTGCTGTGGATCCCTGTTGGAGACAAGTTGCTAGCCCATTATGCCCTGTAGCTTGCCCAGTCTGACCCCTGGGGGCAGCTTGTCGAGTATTCTCCTCATAGGCTTGGGATCGCTGTCTAAGCAGGTGTTGGCGCGGCGTGGGGGGTGGGGCTCCAGTGAGCAAGGCCAGCAGAGGGATCCGAGCAGCGCAGCGGAGACTTAGCCAGAAACGAGCTCTGGGACTGGGGATCCTGTCGCTGCTGAGCTTTGTGGCCGGGGCAGGGTTTGCCGCCCTCTCCCAGCCGGAAGGGGGATCCCCGCCGGAGCTGCCCCGTTTTACCGCCCACGGCTGGCCCCTGCTGGATCCCCTGCCGCAGCCGGAGGAGATCTGGGAGTGCGAGCTGGTGGTGGTGGGCGGATCTCTGGGGGGCGTGGCGGCAGCAGGCCAAGCCATGCGGGGGGGCGTGCAAACCTGCCTCATCGAGCTCACTCCCTGGCTAGGGGGGCAGATCACTTCCCAAGGGGTATCGGCCCTCGATGAGTCTCTCCTCATGCGGCAGCGGGGCAATTTTTCCCGCCACTGGCTGGAGTTTAAGGCCCTCATTGAAAGCCAGCCGGTGCATCTCCCGTCCTGGACAGGGATCCCGCCCGGCACCCGCGTGGCCAAGATCAACAGTTGCTGGGTAGGGAGCTTGTGTTTTCCGCCCCAGGCAGGTCTGCAGGCGGTGGATACCTGGCTGCGGCAGGCAGCTCAGCATGCTCCCCAGAGTCGCTGGGCCACCCAGACGGCTTTTAAGGGGGCCACCTTCAGCGCCGACGGCTCCCGGATTGAGAGCATTTATGCTGTGCAGCGACAACCACGGGATCCCAACTTCGTGCCGCCAGGACGGCTGTGGCGCGAATTGGTGAGCTGGTATAGCTGGCAGGAGACGGAAGTGTTTGCCAAACGGGTGCTGCGGCTACAGGCACCGCCGGGCCGTCCCTTCTTCGTCATCGACGCCACCGATACCGGCGAGCTGGTGGGCTGGGCTGGCATCCCCTACCGGCTGGGCTCGGAAGGGCGGGATCTAACCGGAGAGCCCAATGCCGCCCCGGCCAGCAACCCGGAGTGTACCCAGGCCTTTACCTTTCCCTTTGTGCTGGCCATCCGCGACGATGGCGGCCGCTCCCGCGCCGAGCTGGCCCAGCTGCAGCCGGGCTACTCCCGCGCCGAACACCGCCGCCAGTTTGACCTGGAGGGCTTTCCCACCTTCAGCGGCCGGAGCTTTTTCAACTATCGCCGCATCGTCAGCAAGGGCCGCACGGATCCCTTCTACGGCACCCCGGTTCCCGGAGATCTGACCCTGGTGAACTGGAACCGCGGCAACGACTGGGGGCTGATGAACCCGCCCCTGATCCTGACCGAAGAGCGGCTGGTGGCCTCGGGGCAGCGCCACAACTGGTTGGGGGGGCTGGACGTCTCCGCCCTCAAAGATGGAGAAAACCACGCCCTGTTGTTTGCCGAGTGGCTGATGGAAACCCAATCCCGGCCCGGCTATCCCCTCTCCCTGGTGTTTGCCGAAGACTCCTTGCTGGGCACCCGCTCTGGCCTCAGCCTCTACCCCTACATCCGAGAGGGGCGGCGCATCCTGGGGCGAGCTGCCTACGGCCAGGCGGAATTCATGATACTGGAGCAGGACATCCGGGTTGGCGCCAGCGGAGGGCGGGATTTCAGACCCACCGTTGTCGGGATCACCCACTACGCCATCGACATGCACGGCTGTCGCTACCGCAACTGGGAGCCCTCCCGGTCGGCCAGCTCCGCGCCGGTCAGCGAGTTTTCCGTTCGCCCCATTCTCATTCCCTTGGAAGCTTTGATCCCGCAGAAGGTGGATAACCTGCTTATTGGCGGCAAAGGGATCGCTGTCAGCCACATTGTTAACGCCGCTACCCGCACCCACTACGGGGAGTGGACCATCGGCTCAGCAGCTGGGCTCATTGTGGCCTGGTTGCGTAGCCAGGATCCCAGCTTGACCCCGGCCCAAATCGTGCCGCAGGGCAAGATGGCCGATTTGCAGCGCTACCTGGTTGCCCATGGACAGCGACTGCACTGGTAGGCCGCTGCTGCCGTCTTACCCCTCTGCGCTGGAAGGCACCTTTCTGCCATAGCGCCGCTGCCGCCACCACACCAGCAGGGGGCTGGCGATAAAGATGCTGGAATAGACCCCCAAGCTAAAGCCGATGAGCAAAGCAATCGCAAACCCCTTCAACGTGGCCCCGCCAAAAATGGCAATGGCCACCAGGGGCAGCATCGTCGTCAGAGTGGTGTTTAGGGAGCGGGCAAAAGTTTGGTTTAAAGACAGGTTCACCACCTCGGCAAAGCTGACCCGGCGGCTGACTAGACGCAGGTTCTCCCGGATGCGGTCGTAGATGACCACCGTGTCGTTGACGGAAAAGCCGATGATGGTTAGCAGCGCCACCACAAACAGGCTGTCCGCCTCCATGCCCGCCGTCAGGCCCAAAAGGGCAAACAGCCCTGTGGTCAACACCACATCGTGCAGCAAGGCCACAATGGCAAACACTGCGTAATCCCACTGAAAGCGCAGGGCCAGATACACCACAATGAGCCCAAAGGAGATGAGCACGGCCACGAGGCCGGAGCGCAAGAGCAAACGCCCCACCGTCGGGCCCACCGTCTCCACCAGCCTGCGCTCAAAGGATCCCACCCGCTGCCGCAGCGTGTCTTCCACTGCCAGGCGCTCTTGCTCCGTCAGAGGGGGCATGCGGATCAGGGCTTCCTGGCCCGTCTGGGTGTCCAGTTGGATGATGCTGGTTCCCAGACCATGTTCCTGCAGCGCCCGCCGCAGCTCGTCGGTGGTGACAGGCCGCTCAAAACGCAGATCCAGCAAGGTGCCGCCGGAAAAATCCAACCCCAGCCGCAGGGGAGTTCCCAGAGAAGCCAGGGAAAAGGCCATGCTGGCCAGCCCCACCAGCAAGACCGCCAAGGAAAGGGTAAACCAGAGCTTGCTGCGCCCGACGATGTCGAAGCGGTAGTCGAGCAACCGCGAGGATCCGCCTGCTAGCTCTTGCGCGGTCATGGTTGGGCCGCCTCCATGCGAACGCCGTAGAGTTCAGGTTTGCGCAGGGCAGGGATCCCCATTGCCGCCAACAGCAGGGTGCGGGTGCAGGTAATGGCCGTAAAGAAGCTTACCGAAACGCCAATAGCCAGAGTTACGGCGAAACCTTTCACCAGCCCCATCCCCAACCAAAAGAGCACGCCACAGACCAAAAGGGTGGTGACGTTGCTGTCGAGAATGCTGCTAAAGGCGCGGCTAAACCCTTCCGAGATGGACTTGTAGATGGACTTGCCCGCCCGCAGCTCCTCTTTGATGCGCTCAAAGATTAGCACATTGGCGTCCACCGCCATGCCAATGCTGAGAATGAAGCCAGCGGCTCCTGGCAGGGTCATGGTCACCCCCAGCAGTTGGAACAAAGCAAACGTACAGAGGGCATAGATGAGGAGAGCGATGTCGGCAATGAGTCCCGGCAGGCGGTAGTAGGCCACCATGAACACAAACACCAGCACCAGGCCGCCGATACCGGCATAGAGGCTGCGGCGCACACTTTCTTCTCCTAGGGTGGCCCCGACGGTGCGGTTTTCAATCACCTGAATTGGAACCGGCAGCGCCCCCGCTTTGAGCTTTATCGCTAGGTCGGTGGCAGTTTCCACCGTGAAATTGCCTGTGATCACCGCCGTTCCGCCAGTAATGCCAGTGCGGGCAAACTCCGGCCCCACGATCGGGGCGCTGATGAGCACCTCGTCCAGAAAAATCCCCAAGGGGCGATCCGTGCCAGCCAGCTCTCGGGTGACCTGGGCAAACTTCTCAGCCCCCTCCGGCTTAAACTCTAGCAGCACTTCCCAGCTCTGGGAGCCGCGGCGAGGGGCCTGGGGATAGGCGTTGCGCAGCAGATCCCCGGTGAGGCCGACCCCTTCAAACAAGGCTTCGGGGTTCTCTCCGGCTGTTACCTCCCCCCGTTCGTTGCGGGGCAGGGCGCTGACCGGAACTAGGCCCTTGCGAAATTCCAGCTGGGCTGTGTCGCCCAAAAGAGCAACCGCCCGATCCGGATCTGCTACCCCAGGCAGTTGCACGAATAGACGATCCCGGCCACTGATTTGAATCAAAGGCTCAGTCACCCCCAGGCCGTTGATCCGCTGCTGGATAACAGCCTCCACTCTCTGCATCACTTCGGGAGTAATCTCAGGCACCTCCTGCGTCGGCAGAGCTTGCAGGGTAAGCTGCGTCCCGCCTTTGAGGTCAAGGCCGAGGCGAACTTCTCGGCTAAAGCCCAAGTAGGTGAGAGCCACTACCACTGCTAGGATAAAGACTAGGCCTCGCAGGAGGGCAAGCCGATTGAGCCACGAAGCTAGGGATCTAGCCATACTGCCTAGTTAAGCGAGGAACACGGCCGCACTGGTCGGCAGGCCCAAAGTTTTGTAACGCTTTGAACTTCTCGATTTTACCCTAGACGGACTTAGTTGACGCTAGAAGCTGTTGCCAGGGGCAGGCAGTGTCCCAGATCTGCAAGGGAGGAAAAGTGAAGGTGAATTGGCGACGAACTTGCCCAGTGGCGGCGTTGCTTTCTATGCTCACCTTCTGCGGATCCCCTGCCTGGGCGGGAGAGTACTTCACGGAAGAGGTGACTCGCCCCAGCGTAGAAGTTATCCATGGCTGGCGAGAGGTGGTGTCCGGCACTCGGGTTACCATCACCAACACCAGTCCGGGCTCCTTTCGGGTGCCCCTGGAAATTGAGCTGGCGGATCGGGCTAGCTGCGAGCGGGCGGACTTGGTGCTGACCAACAAGAGCACCTTGCCGCTGGGATCTTTTCAAGATTGCATCCTTAATCTCTTTCCCTATCTGGATAAGTTCATCAACCAGGAGGTTGCCAGCATCCGGGTTACCCTAAAAGGGCCAAATCCCCTCCTGGAGATCCCTCTGACCGAAGCGGATCGGCTGATCCTGGCCCAGGTGGCCAACCAATCGCGGGAAGCGTTTGTCTTCTTTCAGCAGGAGCTGGCCCGCGTTTTGGAGCTCTTGAAGCAGCAAGGCGCCACCCCCCAACCCTCTGCCCCTGCAAGCCCAACGCCTGCGGCATCCGGACCCAACCCGGGCGAGTTGGTGATTGTGGGATCAATCCGCGAAGAGCGGGTAGGGGCTGGCAGTCGCCTGAGTGTGGAGGCCATCAACCGCAGCAACCGCACTGTCCTCAACGCCCGCGCCCGTTTTACCTTCTACCGTGGCGGAGAAGTCGTCGATACGCGCGTGGCCGCCTTTGAGCCCAGCAATGTACCTCCTGGCCAGAAAGCTTCTGCCAGCGTGCTGAAAACGGACGCCAACTGGGATCGGGTTACTGTTACCTTCCAGTGGCAGTAAAGCTCCCTCAGGGAGCCAGGGCGTTGCCCCGCAGCAAGCTGCCCAGGGTTTTAACGGTAATCTTGAACTGCACCCAGGGGCTCATCGGCACCACCGTCTTATAGAGGTAGCTGGCAAAGGTTAGCCGCTGCACATCCCGGTCGGCGCACATCTCGACAAAAGCTTCGCGGGTGGCGTTGGAGCGGTAGAACACCCGCTGCAGAATGTCCAAGACTTTGTAGGTCAGGCCGTACTGGCGATCCCAGCGCTGGAGATAGAGCTTGAGATCCTCTTCTGTGGGGATACGCTTCCCGCCGTTGGAAGTTTCAACAATAGCCTCGGCGCACATGCGGCCCGACTTGGCAGCAAAGTAAATCCCTTCGCCGCTTGCCTTGGTTACATACCCTGCTGCGTCTCCTACCAAGGCGGCCCGGCCCACTACGCGGCGCGGACGGGGATGCTCTGGAATGGGATGGGCCTCCACCTTGATCACCTGGCCCCCACGGATCCGGTCAGCAGCGCGGGCGCGGATCCCGGCTTGCAACTTTTGGATCTGGGCTTGGTTGGCCCTCATCGTGCCGGTACCCACCGCCACATGGTCGCACTTGGGAAACACCCAGGCATAAAAGTCGGGCGAGACATCGTCTCCCACGTACATCTCTGCCCGCTCAGCATAGTAGGCCATTTTGTCCTCGGGGAGGCGAATGCGCTCCTGAAAAGCCAGGGCATAGTTGTAGTCCCCGGCACCAATGGCCTCTGCCACCTTCGAGTGGAACCCATCCGCCCCAATCACCACATCCACCGCCAGCGAGCGAGGTACCCCCTGCTGCGCGTTGCCGGAAAAGTCGACGTAGTGCAAGACGTAGGGATCCTGGCCATTTTTGGGGACTTCCAGGTGCATCACCTTGCCGTGAATGAGCTCTGCCCCCTTTTGACGGGCGCGGTTGCGCAAGAAAGCGTCAAGGACTTCGCGGCGGCACATGCCAATGTACTCGCCTTCATTTTCGAGGGCGATGTCCACCTCGTAGTTGGAGGGCGAGATCATCTTCATCTTGCGCACCTTGCGGTCGATGATCTCCTCCGGCAGGTCGAACTCCGAAACCATACAGAGGGGAATAGCGCCTCCGCAGGGCTTGGCGTTGTCCAGCTTCCGCTCAAACAAAAAGGTCTCGATCCCGGCTTGAGCCAGAACCTCGGCTGCAGAAGCCCCTGCTGGCCCGCCCCCCACCACGGCAACTCTCAGGCTCAAGGCGCCCTCCTTTTTCTTTTTTCCAATTCCTAGGACTTCCCAAAGGGGAAGCTAGCCTGCAGCATACAGGAGTGCAGCAACAGGTACGGGTGCTGCGGTCTCTTGTCTACCCCCATTAAACCCGGGTGGGGCAAGGAATGCAAGGAACCCAAGAAGAGCTCTGGTGAGGAGGCCCCTTGGCGCAAGGCGAACTCTGCGGCTTGGGCGGATTGACCGTGGGGCTAGGGATCTCCTCTAGTCCTTGATTCACCGGACAATTGGCCACTTTGTGGCACAACTAACCTTCTGCCTTGACGTAGATGGGCTGAGCTAGTAGGCTAGCAGGTAATCTTCTTGAGTAGGCGTTTTGCCTAGGCTAAAGTTGGCTCCGTCTTTAGCCTGTGTGCCTTCTAAGGGCAAGGAGCATCTACCTGCAGCTCGCGGGGAAGTTACGCCTGTGGAGATCCCTCTGGCGGGGTGGTAGGGGTGGACTCTGCCACTAGCCACGGGTCGTGGAAGCAGGAAGAAAGCCTCAACGCCGAGCGAAAGTCTGCTTTTGCCCGGGGTTGTATAAGTCTTTCAGAGCGGCTCCAGGTGGATGGTGACCCGCACCGGAGCGCTCCTGCAGCAGGTGTTCCACTGCTTCGGTGAGGCGATGGGCCGACTCAACGTCCAGTGGCTCCACCACCATGTGCATTTCGATGAAGATCATCCGCCCTGGGATGCCGCGGGAGGTGATGTCGTGGCAGTCGAGGATGCCAGGCAAGCTGAGAACCAGCTCCCGCAATGTTTTAGGCGGAATGGCCGCCCGGTCGGTTAAAACGGGAATGTTTTCCTGCAGTACTTCCCAGGCGCTCCAGAACACCAGCAGCCCCACCGGCACAGCCAGCACCTGATCCAGCCAGGGGATCCTCCAGTGGTGGATCCCGGCTAGACCCAGCAATACCGTCAGGGTTACCCAGACATCGCTGAGGGTATGGCGGGCATCGGCCAAGAGCAGCGAGCTAGCCAGAGCCTTGCCCCAGGAGCGCTCATAGAAGGCTACGAAGAGGTTGATCCCCAGCACCCCCAGCATTAGCGTCAAGGTCAGCCCGTCGATCTGGAGCTGGGGAGGCAGGGGCTTAAAAAACCGTCCCACCGCTGCGCTGAGGATCTCGAAGCAAGCCATGGCCAAAAGGGCAGCGATCCCCAGGGCACCGATTGCCTCAAACTTGCTGCGGCCATAGGGATGTTCCTCATCCGGCTCTGGCGAGGAAAAGTGGACCGCCACCAGGGCAAGGAGGTTGCTGGCGCTGTCGGTAACACTGTGCAGGGCATCGGCCACCAAGCTTAGGGATCCCGTCGCCAGCCCCAGGGTTAACTTGATGGCAAACACCAGGCTATTTAGCCCCAACGTAACGTACAGCACCCTCTGCACCTGGCGCTGACGGCGGCTGGCTATGGCGGCAGAGCTGGGCCAGCTCACTGCTGGGGAGCCTCAGGCGGAAGTCCGTTAGCCTCATTTTGCCACTAACCTCCTCCTAGGAGCCGACTTTATAAGGGGATAGGTAATCCCAGGGGATGGGGTACTTTAGAACCGAGGATCGACAGGAAGGAGCGGCAGGCGATGGACGTGGCGGTCGTGGGGGCCGGCTATGTGGGGTTGGTAACCGGCGCCTGTCTAGCCCAAATAGGCCACCGCGTTATCTGCGTGGACAACAACCCTGCCAAAATTGAAGGGTTGCAGCGGGGCCGCCTGCCCATCTACGAGCCCGGCCTGGAAGACCTGGTGCGGGCTGGAACTGAGGCCGGTCGGCTGCACTTTACCACCGATCTTGCCCTGGGGGTGCAGGCCAGCGAGGTCATCTTCATTGCCGTAGGGACGCCAGCTCTGCCCAGCGGCGAGCCAGACCTGCGCTACGTAGAGGCTGTAGCGCGGGAGATCGGCCAGCACCTAGACGACCGCTACCGGGTTATTGTTAACAAGTCTACTGTCCCCATCGGCTCCGGCGACTGGGTGCGCATGCTGATTCTGGACGGGGCGGCAGAGGCCGCCAAGCAGCGGCTAGGCAGCCAGGCAGAAAAACAGAAGATGGCCATAGCGGGCGGGGATCCCACCCCCTCCTCCCTGGCTACCTTGGACAGGTCTCCCTGGGTGCCGCCCTTCGACGTGGTGAGCAACCCCGAGTTTCTGCGGGAGGGCAGCGCCATCCACGATACCTTTTACCCCGACCGCATCGTGATTGGCTCCAACAGCCCCCGGGCCATCGAGATCCTGCGGCAACTTTACGAGCCCATCCTCAGCCGCCAGCAAGGCTTGGGCGGGGATCCCGTGCCCTTGCTGGTCACCGACCTGGCCTCCGCCGAGATGATCAAATATGCCGCCAACGCCTTCCTAGCCACTAAGATCAGCTTCATCAACGAGATTGCCAATATCTGCGAGCGCACCGGCGCCGACATCCTCCAGGTGGCCGAAGGGATTGGCCTCGATAAGCGCATTGGCCGCGCCTTCCTCAACGCCGGCATAGGCTGGGGGGGGAGCTGCTTCCCCAAGGATTTGGCCGCTTTGATCCAGACGGCGGCTGACTACGGCTATGAGGCCAAGCTGTTGCGGGCTACTGTCGAGGTCAACCGCGAGCAGCGGCAGCGCTTGGTGGAAAAGCTGCAGCAGGCTCTTAAGGTGCTTAAGGGCAAGACCATTGGCCTTTTGGGCCTCACCTTCAAGCCCCACACTGACGACCTGCGGGATGCGCCGTCTCTAACCTTAATTGAGCAGCTCCACCGCCTGGGGGCCAAGGTAAAAGCCTATGATCCCATTGTCTCGGCTTCGGGAATGCGGGAGGGCCTAGCCCATGTGGTGGTGGAAACAGACGTGTTCCGCCTGGCCCAGGATTGCGACGCCCTGGTGCTGGTGACAGAGTGGCCGGAGTTCTTGTCGCTGGATTACCGGCGCCTTGCCGAGCTGATGCGGCGGCCTCTTATCGTCGACGGCCGCAATTGCCTTGACCGGCAGGCCCTTCAACAGGCGGGCATCACCTTAATTGGAGTGGGCTGGTGAAGGTTCTGGTAACGGGTGGTTTGGGGTTTATCGGCTCCCATCTGGTCAGCCGCCTTCTGCAGGAAGGCCACGCGGTTATCTGCCTCGACAACGGCTACACGGGGCGAGAGGAGAACGTGCGGGCCCACCGCAACAACCCCGCCTTTACCTTGCTGTGGCACGACGTGGCCGAGCCGCTGCCGCCGGAGCTGGAAAAAGCTGGCATTGAGCAAATCTACCACCTGGCCTGCCCTGCCTCTCCCCCCCACTACCAAGCGGATCCCATCCGCACCATCCGCACCAGCGTCTGGGGCACCTACCACCTCCTGGAGCTGGCCCAAAAGACGGGGGCCCGCTTCCTCCTAGCCTCCACTTCGGAAGTGTACGGGGATCCCCAGGTGCATCCCCAGCCGGAGGACTACTGGGGCCATGTCAACCCCATCGGCCCGCGGGCCTGCTACGACGAGTCCAAGCGCCTGGCCGAAACCCTAACCTTTGACTGGCAGCGGCAATACCAGACGGAGATCCGCGTGGCCCGCATCTTCAACACCTATGGGCCCGCCATGCGGGAAGACGATGGTCGCGTGGTCAGCAACTTCATCGTCCAGGCGCTGCGCGGGGATCCCCTCACCGTCTATGGAGATGGCTCCCAGACCCGCAGCTTCTGCTACATCTCCGACCTCGTCGAGGGCCTGGTGCGCCTGATGAACAGCCCTTATCCCGGCCCCTTTAACCTGGGCAACCCGCAGGAGGTCACCATTCTAGAGTTGGCTCGGCAGGTTTTGGCCCTCACCGGCAGCTCTTCTCCCATCGTCCACCGACCTCTCCCAACCGACGATCCCAAGCAGCGCCGGCCCGACATCAACAAGGCCCGCGCCTTGCTGGGGTGGGAGCCCCAGATCCCTTTGCCAGTGGGCCTGGAGCTGACCATCCCCTACTTCCGCCACCGGTTGGGGCTGGAGTAAAGGAAGACCTCTGGGAGATTTTCCCCAGAGCTGGCCAACTTTGCGGAAGAAAGCAGCCAGGCCGGCATGATACCCGTCATAATATGGAAAAGACATGTTAACTCAAGTAGGGGATCCCTACGCCTGTGGATACTTCTCCGGAAGAACCAACCACCCCCGTGCCCCTGGAAACCTACGGGCTGGAGGTGGAGAGGAAAGCAGTGGGCGCCTTTTTGACGGTGCTTCAGGGATCCAATAGGGGCAAGACTTTCCGCCTGGGGGAGACTGCAGTAGTGGGGCGCAGCCCCCAGGCCGACGTTCAGCTTTCCGACCACACCATCTCTCGGCTGCACTGCCGGCTGAGGAAGGAAGGGGAAAACTATGTCCTCATCGATCTCGGCAGCCTCAACGGCACCTACGTCAATAGGGAACGGGTAACTTGCCGGGTTTTGGCGGATAGGGATCGCATCCAGCTGGGGAATAGCCTCCTGCAGTTTGCCTATTATGACCGGCTGGAGGAGGCTTTCTTTTTCCAGGTCGCTGCCGCCGCTCTCTACGACCCGCTCACGGGGCTGCACAACCGTCGGTTTTTCCTAGAGCACCTGCAGAGGGAGATGGCCTTTGCCCGCCGCCATAGCTTTCCCCTCCACTTGCTTTACCTGGACTTGGACAACTTCAAGCTCATCAACGACCGCTGGGGGCATTTGGCCGGGGATCAAGCCCTGATCCAAGTAGCCCAACAACTGCAGGATCAGGTTCGCCGCGAGGATCTGCTGGCCCGGCTAGGGGGCGACGAATTTGTCCTCATGGTGCGCGGGGTTCCGGAAGCTCAAATCCTGCAGTTGGCCAAGCGCCTGCGGCAGGCCATCCAATCCCTCCCTCTGCAGGTGGGAGCAGAAGTTATCCACCTCACCTGTAGCATTGGCGTCGCCTCTTTGCTCAGCCTTTCAGCAGAAACTTCCGTCCAAAGCTTTCTAGAGGCAGCCGACCAAGCCCTCCGCCGGGCCAAGATGCAAGGGGGTAACCGGGAAGTGTTGCTGTAGGGCTTAGGATCCCTCCACCAAGCTGGCGTAAGCCTCCGCGCTCATCGTGTCGTCGAGATCTTCCGGGTTGGTCATGCGCACCTTGATCAGCCAGCCATCTCCATAGGGATCGTCGGCAATGCTCTCTGGGCTGTCCACCACCGCTTTGTTTACCGCCACCACTTCCCCCGAGACAGGGGCATACAGATCCTCTACGGCCTTGACGGACTCCACGGAGCCAAAGCTCTCCCCCTTTTCAATTTCTGTCCCTTCCTCGGGCAGGCCGACAAAGACGATATCCCCCAGCTGATCGACGGCATAGGCCGTGATCCCAATCACCGCAATGTCATCCTCAACCCGGATGTACTCGTGGGTGTCCACGTAGCGCAGATCGGGTGGGTACTCCAGGGCCATGCCACTTTCCCCGCTTAAATCCAGTGGACTATTCTAGGGCAATCCCTGAGGGCGGTAAAGTTCTCTCAGGCGGGAGGACTAGAGAAACTCTAGGAGCAGCCGATTCACAGTTTGGGGCGCCTCCTGCTGCGCCCAATGGCCGCACTCGGGGATGTACTCCTTGCGCAGGCCGTTGGGGAAGAAGGGATCCATTCCCTCGGTCAGCTCGCGGCTAAGGGCAAAGTCTTCTTCTCCCCAGATGAGCAGGGTGGGGGCGAAGATCGGCCGCAGGGGCTGCAAAAACAGGTTCTGCAGAGTGGGCAGGCTAAACAGGTGGCGGTAGTAGTTGAGGGCAGAGGTGAGCACCTTGGGCTTGGCAAGGGCCTCTTGGTAAACCTTTAGGTCGTGGCGGGTGAAGGCGCTTTTGCGCACCGAGGTCTCTTGAAAAATGCGCCGCACCCACTCCTCGAGGTTCCACTGCAACACCCACTCTGGCAGCCAGGGCAACTGGAAGAAAAACAGGTACCAACTGCGGCGCATCTGGTCCAAATTGGTCAGGAACTCCCGGCGAAAGCAAGCGGGGTGAGGAGAGTTGAGCACGGCCAGCTTGCGGATCTCCTGGGGAAAAAGTTGCGCCCAGTGCCAAGCAATAGCCCCTCCCCAGTCGTGGGCCACCACCACCGCGCTTTTGGCCCCAAAATGGGCCAGCAGGCCGCGGACATCCTCGGTGAGGGTGTCCAGGTCGTAGCCGTAATCCGGTTTGTCAGAGTCGTTGTAGCCGCGCAGGTCAGGTGCCACGACGCGAAACCGCTGCGCCAACACCGGGATCTGGTGCCGCCAGGAATACCAAAACTCTGGGAAACCATGCAACAAGATTGCCAGCTCCCCTTCCCCCTGGGTGACATAGTGCAGTTGAATGCCATTGGTCAGGGCATAGCCGTGCCGCCAGCTCCCCATCCGGGCGGCCACCTCAGCAGGAAGGCGTTGGATCCCTGCTTCTGCCATGGTCTCTGCTCTTAGGCCAAACCTCTAGTTGGTATCCAACCATACTAACGTTCTTTCTCTGGCGGGGGCTTTTTCAGGGGCTGGGGCAAGCGGCATTCTGGGCAAAGAAGCTGCGGCTGGAACGGTTGGATGAAAGCTTCTACACCATCCCCCCAGAGGATTGCCCTTCTAGGGGCGGGGGCCTGGGGAAGTACCCTGGCTCTGTTAGCCCAGGCTCGGGGCCACTGGGTGCAGGTTTGGGATCGGCGCAAAGGCTGGGATCTCAGAGAGGTAGTCCGGGGATCGGACATCATTATTTCGGCAGTCTCCATGGCCGGCGTGCGCCCCGTGGTCGAGGCCGTGCGCCAGGTGGGGATCCCCCCCCGAGCCATTCTGGTCTCGGCCACCAAGGGGTTGGATCCCCTGCAGCTCTTGACACCAGCCCAGATCTGGGCAGCCACTTTCCCTACTCATCCGTTGGTGGTGCTTTCCGGGCCAAACCTGGCCGCTGAGATCCGCCAGGGTTTGCCAGCAGCTGCAGTGGTGGCCAGCCGCAATCCCGAGGCGGCAGTGCAAGTGCAGCATGCCCTTGCCTCCGAGCGCTTTCGCCTCTACACCAGCAGCGATCCCCTAGGGGTGGAGCTAGGGGGCATTCTCAAGAACGTTATTGCCATTGCTGTGGGGGTGTGTGACGCGCTGCAACTGGGCACCAATGCTCGGGCTGCCCTGGTTACCCGCGGCTTGGCCGAGATGATCCGGGTGGGATCCCGCCTAGGGGCGCGGCCTGAGACCTTCAACGGCCTCTCAGGGCTAGGGGATCTCCTAGCCACCTGCCACAGTCCTTTAAGCCGCAACTACCGCGTAGGCTACGGCTTGGGCCAGGGCAAACCTCTGGGCCAGGTGTTGGCCGAGATCGAGGGAACCGCCGAGGGGGTTTACACTGCTCCCGTGGTGGTTCAGATCGCCGCCCAGCACGGCATCCAGGTGCCCATCACCCAGGAGGTGCATTGGCTGCTGCAAGGGCAGACCACCCCCGCTGCCGCCCTTTCCCGCCTGATGGAGCGACAACTCACCTCGGAATGAACTCCTCTCCCTGAGGGGAAAGAGAGCTTGAGCTACCTGGAATAACCGCAAGTCTTCCCAGAATGAGCCATTTGGCGGAGTTTTTCTCTCCGAAGTTTCCCTATACTGCCTCTGTAGCCCTCCTAACTGCTCTCGCATCAACCTGGATTTCAGAGGTTCGGGGAAGCCAGAGCTTGGCTTGAGCGGTGTGTGTCTCCTGCTTTTTCACAACCTCCCATGGCTAAACGCATCTTGGTGATCGAGGATGATCCCTCTATCCGCACCTACCTGCAGAAAGTGTTGCGGCAAGCTGGGTACGATACGTTGGCAGCTAGAGACGGGGAAGAAGGGCTGCAGATGGTGCGCGCCCTCCTGCCAGACTTGGTGCTGTGCGATGTAGTCATGCCCAAGCTCAACGGCTATGCCGTGCTGGATGCTGTGCGATGGGATCAAGCCACAGCCCACATCCCCTTTGTCTTTCTCTCCTCCAAGACTTCTCGAGAAGCTGTGGAACAAGGGCTACAACTTGGTTCCAACGCCTACCTCACCAAGCCCATTGATCAAAACCACCTCCTGGACGCAATTGCTGCCCACCTCACCTAAACTGTTGCTAGCAGCCTCGTCCCCACTGCTTCCCCCTAGCAACAGAAGGGAGCACGGCTAATTCCTCTCCCCAGCCTCCCTGACGGGGAAAAACCTCTCTACAACGGGGGATCAAGAGCGTTTCTAGCCACCCTCAAAAAATTCTGGAGTAGCCGCGCTGCGAGATCGGGACGGGATCCCCAATGGAGATGCAGGTAAGAGGCCTGTAGGCGCTCCGTGGCCCAGCCTTCCTGCTGAGGCGGGGATCCCCAAGCGTAGACTGGGCTTGGGCAGGGGGGGCTGCTGCGGGAGCGGTGAAACTCGTGTCCCCGCAGGCGATCCCCAGCCGGTGCCAGGAGGGTGGGGCGCAGGACTTTAGCCTCGCGATAGCCCAGGTACAGCCGCTCGCCCATGTCCACGGTGATGGGCAATAGGCCAGCCATGGGGTAGGTCTTCCCGTCCCAATCGGTGAGGGACTTTCCCAGCACCATCAAGCCGCCGCATTCGGCATAGAGGGGGGGGTGGATGGGTGGCGGAGTTTGCTGGGCTATTTTTTCAGAGAGGGCCGCGGCAAACAGTTCTGGAAACCCGCCCCCCAAGAGCAGGCCATCGCAGGGATCCGGCGGCCACAGCCCTACCTCCAGGGGGGAGTACTCCAATAGCTCCGCCCCCCAAGCCCGCAGGAGATCTAAGTTGTCGGCGTAGTAGAAGTTAAAGGCGGCATCGCGGGCCACTGCCACGCGCACGGGCGTTGCAAGGGGGCAGATCCCTGGCCAGAGCTCCCCCACTGCCGGCGGTAGTGAGCGGATTAGGGGCAGAAGCTGGTCCCAATCTAGGTGTTGCTCCGCCAGCTCAGCCCAGGCCTCCTGCCAGCGGGAGAAGCCAGCCAGTTCTAAGACAGGTACCAGCCCCAGGTAGCGGCTGGGCAGGCGCAAGTCCTCGCGGCGGGGGAATTGCCCCAAAACCGGGATCCCCACGGCTGCTGCTGCCTGCTGCAACATCTGGCCATGGCGCTCTGAGGCCACCCGGTTGAAGATGACGCCGGCAATAGTCAGGCGGGGATCGAAGTGGCTTAGGCCGTAGAGCAGGGCGGCCGCCGTCGTTCCCATGCCGCTGCTGTCGATGACCAGCACCACCGGGATCCCCAGCAGGCGAGCCACATGGGCGCTGCTAGCCCAGGAAGGCTCTGTCCCGCCGGGCAGGGATCCGGGCCCTCGCCCATCGAAGAGGCCCATCGCGCCTTCTACAATCGCCCCATCTTTGTCCTGGCAGTGGTAGCGAAAGCAGCGCTGCACAAAGTCCTCGTCGGTTAAAAAGGGATCCAAATTGCGCGAGGGGATCCCGGCCACTGCCGTGTGGAACAGAGGATCGATGTAATCGGGCCCCACCTTAAAGGGCTGGATGCGCAGGCCCCGCCGCCGGAGCGCAGCCAACAGGGCTAACGTGACGGTGGTCTTGCCGCTGCTGCTTGCCGCTGCTGCCAGCAGGATTGCCATTTGTCCAAGGGCTAGAACTCGATACCCATTTGGGCTTTGATCCCTTGGTCGCGAAAGGGATGCTTGACCAAGGCCATTTCCGTTACCAGGTCAGCTCGCTCAATTAGCCCTGCCGGTGCGCCTCGCCCAGTGAGGATCACGTGCACCCGTTCAGGTTTTTCGGCTAGGCCAGCCAACACTTGCTCCAGCGAGAGATATCCCAGCTTAAGGGCAACGTTGATCTCATCCAAAACCACCAGGTGGTACTCGCCGCTGCCAAATAGCTCCCGCCCCTTTTCCCAGGCTGCCTGGGCGCAGGCAATGTCCCGCTCGCGATCCTGGGTCTCCCAGGTAAAGCCTTCCCCCATGGCATAAAAGGCAACTTTTCCCAGCCCCAGCTCGGGATGGGCAGCCAACTTGCGCAACAGTTTGGCTTCGCCTGGATCCCAGGCCCCTTTGATGAACTGCACCACCCCCACCGATAAGCCCTGGCCGAGGGCGCGCAAGACAGTACCAAAAGCCGCCGTGCTTTTGCCCTTGCCCTGACCTGTATAGACGATAACTAAGCCTTTGTTGTCACGCATGCCTGCCAGGCGTTGCCGCTGGATTTGCTGGCGGCGCTGCATTCGTTGACGATGCTGCCAGTTGCGCTCAGCTTCCAGTTCCGGGTTGGGGGCGGTTGGAAAAGGGTGGGTCATGGTTGCAGCGGCAAGGACTTGTAGGAGCACTCTAGCAGGCCAAACCCCTGATCTGGCTTCCGCTTTTCCAGATTTTCCAAGAGCTGCCGCTGTTGGATTAGGATTTTGACAGAGCTGGGGGGATCCCTCCTGGCGGCGCTTTTTTATTAGGGGTGCTCTTCCCCAGGGCCGCAAAAATGGCGAGCGGCTGAAGCAGATCCTCACTGGCTGAGGGGGGTATATTAGTAAGGCTGGGCATGCCTTGCTGCAGATGAACCCAGAGGCGGGTTCTGCCAGCGTGGGTGGGTTTCGTCTTGAGGAGAGGTTCCTTGTCCAAGTCATTCCTGTTTTCTTCCGAGTCGGTGACAGAGGGGCATCCCGACAAAATCTGCGATCAGATCTCCGATGCCGTTGTGGATGCCCTCTTGACGGCAGATCCCTCCAGCCGGGTGGCGGCAGAGGTAGTGGTGAGCACGGGCATGGTGATCCTCACGGGGGAGATCACCTCGAAGGCGCATGTCAACTTCACGCGCTTAGTGCGGGACAAGCTGACCGAAATTGGCTATACCGATGCCGAGAATGGCTTCTCTGCAGACAGCTGCGCGGTGCTAGTAGCCTTCGATGAGCAATCTCCTGATATTGCCCAAGGGGTGAGCAGGTCACTGGAAAGTCGCACCGTCTGGGAAGATGAATTCGACCTGCTGGGAGCTGGCGATCAGGGCTTGATGTTTGGTTTTGCCTGCAACGAGACCCCCGAACTGATGCCTTTGCCCATCAGCTTGGCTCACCGCCTCAGCCGCCAGTTGGCTACGGTTCGCAAGAACGGTACCCTGTCCTATCTGCGCCCTGACGGCAAGACCCAGGTAACGGTAGCCTATGAGGGGGGGCGTCCAGTGGGCATCCACACCCTGCTCATCTCCACCCAGCACACGCCAACCATCGGCGACATTACGGAAGAGACGGCAGTGCAAGAGCGCATCCGCGCCGATCTCTGGGAGGCGGTGGTAAAGCCTGTGTTTGCCGAGCTGCCCATCAAACCAGACAGCAATACCCGCTTCCTCACCAACCCCACTGGCAAATTCGTCATCGGCGGCCCCCAGGGGGATGCCGGCCTGACAGGGCGCAAGATTATCGTCGATACCTATGGGGGCTATGCCCGCCATGGGGGTGGCGCTTTCTCCGGCAAGGATCCCACCAAAGTGGATCGCAGCGCGGCCTACGCCGCCCGCTATGTTGCCAAAAACATCGTGGCTGCCGGCCTGGCCCAGAAATGCGAGGTACAGGTCAGCTACGCTATTGGAGTGGCTCGGCCCATCAACCTGTTGGTGGAAACCTTTGGCACAGGGCGCATCCCTGACGAGGAGCTTCTGCGGCTGGTGCAGCGCCACTTCGACCTGCGGCCAGCAGCTATTCTGGCCCACTTTCAACTGCAGGAGCTACCCCGGCAGCGAGGGGGACGCTTCTACCAAGATGTAGCCGTCTACGGCCACTTCGGGCAAACCCATCTGGACCTGCCTTGGGAGCGCACCGACAAAGCCGACCTGCTGCGCGAGGAAGCTCTCTCCAGCTCAAGGGTCGCCCTGCCCTGAGCGAGAGGGGGAAACCTGGGATTCTTTCAGGGAAGCAGGAGCAGGAGAGTCGACAGGCTGGAGCTCCAAGGTAACCGAGAGCTCTGACTCGCAGGCCAGGGAGGCGGGTTGCAGCTCCCGGAGCAGGTGGCGGAGCTTGGGGGGAAGGTCCTGCAGCTCTGCTAACAACAGCTCAAGGGAAATGGCAGCTTCCTCCGCAAAGCGGGATCCCTTGCCAGAGGAGGCTGAAAGAGGTGAAGGAGGTCGGACAAGGAAGCTGGCGGCAGTTGGACTCAAGGAGCGGATCAGCTCTTCTTGTTCTCGCCACAGGGATCGGCTCATTTCCGGGGGAAAGGTGAGGTGGGGAGCACCGCGGCGCTGCCAGAGGCGGAGGATCTGCTCTACGGATGTGGCCTTGTAGCGACCTTGGTAGAGGGCCTCCAGCAAAGCGGCTGGGATCCAAGGGCTTGGGAACTGCCTGCTCCAGCGCTCTACCCACCTTTGGCTTGTCTGACCCTGCAGCTCGAATCCGTAGCGCTCCAAAAAGGTGGCGGAATCCATCGGCCGCTCCTAGCGCCAGGAAACTCACCCCAAAGCTAACCCAAAAGCAGTGAGGAAGTGCTCGAACTACCCCCGTCTGTCCCCTGCTACCCAGCCGCAGGTCAGCCACCTGACCCAGTCTCGCCCCTAGGAGCAAGCCGTACCTTTTGCCGCCTTCAACACCAGCAAGTCTAGGGTGCCGGTGTTCTCTTCGCCGCGGTAGTTAAAAGTGGAGCGCACCAGCCACAGGCCCTGCCGTGCTCGGCAGCAGAGGTTGAGCAGGGTGCGAGCTAGGACTTGCTGGCGTGCCTCTCGATCCCGAGCCGCATCGAAAACTCCCCCATCCCATTCCGGTGTCAGCACATGGCTGTTGTAGAGCCCGCGCCAGAGAGAGGGGGACCAGCTGGGGTTGGTGATGTCAAACCAAAACTGGTAGTCGGCCTCCAAGCCGCGATGGATGTAGGCCGCTGGCGTGGCTACCACCAGGTAGCGGGAGTAGTCGGGCTCAAAGCGGCTGTTGCTAGGGGTTTGTCCCGAGCGAATCATGGCCAAAAAGGCAGGATCCCCTGCTGTAGGAAAGGCGCGGCGAAATCGCTGGGCTGCATCCGTTAGCAACTGCAGCAGCTCTTGATCCTGAGGGGAAGCAGTGACCAGGTGCTCGGCAAAGAAGCGCTGGAAGAAAGCTGCCAAGGAAGGCCCAGGCCGGTAGCTGCGCAGCCAATCCAACAGCTTCTGGTAGCGCTCCAAGTTGGCAAAGCCCACCCGCTCTGGCTGCCGCACGGCGGTTTTGGGCCGCAGGGCACGTCCTACCGGGTCCAGGGTATCTTCAGCCAACAGCGTTGCTCGAATGGGATCCAGATCCAACACGCTGCTGAGCAGCAGCCACCAGGCTGGCAAGGTGGGAAATGCTCCCCAGTGGGGATGGGCCACTTCTGCTGCCGTCAGGAGAGCCCGCACCAGGGGGTAGCGGATGAGAGCGGGGAAGGGAGCAATGGGCAAGACCTCCGGCAACTGCTCCTGGAGGCTTAGACTTATTCCGGCATCCATGCGAGGCAGGAGGACGGCGATGCGAGAGGGAGGGATCCCTGCTGCCAAAAGTTGTCGGATTTGGGCAACCATAGCCTCTAGGGCCGCAAAGGGGGTTTCTCCCTCCAGCACTTCCACCCTCGGCAGCCTCCCTGCCGGTGGTTCTGGCAGCCGAGAGGAAAGCTGGGGAGCCACAGCCCGCGCTATCTGCAGCCCTAAGCGAACCAGGCCGGCTGCGCTACAGGAGCTGGCTTCTGGGAACCGAACCTGGGTGTTTTCCAGGAGAAAGCAGGCTACTGCCTCCGGGATCGCCGTCAAAGAGATCCCGCCGCCGAGGGTGTAGCTGAAGAATTGGCTCTGCAGGTGGGCTTGCCCCTGGCGGTAGAACTCCAGCGCCACCGCGCAACTCTCTTCCGCCTGATCCACGATGAGGTGATCCCACTCCTGCCAAAACTCCGCCAAGGGCAGGATGTGCTCCTGAAACAGACGAATTTGCAGGCCAAAATCCAGCGCTCCCAACTGCAGCCCCGCCTGCCATAGTCGCTCTACACAGCAGCCCAGCGCTCCCAGGGCCTCTGCCCGGGCCGGATCCCTGTTCTCCGGCCAAGCTGCTGCTAGCCGGGATCCCACCGCTTCTGCCGTCAAGCCAGAAGCTCCGGCAATATAGGCAGCGCTGCTAACTTGATCCCAAATCTGGAACTCGTCCAGCCCAATATTCGCAAAGACCTCCCCGTGCCGCGGGCACAACGCACAGACTCGCCCACAGAGAAACTGAGTGAGATCCTTAGCCAGAAGCACAGGCTCAAACGAACACGGCAACTGGGGAACGCGAGCGCATACCTGCGGCCAATACTCAGCCAAAGCGCGCCCCACCCGCTGCAAAAACGTCTCAACCCGCCACGGGCCCACCAAACCCGAGCTGAGCACCTGCAGGCGCCGCAACACCTCCGCCCTCTGCCGCCGGCTGCGCACCAAAAACAAGATCCGCGCCGGATTTGCCCCGGCCTGCAGCAAATGCCAGTAGCGATCCACACAAGCCTGGGTCAGCCCACTGCGCGCCCACCCCATCACGCTCTGAAACTCTCTGTCTCCCAGCGTGGCTTTCCCAGGTGCTGAACCCATTTTTTAGCAAAACCTAGACAAGCAGCCTGTCACCTCATTATGATGTAGTACTGTTGTCAATTGAATCCGCCTGCAGCAACAACGGTTCTAGGCAACTTAACGTGCTGCTAGCGCAGATACTGCCTCTTTGCAGGCAAGTCTGAGCAGCCCCTAGAAGCAGTTTGGCGTCAAGGTCATCAGGCAAAAAGGGCAGCGCTATTGGCGCTGCGGGAGCGTTGGGGGTACAGGCGCTCCCTCTCTACGGCTTTTTTGCCTGGGCAGGCAGTCTTCGCTATCCTAGGTTTTCTGCCGCCGCGCCTACTGCCTGGATTTGGCTTAGGGAACCGGTTGCAAGCTGTGAAAGCAACAAAGCAAGCCGCGCAGGCTTGAGAGGAGGTTTCTGTGGCGCTTGGCATCCTTGGAAGAAAAGTTGGCATGACCCAGATCTTCTCTCCGGAAGGGTTGGCCATTCCCGTGACCGTCGTGCAGGCCGGGCCTTGCACCGTAACCCAAATTAAAACCCAAGCCACGGACGGCTACAACGCGGTGCAGTTGGGCTACTGGCCCACCACAGAGAAGCACCTGACGCGAGCCCAGCGCGGCCACTTGCGCAAAGCGGGAGTGACGGAGCTGCTGCGTTACCTGCGCGAGTTTCGGGTCGACCAGCCAGAAGCCTACCAATTGGGGCAGAAGATCACTGTTGAGATCTTCTCTCCTGGTCAGTTACTGGACGTGGCTGGCACCTCTATCGGGCGGGGGTTTGCCGGCTACCAGAAGCGGCACCACTTTGGCCGGGGCCCCATGTCCCACGGCTCCAAGAACCACCGCCGGCCGGGTTCCATTGGCGCTGGCACGAGGCCTGGCCGCGTGTTTCCAGGACTGCGTATGGCTGGCCGGATGGGCGGTCGCCGCGTCACGATCCGCAAGCTGGAGTTGGTGAAGGTGGATCCGGAGCGGAATCTCTTGGTAATCAAAGGCTCAGTCCCCGGCGTGGAGGGAGGGCTACTGGAGATCACCCCTGCCAAACAGGTGGGCAAGAGACTCTAGCGGAGGGAGCCATGGCAAGTTGTGTGGTGAAGAATTGGCAAGGGGAAACCGTGGGCAGCGCGGAGCTGAGCTTCAAGGTGGCTCGCCCCGAGACGGCCAGTCACGTTCTCTACCTAGCTTTGCGCCGTCAGATGACCAACGCCCGCCAGGGCAATGCCCACACCAAAACGCGGGCTGAAGTGCGCGGCGGAGGGCGCAAGCCGTGGCGGCAAAAAGGCACCGGGCGGGCTCGCGCTGGCTCCATCCGCTCTCCTCTTTGGCGCAAGGGAGGGGTGGTTTTTGGCCCCCGCAAGCGGGAGTACAACCTGGCCATGAATCGCAAAGAGCGGCAGCTAGCGCTGCGCACTGCTCTGCAAGGCCGGGTGGAAGACCTAATCGTGGTGGAGGATTTCCAGGATCAGCTTAACCCGCCCAAGACCCGCGTTATGGCCCAAGCTCTGCTGCGCTGGGGAGTGAGAGAGGATCAATCGGCTCTGCTGATTGTTGCCGAGCGCTCGGAAATGGTGGAGCGGGCTGTGCGCAACATTGCCCGCGTCAAGCTCATTGGGCTAGATCAGCTCAACGTCTTCGATCTGCTCAAGGTCGATCGGGTGCTAATCACCACCTCTGCCCTAGAGAAACTCAAAGCCCGCTGGGGATCCGGCGCAGCAGCCGCCGCTCCAGACCAAGCCAATCCCCTTGAGGGCCAGGCTCAGGTCGCAGAGCAAGAAGCTCAGCCAGTTGAACAAGAAGAGCCGTAGAAGAAGCCGAAAGCCGCAGGGGAAAAGGAGGAGGACGATGACGGAGAGCAAGCGAATTCTGGCTGATGTCCTGTTGCGCCCCGTTATTACCGAGAAGACGACGGCTTTGATGGAGCAGCGCAAATACGTCTTTGAAGTGATGCCCAACGCCACCAAGCCGCTCATCCGGGCCGCTGTTGAGGAAATGTTTGGAGTACGGGTTACTTCCGTCAACACCCTGAAGCTGCCCCGTAAGCAGCGGCGGGTAGGTCGTTTTGTGGGTTACCGCAGCCGTCCCAAGCGAGCGGTGGTAACTTTGGCCGAAGGCGATTCCATCGTCCTCTTCCCTGAAACCTAGCACTCCTGGTTGAGCCATGGGCATTCGCACGTTCCGACCCTACACCCCTAGCGCCCGCCACATGACAGTCTCCAACTTTGAGGAGCTGTCGCGGGATGAAAACGGCAAGCGACCTCGACCGGAGAAGTCGCTGCTGCAATTTATCCACCGCAAAAAAGGCCGCAACAACCGCGGCGTTATCACCTGCCGTCACCGGGGCGGCGGCCACAAGCGGCTCTACCGCATCATCGACTTCCGCCGCGACAAACGCGGGATCCCGGCCACCGTCAAGACCATCGAGTACGATCCCAACCGCAGCGCCCGCATCTGCTTGGTGGAGTACGCCGATGGCGAGAAGCGCTACATCCTTGCCCCTCGCCACATCCAGGTGGGAGCCACGATCATGGCTGGGCCTGAAGCTCCCTTCGAGGTGGGCAACGCCATGCCCCTGGAGCGGATTCCCCTGGGGACGGTGGTCCACAACGTCGAGCTCTATCCCGGCCGCGGCGGACAACTTGTTCGCGCTGCCGGAACTGGCGCCCAGGTGGTAGCCAAGGAAGGCAAGTATGTCTCCCTAAAGCTGCCCTCGGGCGAGGTTCGCATGATTCGAGGGGAATGCTATGCCACCATCGGTCAAGTAGGCAATGTGGACCACAACAACATCAGCCTCGGCAAGGCGGGACGCAGCCGTTGGCTGGGTCGCCGTCCCCACGTGCGGGGCTCAGCAATGAACCCTGTGGATCACCCCCACGGCGGTGGGGAAGGAAAAGCCCCCATTGGCCGCAGTACTCCCGTTACCCCCTGGGGTAAGCCTACCCTGGGGCACAAAACCCGCAAGCGCAACAAGCCCAGCAACAAGTTTATCGTGCGCGGTCGCCGTCGGGGTGGGCAGGGGGACAAGGGCGGGATGGCGGTGCAGTAGCAGCCAGGCCAGCCACCTGCTGCCTACCGAATTGCTTGAGCTTGAACCAAGGTGTTAGAGGGGAAACTCCTATGGGACGTTCTCTTAAAAAAGGTCCGTTTGTAGATGCCAAGCTGCTTCGCAAAATCGAGAAGCTCAACGAGCGCAATGAGAAGCAAATGATCAAAACTTGGTCGCGGGCCAGCACCATCCTCCCTGTGATGATTGGTCACACCATTGCCGTTTACAACGGCAAGCAGCATGTGCCCATCTACATCACTGACCAGATGGTGGGTCACAAGCTGGGGGAGTTTGTCCCCACCCGCACCTTCCGCGGCCACGCCGGCAGCGACAAGAAAGCTGCCCGATCTTGAATTCAGCAAGGAAGAGGAGAACGCCATGGCCGATCCTTCCCCTGAAGTTAAAGCGGTAGCCCGTTACGTTCGCATGTCTCCCTACAAGGTGCGGCGCGTCCTCAACCAAATCCGGGGGCGCACCTATGCCGATGCCTTAATTCTGCTGGAGTTCATGCCTTACGCTGCCTGCGAGCCGGTGCGCAAGGTGCTGCGCTCAGCGGTAGCCAATGCCGAACACAACAACGGCCTGGATCCCCGCAATCTTGTCATCAGCAAAGCCTACGCTGACCAGGGGCCGACGCTGAAGCGGTATCGCCCCCGCGCCCAAGGCCGGGCCTACCCAATCCGCAAGCGCACCTGCCACATCACCATTGCTGTCCGGCCTCTAGAAGCTAAGGCGGAGACGGCTCCCTAAATTTCCCGACCTCTACCCTTTAACCGCGTACCATGGGCCAGAAGATCCACCCTTTCGGCTTGCGCCTCGGCATTATCAAGGAACACCGCAGCCGCTGGTTTGCCGACCCAGCTCACTACCCAGCCCTGCTGCAGGAGGACGATTTCATCCGCACCTATGTAACCAAGAAGCTGAGCAACGCTGGTCTAGCTGACATTCAGATTGAGCGCAAAGCCGATCAGATCGACCTGGAAATCCGAGCTGCACGACCGGGTGTCGTGGTCGGCCGTGGCGGGTCCGGCCTTGAAGAGCTGCGCCAGGGCTTGCAAAAAGAGCTAAGCCTGCGCGGCAGCCCCAATAGAACCATCCGCATCAATGTAGTCGAGGTTACCCGTCCTGATGCGGAGGCAACGTTGTTGGCGGAAAACATTGCCCAGCAGTTGGAGCGGCGGATTGCCTTTCGTCGCATTGTCCGCCAGGTTATCCAACGAGCCCAGCGGGCTGGCGTGCAAGGGATCAAGGTTCAAGTTGCCGGGCGGCTGAACGGTGCTGAGATTGCTCGCAGCGAGTGGACGCGGGAAGGCCGGATCCCTCTGCAGACTCTGCGGGCAGACATTGACTATGCCGAGCGCGTTGCTCAGACCACCTATGGCGTCATTGGGGTCAAGGTCTGGGTCTTCAAAGGAGAAATCCTTCCTGGCCAAGAAAGTCTCGAACCCAAAGTTTCCTTGCAGCCGGCCAAGCGTCGGCAGCAACGGCGGCGGCCTACCTTTGAAGACCGCTCAGCCAAGGTCTGAGGGCCAAGAGCGGAACCCCTACTGCAGTTACTCAAGGAGCGGCCATGTTAAGCCCCAAACGAACCAAATACCGCAAGCAGCAGCGTGGGCGCATGAAGGGCAAGGCAACCCGTGGCAACCGCATCAGCTTTGGGGAATATGGCCTTGTGGCCCTAGAGCCCGCTTGGATTACCGCACGACAGATCGAGGCCAGCCGTCGGGTTATGAGCCGCTACATTCGGCGGGGAGGCCAGATCTGGATCCGCATCTTTCCCGACAAGCCCGTTACCCGGAAGCCTGCCGAAACCCGCATGGGATCCGGCAAAGGCAACCCCGAGTACTGGGTTTGCGTCGTCAAGCCAGGCCGCGTCCTTTTTGAAATGGGGGGAGTTCCTGAAGCAACAGCCCGGGAGGCGATGCGCCTGGCCGCTCACAAGCTTCCCATCAAAGTTAAGTTTGTAACCAAAGCTGACTTTGAGAAGCCAGAACCTGCTCAGGAAGCAGCTGCAGAATCTCCGGAAGTAGCAGCTAGCGCTAGCTAGAGGAGGAAAGTTACCATGCCCATGCCCAAAATTGCCGATGCACGCGCCCTATCAGACGAAGAATTGGCCCAAGAGATCTACGCCGTCAAAAAAGAGCTGTTCGAGTTGCGCCTGCAGCAAGCCACACGGCAGCTTACTCAACCCCACCTCATTCGCCTGCGCAAGCACAAGCTAGCTCAACTGCTGACCGTGGAGGCAGAGCGCAAACGTGGCAAATCCTTGCCCTCAACTCAGGTCAAGAAGGAGGAGTAATGCCTGCTCGCGAAAAGATTGGCGTTGTTGTCAGCAACAAGATGCAAAAGACGGTGGTTGTTGCCGTAGAAAACCGGGTTGCCCACCCAAAGTACGGCAAAATCGTCGTCAAAACCAAAAAGTTTAAAGCCCACGACGAGGAAAACCGCTGCCAAGAAGGGGATCTGGTGCGCATCGTCGAAACCCGTCCCCTCAGCCGTACCAAACGCTGGCGGGTGGTTGAGATCCTACGGGAGATGAAGAAGCTATGATTCAACAGCAAACCATGCTCACGGTAGCCGACAACACCGGCGCCCGCAAACTCATGTGCATCCGCGTCCTGGGCAGCAGCGGCCGTCGCTATGCCAGCCTGGGCGATGTGATTGTTGGTGTTGTCAAAGAGGCTCTGCCCAACATGCCAGTTAAAAAATCCGATGTGGTCAGGGCCGTTGTCATCCGCACGGTGGACACGGTACGCCGCCCTGATGGTACCTGCATCCGCTTTGACGACAACGCTGCCGTGATCATCAACGACGATGGCAACCCCCGGGGAACCCGCGTCTTTGGCCCTGTAGCCCGCGAGCTACGGGAGAAAAACTTTACCAAGATCATCTCGCTTGCGCCGGAGGTCCTGTAATGGTTCGCCCTCTTAAGCCCAGCCAAATCCGACGACTTCTCCGCCAACCTGGCGTTCGCAAGCACCGCAACAGTCTGCGCTATAAGATGCGCATCAAAAAAGGGGACTTCGTCCAGGTAATTTCGGGTGACGACAAAGGCAAAGTCGGCGAGGTGTTGCGGGTCTTTCCTGAACGCAACATGGTTTTGGTGGAAGGAGTTAACATCGTTACCTACCACCGCAAGCCCCAACGGGAAGGCGAAAAGGGCCGGATTGAGACCAAAGAAGCCCCCATCCACGCCTGCAAGGTGATGCTTTATTCCAAAAAGCACGAGGTTGCCAGCCGGGTCGGCTACCAAATTACCGCCGATGGCCGCAAAGTCCGCGTTCTCAAGAAAACCGGCGAGATCCTTGACTAGAGATTTCGAGAGCTCTGACCCAGCCCAGAGCGGGAAGGAGAACTTACCATGCCCCAACGTCTGCAAGTCCTCTACCACACGGTCATCGTTCCCAAGCTGCAAAAGGAGTTGGGCTACACCAACATCCACCAAGTGCCTCGCTTGGAGAAGATTGTCATCAATCGCGGCTTGGGAGAGGCCTCCCAAAATGCCAAGGCCCTGGAATCTTCCATTGCAGAAATTAGCGCCATTACTGGTCAACGTCCCGTAATTACCCGCGCCAAGAAGGCCATTGCCAGTTTTAAGATCCGCAAGGGCATGCCCGTTGGCCTGATGGTAACCCTGCGGCGGGAGCGGATGTATGCGTTTTTGGATCGCCTCATCAACCTGGCTTTGCCCCGCATTCGCGACTTCCGCGGCGTCAACCCCAAATCCTTTGACGGGCGCGGCAACTACACCCTTGGAATTCGCGAGCAACTGATCTTTCCCGAAATCAACTACGACGCCGTTGACCAGATTCGAGGCATGGACATCTGCATTGTCACCACCGCTAGGACCGACGAAGAGGGCCGTGCCCTGCTTAGGGAGTTTGGCATGCCCTTTGCCTCATAGGCTTACCCCTACCCACAATTCCCTCAACTATCTTCCCAGGAGCACTAACCCACCCATGGCCCACACCAACGACACGATTGCCGACATGCTCACCCGCATTCGCAATGCCACTATGGCTCGGCACGAATCGGTGGCGGTTCCGGCCACGCGCATGACCCGCAGCATTGCCCGCGTTCTCCACGAGGAAGGTTTTGTCAGCAGCTGGAAGGAAGAGGGAGAAGGGATCCAAGCGCGGATTGTGCTGCAGTTGAAGTACAAAGGCAAAGGCAAAGACCGCCGACCCATCATCAATGGCCTCAAGCGGGTAAGCCGGCCTGGCCTGCGGGTTTACTGCGGCCATAAAGAACTGCCCCGGGTGCTGGGAGGAATTGGAATTGCCATCATCTCTACCTCCAGCGGCATCATGACCGACCGGGAGGCTCGCAAGCGGGGCATCGGCGGCGAAGTGCTCTGCTACGTCTATTAAGGTTTCTCTGGTCAGGAGTGCCTCCATGTCTCGTATTGGCAGACGCCCCATTCCCCTTCCCCCCAAGGTTGAGGTTCACATCGAGGGTCAACAGATCTCGGTGAAAGGCCCGAAGGGGCAGCTACTGCGCACCTTGCCTCCCTTGATTGCCGTGCGTCAAGAAGACCAAAAACTCCTAGTCAGCCAGGTCAACGAGTCTCGCCCGGCCCGCCAACTGCACGGCCTCTGCCGCACCTTGATTGCCAACATGGTCGATGGAGTATCCAAGGGATTTGAGCGCAGGCTGGAATTGGTGGGCGTGGGATACCGAGCTTCCACGCAGGGCAACAAGTTGATCCTAAACGTCGGCTACAGCCACCCAGTGGAGATCCCTTTCCCGCCCGGGATTCAAATTTCGGTAGAAGGCAACAACGTCATCGTGGTCTCGGGCATCGACAAAGAACTGGTGGGCAATACAGCAGCCCGCATTCGAGCTGTGCGTCCGCCCGAGCCCTACAAGGGCAAAGGGATCCGCTACCTCGGGGAACAAATCCGTCTCAAAGCAGGTAAGTCCGGCAAAGGGAAGAAATAGCCATGAAAATAAAAGCCAACCGCAAACTCACAACCCAACGCCGCCATCGCCGCATTCGCCGCAAGATTTCCGGTACTCCCGAGCGGCCCCGTTTGGCCGTGTTTCGATCCCACCGCCACATCTATGCTCAGGTGATCGACGATGTAGCCCAACGTACTCTGGTTTCTGCCTCCACCCTGGACAGAGAGCTGCGGGGAGCGTTCCAAGGGGTTGGCACAGCCACCCGAGAGGCCGCTGCAATTGTGGGGCGCGCGGTTGCTCAGCGAGCTCTACAGGCAGGCATTTCTCGAGTCGTTTTCGACCGCGGCGGCAAGCTCTACCACGGACGGGTTCGGGCCCTGGCAGAAGCTGCCCGAGAAGCAGGCCTACAGTTCTAGTTTCTGAGAAAACGGCATATGGCTGAGCAAAAAGAACCTCGCAGAAGCAAAAAGAGCCGCGAAGAACAAACCGGCGAGTGGCAGGAGCGGGTCATCCAGATCCGACGCGTCTCCAAAGTGGTCAAGGGCGGCAAAAAGCTGAGCTTTCGCGCGGTGGTTGTAGTGGGCAACGAGCGTGGACAGGTGGGGGTTGGCGTGGGCAAAGCCAACGATGTGCTCGGAGCAGTGCGCAAGGGAGTAGTAGACGGCAAAAAGCACTTGATTGAGGTGCCCCTGACCAAGGGCTTGTCGGTACCCCACCCCATGCGAGGCTCTGGCGGTGCGGCTACCGTGTTGGTGATGCCGGCAGCTCCTGGCACAGGGGTCATTGCTGGGGGGGCGGTGCGCGCCGTTCTAGAACTGGCAGGGGTGCGCAATGCCTTGGCCAAGCAGCTAGGCTCCAGAAACCCTCTCAACAACGCCCGTGCCACCATTGACGCCCTGCGGCGGATGCGCACCTTTGAGCAGGTAGCTGAAGATAGAGGGATCGACGTGCGCCGCCTGTTGAGTAAGTAGGAGGTTAGTATGCGACTGGAAGATATTCGCCCCCAACCAGGCTCGAAGCGGCGGCGGCGGCGGCTGGGCCGTGGTATTGCTGCTGGTCAGGGAGGTTCCTGCGGCAGGGGAATGCGAGGCCAAAAAGCCCGCAGCGGAGGAGGCCCTCGACCAGGCTTTGAGGGAGGTCAGACACCCCTCTACCGGCGGTTGCCCAAGCTCAAGCATTTCCCCCGCTACGTACGTCGCCCGCAGTACACCCTGGTTAACCTGCGCGCTCTGGCAACCCTGCCTGCTGGCAGCGAGGTGACTCTAGAAAGCCTAATGGAGTTGGGGATCGTGACCACCAACGACGGCCCGCTGAAGATCTTAGGGGACGGGGAAGTGCGCGTGCCCCTGACCATCCGGGCTGCTGCCATTACTGCCTCGGCCAAAGCCAAAGTGGAGGCCGCCGGAGGCCGAGTGGAGATTGTGGGATCCCGGCCCGCTCGCTCCTAGGTTGGCGGCAATTTTGGTTTTGCCGACTTCCCCACCGGCAGCGTAGAGTGGTAAGTAGCTCACCTGGCTTTTTGCTAAATCTATGGCTGACACACGAGGCTCTACTCCCTCCGCTCAAGAGACTTTCATGCAGATGGCGATGGCCTCGGGCCTGCGCAGCCGTCTGCTCCTGACCCTGGGCTTGTTGTTGCTGGTGCGGCTGGGCATCTATATTCCCATCCCCAGCATTGACCGAGTTCGCTTTGCTGCTGAGGCGGCCAACAGCCCAGTGTTTGGCTTTCTGGATATCTTCTCGGGGGGCGGCATTTCTGCCTTGGGGGTCTTTGCCCTCGGCATCCTGCCCTTCATCAACGCCTCGATTATCATGCAGCTGCTGGTTTCAGCCATCCCAGCCTTGGAGAACCTGCAGAAAAACGAGGGGGAGCAGGGCCGGCGGCAGATTTCCCAGTACACCCGTTACGTCACCCTTCTCTGGGCCATCATCCAAGGCATTGGCATCTCCTTCTGGGTGCGGGAGTTTGCCAATACCAGCAACGAGCTGGCCTTTATGGCCTCTACCACCCTGGCGCTGGCAGCAGGCTCCATGTTTGTCATGTGGCTGGGGGAAATGATCACGGAGAAGGGGGTGGGCAGCGGGCCGTCGCTGTTGATCTTCGTTAACATTGTTGCCACGTTGCCGCGCGCCCTGGGTCAAACCATTAGCCTGGTTCGCGCCGACAGCAGCACGATTGGGGGTATCCTGGTGTTGACGGCTGTTTTCCTAGCCACCATTGTCGGCATTGTCTTTGTCCAGGAGGGCAGCCGCAAAATTCCCATCATCTACGCCAAGCGCCAGGTGGGCAACAAGCTGTTCCGCGAGCAGAAGAGCTACTTGCCCCTGCGGCTTAACCAGGGGGGGGTGATGCCAATCATCTTTGCCTACTCGGTGCTGTCTCTACCTTGGGCTTTGGCCCAGTATACGCAGAGCCCAGCCTTAATTCAGGTGGCCAACCTCCTCTCCCCTACCTCCTGGTTTTACATCCCCTTCTACTTCCTGCTCATTCTCTTCTTCAGCTACTTCTACGCTTCCTTGATTATCAATCCAGTGGAACTGGCCCAGAACTTGAAGAAACTGGGTGCCAGCATTCCAGGCGTGCGTCCTGGCAAGGCCACGGCTGAGTACATCGAAGGGATCCTCAACCGGCTGACACTGCTGGGGGCCTTGTTTTTGTGTGCGGTGGCCATTATTCCCACGACAGTAGAGCGGGCAACCGGCATTACCACTTTCCAAGGCTTGGGAGCCACCTCGCTGCTCATTTTGGTGGGGGTAGCCATTGAAACCTCCAAGCAAATCCAGACTTACGTTATTTCGCAGCGTTACGAAGGGATGGTCAAGCAGTAGTGCTGAGGTTAATCTTTTTAGGACCGCCAGGAGCAGGCAAGGGTACGCAGGCAGAGCGGCTGTCAGCCATCTACCACACACTCAAAATTTCTACAGGCGATCTGCTGCGGGCAGAGGTCAAAGCTCAGACCCCGCTGGGACGGCAGGCCAAGGTGTACATGGATGCAGGGGAGCTAGTGCCCGACGAGGTGTTGATTGGGATGGTCAGAGGCCAGTTGCAGCAGTCGCCGGAGCAAGGCTGGATCCTGGACGGCTTTCCCCGCACCTTGGCGCAGGCAGAGGCTCTGGAAGAGCTGCTGCAGGAGCTGAGGCAAGACTACGACCACGTCTTCAACCTAGAAGTGCCCGACGAGGTAGTAGTGGCGCGGCTGTTGGCTCGCGGCAAGGAGCAGGGGCGCAGCGACGATGCTGATGAGGCCGTCATCCTCAAACGCTTGCAGGTGTATCGGCAGCAAACCGCTCCCCTAATCGATTTTTACGAGGCTAAGGGCCGTTTGCGGCGGATTAACGGCAACCAGCCGATGGAAGTGGTCCAGCAGCACCTACAGGCCCTTTTGGAGAGCTGTAGGAGGACGGCATGACCAAGGCCAGCAAGCCGGGGCTGGGGTCTTCGCGGCGAGGCCTGCAGCTTGGTGAAATCAAATCTCGCCGGGAAGTGGAGAAGATGCGGCGGGCTGGGCGAGTGGTGGCCCAGGTGCTGCAGGAAATTGCCGAGCGCCTGGAGCCGGGCTGGACAACCGCAGACATCGATGCCTACGCTGAGCGGCGGGTAGCGGAGTTAAATGCCCTGCCCAGCTTCAAGGGCTACTACGGCTTTCCCGCCTGCGTCTGTGTCAGCATCAACCATGAAGTGGTGCATGGGATCCCCAGCCCCCGCAAAGTGGTGCAGCCAGGAGACATCGTCAAGGTGGACTTTGGCGCCATGGTGGAAGGCTGGCATGCGGATTCTTGCATCACCATTGGCCTAGAGCCCCTCAGCGATGCCGCCCGCGACCTCATCGACACAGCGGCCCAAGCCCTACAGGTAGGCATCGAGCACGTTCGCCATGGGGTCTGGCTGCAAGATGTCTCAGGCGCCATTGAAGACTATGTGCGGGAGCGGGGCTACTCCGTGGTGAGGCAGTACGTTGGCCATGGCGTGGGTCGCAACTTACACGAAGAGCCGCAGTTTCCTCACTACCGCACCCCTGAGCTGCCCAATCCCAAGCTTCGCGCCGGCATGACGCTGGCCATTGAGCCAATGGTCACTGCGGGGGGAGAGGCCACGCGAGTGTTGCCGGATCGCTGGACGGTGGTAACAGTGGATGGCTCCTGGTCAGCCCAGTTTGAGCACACCATTCTGGTTACCGAGGCCGGCGCTGAGATTTTGACAGATCGCACCCCCTTTCAGTCCTAGAGAGTTCCCCCATGAAGGACTGCAACAGCTAGGATAGAAGAGGTGGAGTATTGTTTCGGCTCTTAACCCCCTCTTAACAGGAGAGGGGAGGGCCATAGAGTTGCGTTGTCTGAGAAGGAGGGCTACTTGGCTAAGGAAGACGCTATTGAAGTGGAAGGGGTAGTTACGGAATCCCTACCCAATGCCATGTTCCGGGTGGACCTGGACAATGGCTTTAACGTTCTCGCCCACATCTCGGGCAAGATCCGCCGCAACTACATCAAGATCCTGCCCGGCGACCGGGTAAAGGTGGAGCTCAGCCCCTATGACCTCAACAAGGGGCGGATTACCTACCGCCTTAAGAAAAATGAGTAGGTGTTTTCCAGATCCTGCTGGGGCGGTTGAGAAGGAAGCGCGAGGGGGCAGTCATCTCCACGAACCCCTCGCTTTGCTTATGTGCATCCAGGGCAGTTTGCCTGGGGGTTGTCGAAGCCCAGCCCACGGCTAGGTAAGGTGGGTACCCACTCGGCCGCTCAAGCTGGTTCGCCAGCATTCTCTTCCCAGGGATCGCTATCCCTGGAGGGGGGGGGAGCTGGCTCAGGAGGAGGAGGGGAAGTTTCTTCTTGGGGATACTCCTGTTCCCACGCCGGCTGTTCAGAGACAGGAGAGGACGCGGGCCGAGGGGGTGGGGGTTCAGGCTCTGCTTCGGCGTAGACGTCCTCTTCCTCCGTCTCTTCCGCTGCGTATTCCTCGGCGTAGGCTTCCTCGTAGCGTTCCTCCGCCTCAGCCTCAGCGGTAGACCTAGGCAGGGCAGGGGCAGAGGCGCCTGCAGCTAGCCAGGGGGGCTTGCCTAGCCCCAGGGTCTCCAAGATTCCTTTGGCCAGTTGGGTCAGGCGGGTCTCAGCGCCATCAGCCACAATGAGGCGATCGCCGCCTACGGAGACGATCTCATCAGCAGGAAGCAGATAAGTGCTGAGGATAAAGCCAGGCAAAAAGGTGAGGCCAAGGCTAGAGAGGATTAAGCCACTGATTAGACCAGAGACAGAGTTAAACTCAAAGTCCTTAACCTTACCGAGGCGGATCCCTTCTTCCGTTACCACTTCGCTGCCGACTACCCGGCTGAGACCCTCCAAATTCAAGTCTTCGAAGACTTCATCGCTGGGGACGAGGATAGCGTCTTGCCCTAGGGCCGTGACCTGCTGCAGCTCTAGTAAACGGGGCGATCCAGCCCAGGCTCTTTCCAGCACCCCCAGCACCAGGACCTGCCTAGCTTCCAGATCTGCCCAAACTTCGCTAACCACTCCGAGCCGGGCCCCATTGGCTTGGCTAATCACCTGCGTTCCCAGAACCTGTGACCGCCGACGAACCTCTGGTCGTGCTAGCGCAACAGATCCTTTCTCCGTTGTCATGGTGGTTTCCCCGTCGTAAGTCGAAGTGTTGGCGTGAGTGGGCTGGTCAGCCGGCCCCAGGCATCAAAATCCAATAGTACCACTGCCCGTCTCTTCTCTAGCGGGCTGCCGGGATCGGATCCCGGCCAATTTGCTTGCTCCAGGCTAAAAACCGCTCTGTCATGCCCTGGAGGGAATAGTGCTGTTCTGCGTGGTGTCGGCAGTGGCTGCGGTCGATGCAATCCAAGTGTTCTACGGCCCTTGCTAAGGCCGCCACATCGTCCGGCTCTACCACCCAGCCAGTTTCTCCATCGCTGACAATTTCCGCCGGCCCGCCGCGACGGTAGGTGATCACGGGCACACCGCACGCCAAAGCTTCCACCGCCACCAGGCCAAAGGCTTCCACCCACTTGGGGGTCATGATCAAGGCCGAGCATTGGCCCAAGAGCCGCTGCAGCTGGGAGGTGGGCAAAAACCCCCGGTAGTCCAATTGAGCCCGTGGGTACTGTTCCCGAATCTGCTGCCAGTAGGCCGGGTCTTGCAGGTGGCCCAGGATCAGCACTGGCCTTCCCGTCTTCTCCGCCAGGGCGGCGCAGTCTTCCAGGCCCTTTTCCGGGGCAATGCGGCCAATCCAACACAGGGATCCGTTCCCCTTGGGCACAAACTCGTAGCGGCTGAGGTCGACGCCACAGGGCAAATAGACAAAGGGATCCCGGCCTGCCGACATCTGGGCGCGGGCAAAGGCAAAAGTCTGGGCTTGGGCTCGCGAGTGCACCGCCAGCCGACCTGGGTAGCGGTGGGCAATGTGCTCCAGGACCTGATCCACAGCATCGCTGAGGGATCCCATGCTGAGGATATGGGCCACCGGCGTGCGGAAAAAATCGGTCAGGTAGAACGAGAGCCAGTCGTAGCTCCAGTTCACGATAAGCTCAAACTGCTCCTGCAGTTGGGCAGCTCGCTGCCACAGGTTGGCCACCAGAGAAGGGGTGGAAAAACAGACCGGCTGGTCGCGGCGCTGGCTCTGGGCATAGGGCGGGGGGAGGCCTGGGACGGTCTCGATAACTCCCTCCGGCAAGTCAGCACTGTGGGATCCCTCAGGCGCTAGCACGCGCACTTGGGCCCCTCTCTCAAGCAGGCTACGCGCCAAGTTGACAAGGTTGAGCTCCACCCCACCGCCCGCCCCCGACCCAAGAGGCCCAACGGGGGTGGAGACAAACAAGAAGCGGTAAAGACGACCCATGCAGCCTTCCGGCCCAACCCCTTGCTGAGCTGGGTTCATCCCTGAGGGGGGGATCAGGTTCTAGACACGAAGATTTCCTCTTTCTCGACCTTAACCTTGTAGGCAGTTAGGTCGGCATCGGCTGGGCCGCGAATACGGCTGCCATCAGCAGCAAAAGCTGAGCCATGGCAGGGGCAGACGAAGTTCTTGCCCCGCCAGTCCACCTCGCAGCCAGCGTGGGGACAGGTTGCGTCCAGAGCCAGTACCGAGTCCGCTTTTTTGGGATCCTTGACCAGCCACAGCGTGGCAGTGTTGTTGCCAAAGGCGTTTTTCACCTTGAGGGGACCTTTCTCCAGATCAGCAAGGGTTGCAACCTTTACAAATTTCGGCTCAGCAGCCCTGGGACTGACAGGGGCGCCCTGCGCAAGGGCCCGGTCGAAACGGCGCCGCGTCAAAGCAGGCAGCAGGCCCACTAGCGCGCCCAAGCCAAGCGCTATCCAGCGCAGAAAACCACGACGGTTGCTGTACATGGCCACTAGATCCTCAAGACAAAGCGAAGCGTCAGCCAGGAACCTTCCCAAGGGGGTGCCAGCACATTGGCCACCTTCCAATTATGGCTTCAGCCAGCGCAAACCGCACTTTTGCAGGCTCTGCAAATCGCCGTGTGCGCGGCCCGCGGTTGTGTCCTGCCTTTGGGGAGGGCATGAGGTCGTTAACCAAAGCGCGAAATTGACATTCTCCCTGCCCTAAAGGACAAGGATTCTCTCTCAGACAGCAGGATGAATCCTGCCGGCTGAGCTACAAAGCGCTCCGCGCCGCCGTAGGCGAAAGAGCATGAGGTTTGAACCTCGGCCCTATGGGGGATGCCATAACCCCAACTACTGGGCCGGAGCCCAGATACGTTTGACTGCACGCTGCACTCTTCTTATGAATGGATGGAGCGACTGTTGCAGTCTAGCAAAAGCCGCCCTAAAGGGCGGGGCTTGTACCCAGTTTTCTTGGTCAACCTCTAGTGGCCTTTGGGATGCCCCCGAAGGTGTTGGCGGCGTTCCTCATATTCTGCGCGGGTGAGCAGGCCCTGCTTCCACTGGATCTCCAACTGCTGCTCGGGATCCCGGACTTCCCGACTTTTCGCACTGGTCCATTCCAGCTCGAGGAGATCCCGGTTGAAGCGGAAATCGAAGTCCTCATTGGTCATGGTGAGCAACCACAGGCCCTCCAGCAAGCAGAGAGCTCGCAGCCCATAGCTGAGGATCTGCAGGGGAAGAGAGGGAACCCACACCATCAGCCCCACCAGCAAGTACACCCACCCCCAGCGCTTGTGGCCCATGTAGAAGCGCTGCAATCCCGGGATCACCACCCCCAGCACTGCCAACCAACCGGCTGCCTCGCGAACCAGCCGCTGGCGTGGCGGTGGGGGCGCCTCTCGGCCCTCGGCCATGCTCTGCCCTACCTACACCTGCCACCAGGCTAGCGCAGTTTCCAAGTCCTTGGCAGAGGGAGAGAGAACCCAAGCTCCAAGCGCCTTCCGCCTATACTTGATGGGGGCAGATGGAAAGCAAAAAATGGCGGAGCGGGAGCTAGCGGTGGCGATCCTGGCAGCGGGCAAGGGCACCCGCATGCGGTCGCAATTGCCCAAGGTGCTGCACAAGCTGGGATCCTTGTCTTTGATCGAGCGGCTGCTGCGCACAGTGCTGGCTCTGGAGCCCCAGCGCTGTCTGGTGATCGTGGGCTACCAACAGGAGCAGGTGCGACAGACTCTGCGAGAGTATCCCGTCGAGTTTGTAGAGCAGGCCCAGCAGTTGGGCACCGGACATGCGGTGCAGCAGCTTTTGCCTGTTCTAGGCGACTTTCAGGGGGATCTGCTGGTGGTCAACGGGGATGTGCCTCTGTTGCGGGTGGAAACCCTGCAGGCCCTGCTAGAACGCCACCGCCAAGTCCAGCCGGATGTGACGTTGCTCTCGGCTCAGGTGGCGGATCCCTATGGCTATGGGCGGGTGTTTTGCGACGCCCAGCAGCGAATCCTGGAGCTGGTGGAAGAGCGCGACTGCACCCCGGCCCAGCGGCAAAATCGCCGCGTCAACAGTGGCGTCTACTGTTTCCATTGGCCGGCCCTGGCACGGGTGCTGCCGAGTTTAGGGCGGAACAACGCCCAGCAGGAGTACTATCTCACCGACGCAGTTAAACTGCTGGAGAAAGCCATCGCCCTGGACGCTGAGGATCCGCGGGAAATCGTCGGCATCAACGACCGCCGCCAGTTGGCCCAGGCCCACCAGATTCTTCAAGAGCGCCTCAAAGAGGCCTGGATGGAGGCGGGGGTGACTTTTGTGGATCCCGACAGCGTCAGCCTGGAAGAGACGGTGGAATTGGCCCCCGATGTGGTGATCGAACCCCAAACCCATCTGCGAGGACCCTGCCGCATTGGGCCGCGCACCCGTCTGGGGCCGGGCAGTTGGATTGAGTCCAGCACCATCGGCTCCGATTGCCACATCCTCTACTCGGTGGTCAGCCACAGCCAGATCGGCAACCACGTCTGGGTAGGGCCCTACGCCCACATCCGCCCCAACAGCTGCATTGGCGACGGCTGCCGCATCGGCAACTTTGTGGAAGTCAAAAACACCCAGATTGGATCCCACACCAATGCTGCCCACCTGGCGTATCTAGGCGACGCCAAGCTGGGATCCCAGGTCAACATCGGCGCCGGCACGGTTATTGCCAACTACGACGGCCAGCAGAAGCACTTCACGGAAATCGGCGATCGCAGCAAGACAGGGGCCAACTCGGTACTGGTGGCTCCCCTCAAGGTAGGATCCGATGTCACCATCGCCGCCGGTTCCACCATCCCTGCCCGCTACCCTGTGCCCGACGACTGCCTGGTGATCGCCCGCGCTTACCCGGTGGTCAAGCCGGGCTGGCGACCAGGGATCTCCGCTGCTAGCCGCCCCCAGCCTCTACCCCCAGGATCCCTGCGCATCTACCCCTTGCGCCTCTTGCCCGGACAAGACCTGAAACAGGAGCTGGAGCGCTTTGCCCGCCAACAACCCCTGCAGGCAGGCTTTGTTCTCAGCGCCGTTGGCAGCCTCCGCCAAGCCACCCTGCGCCTGGCCGACCAAACCGAGGATTGCCTGCTGGCTGAGCCCCTGGAGATCCTGTCCCTGAGCGGATCCCTCTGCCCGGACGGCGTCCATCTTCACCTTGCCGTTGCCAATGCCCAGGGCCGAACTTGGGGAGGGCACCTGCGCCCTGGCTGCCTCATCTACACCACCGCCGAAATTGTCCTCGCCGACAGCCTGGAGTACCGCTTCTCCCGCCAACTGGATCCAGCCACCGGCTACTTGGAGCTGCATATCGAAAAGGTGGCCAAGCAAACGCTCCAGGCAGCGGAAGACACCTAAGCAGCGAGTATATTGGCTAACATAGCCTTAGGTCAGGACCACCCCGACTAGCCCTAAGGGTTGCTGGCACAAGCTGAGAAGGGGAGTATTCCCTATGCCCCGAGTGAGCACTGCCGAGGAGCTACTGGCAAGCTACGCTGCTGGCGAGCGCAACTTTCAAGAATCCAACCTGGTGGGCGTAGACTTGGTGCGCGCCATGCTGCAGGGGGCAAACCTGAGAGGGGCCAACCTCTCCTTTGGCAAGCTGAGTGGAATTAACTTGCAGGAAGCCGATTTGCGGGGAGCCGATCTCAGCTCCGCCAACCTCATAGGGGCAAACCTGCGCGGCGCCAACCTCTGGGAAGCCAACTTGATCGGCGCTGACCTTAGCTTTGCCGACCTGCGGGAGGCCAATCTCCATGGAGCCTACCTCTGGGAGGCCAAGCTAACCCGCGCCCAGCTGCAGGGATCTGACCTGAGCGCAGCCAAGTTGGGGGGAGCGGTGCTGATTGGCGCTGACCTGAGCGGAGCCATCCTACCCGATGGCACAGTACAGCCCTGGTCTGCTCCCTCGGCAAACAAGGCAGAATAGAACCGGTGCAAGCGGCTTTCCTATGTTTTTGCTATTTAACCTGCTCTTGACTCTGCTGCTGGCTTTGGGAGTGGCAGTCCTGGCTGGCCAAAACCCGACCTTGCGGACAGTGCAGTTTCTGCTGTGGCGCTCGGTGGAGCTGCCCTTGGGATTGCTCATCGCCGCCGCCATTGGCCTAGGCCTGCTGACGGTGGGGCTGGGCTCTTTTCTCTGGCCTGAACGCAGCTTTTCCCTTGTCGCCCGCCAGTTGCAGGAACGGCTGCAGCAACTGGAAACGCAGGAGCAGCCGCCTGCCTAGGGTGTCCCGCTGCTGGAATGGCCCGCACCCCCAAGAGAGGACGTAAGCTGAGAGAGTGTTCTCAGCAGTGCCTAGCCGAGGTGACAGCCATGCCTCATTCAGATCCGCGCGCCCTGCGCAAAGCCCTGCGCAGCTCCAGCACCTACTCTGCTAAAGGATTCGAAGAGTACAAGGATCAGGCCCAACGGGAGCTGCAGACTACTTACAAAAGCCGCCTAGTGGAGCAGATTCGCGCCCAGTCTTACCGCTATCAGCGGGGGGATATCACCATCCATCTAGCCAAAGCGTTTGGCTTTTGCTGGGGAGTGGAGCGGGCGCTAGAGTATGCCTACGAAGCTCGGCACCGCTTTCCCGATCGCCAAATCTGGATCACCAACGAGATCATCCACAACCCCCTGGTCAACCGGCACCTGCAGGAGATGGGGATCCGCTTCGTGGAGAAAGGCCCAGACGGCAAGAAAGACTTTTCCCAAATCCGGCCGGAAGATGTGGTCATTTGGCCCGCCTTTGGGGCAAGTGTCTCGGAAATGGAGTTTTTCCGCTCCCAGGGCAACGAGATTGTCGATACCACCTGTCCCTGGGTCTCTCGCGTTTGGAACCAGGTGGACAAGCACCGGGCTGCCCAGTTTACCTCCATCATCCACGGCAAGTACGACCACGAAGAGACCGTGGCCACCAGCTCCTTTGCTGAAAAATATCTGGTGGTGCTGAACCTAGAAGAAGCCGAATGGGTTGCCCGCTACATCTTAGAAGGCGGGGACCCAGAAGAGTTTCGGCGGCGCTTTGGCAAGGCTACCTCCCCCAACTTTGATCCGGATCGGGATCTGGAGCGGATTGGCATCGCCAACCAGACGACGATGCTCGAGGAGGAAACCCGTGCCATAGCCAAGCTGTTTGAGATCACGATGCTGCGCAAGTATGGCCCCCAGGAGCTGGACAAGCACTTCATGAGCTTCAACACCATCTGCAACGCCACCCAAGAGCGGCAGGACGCCATGTTTGAGCTGCTGGAGCGGCCTTTGGATGTCGTGGTGGTCATTGGCGGGTTCAATTCCTCCAACACGACCCACCTGCAGGAAATTGCCCTCTCGAAAGGGCTGCCCTCTTACCATATTGACGGCCCCGACTGCATCCAACCGCCCAACCGCATCCGCCACAAGCCCCTCCACCAAGACCCAATCGTTACAGAAGGGTGGCTGCCCGACGGGCCAGTGCAGATTGGTATTACCTCCGGTGCCTCCACCCCCGACCGCGTCGTGGAGGAGGTGATCCTGCGCATCTTTGCCCTGCGCGAACAGCCGCAGACCCCTCCGCAGGGATCCCTTCCCCTTGGCTTCTAGAAGGCGTGCTCACCACTCTTTTTCAGGTCTACCTCCCCCTGCTGGGCTGGACGCTGCTGGGGTTTGTCCTGCAGAGAGGGCTACCTCCCCCCTGGCGCCATTGGCTAAATCCCCAAGCGCTGGGCCGCTTCATGTTTTGGGTGGGGGTTCCCCTGGGCACCCTTGGGTTTATGCAGACGGCGGACCTCTCTGGCCAGCTCTGGGCGGCCCCTTTGGTCTGCTGGCTGGCCACAGGGCTAGGGTATGCCCTGGCCAGTGCCTGGCTGCAGTGGCAGCACCACACCTGGCAGGGGAAGAAAGAGTGGGATCCCTGGCTTTGGAGCAGAGCCCGGCGAGGCAGCTTTTACCTAACAGCCACCCTGGGAAATACGGGTTATTTGGGCTACCCCATCTGCTTAGCAGTGGGCGGGAGCGCCTACTTTGGCTGGGCTTTGTTTTACGACCTGTTGGGCACCCTCTTGACCGCCTACGGTCTGGGAGTCTGGGTTGCCAGCCGCTACAGCGCTTCCTTCACCCCTCCCTGGCAGGCCACGCTCCGCGTCCTAAGCAGTCCCACTCTCTGGTCTTTCTTTGTCGGCCTGGCAATGGCTCGCCACCCTCTCCCAGAATGGCTAGCCCAAGGGCTCACTGCCTTTGCCTGGAGCACGATTCCCCTGAGCTTAATCCTTTTGGGCATACGGCTAGCCCAGGTGCCGCACTGGGGATCCCTTCGCCCCGCCGCCGTGGCCCTCTTCATCAAACTTGTGGCCGTTCCCCTTTTGGTAGGCTTGGGGTTAGCCTTGACTCCCTATCCTCCTTTGGCCAAGCTGGTGTTGGTCTTGCAGACGGGTATGCCCCCTGCTGTTGCCACCCTGGTGCTTGCGGAAGAATACGACTTGGATCGCGAGCTAACGGCAACAACTCTAGCCGTAGGCTACGTGGCAGCCTTGCTGACTTTGCCGTTCTGGTTGCTGCTGTGGGGATCCTAGTAGGCCAAGTGCGACAGAGCCTGCTCCAGGTAACGATGCACTAGGCGATCCAACTCAGCCTCCTCCTTGGGCAACTCCTGCCCCTCCAGCCATCCCTGGAAGCCTGAGCTTTCCACGATGGCCTGCCGCAACGACTTCCAAACTGCTTGCAGGTGCGGTGCTGGATTGGGGCTGAGAGCAGGACTGGTCATGATCCCCGCCAAACAAGGTTAGCGCTAATCCTAGGATAGCCCAGATCCGGCTTGGCTTTGGTTAAACAATTGGCTGGGCTGCTGGATGCGCAGAGTTGGCCCCAAGGCATTGAGAAGGGCAACGCCGTAGCTGCGGGCAATGATGCGGCTATCCAGAATCGCCACCCAGCGTTGGGGCAAGCCAGTGGCCTCAGCTACTTCGGATCCCTGCCGCAAGGGGGCGACGGCTCGCTGCAGTTGACTGGCTGCTACTGGCAAAAGGTATTGGCGAAACCAGTCCTGCCGACTGCGCTGCAGATACTGCACTCGCGCGGCCACCCTGGGATCTTCCATCGAGGGAAACGGCAGGGTGGCAATGGCCAGCAGTTCCGGGCAAGGTAGGCTAGCCTTGTGCTGCAGCCAGTAGGACCAGTCGCAGACCAAGATGCCCTTTTCTCCTCGAAAGGGGCTATTCACCCGTACCCGCGAGCCAAACTCAGCGGCCAAAGCAGCTCCGACCTGCACCTGGAGGGGTTGATCCGAAACCAGCACCACCACAAAGCCCTGCGCCTTTGCAATCAGGCTCTTTAGCTCCTGCAGCAAGTGTTCCCGGAACAGAGGACTGTTGGGCAAGGGCAGCCACGGCAAATAGAGAGCCAAACTGGGCAGGGGCTCCCCCCCGGAGCGGATCCATTCTTCGCCTGAGCTAAAGCGTAGGGGCGTCAAATCCGGTAAGCCTAAGCGCCAGCGGTAGCTCTCTGCCTGCCGATCCAAATCCAGCGCCTCGCCGATAATTACCACGGGTTGGGTAGCCCAGATGGGCGCTAGCCATTCGTGCAAAGCCACCGGGCTGTGGTAAAGCGTGAGGCGGCCGGTCTCGCGATTGGTTTCCGCCCACCAGACCCAACGGGAAGCGGGATCCCCTTCGGCCCCAAGCCGCCGGCGGAGCTGATCCCAAGGATCCGGCAGCCAGCCGCGGTAGCTGGCCACCAGGGACAGCGCTACCTCCAGGTGAACCTGTTCGTCTGCCTGAACTAAGCAGCGGGAAAGGGGCCGTCGCAAAAGCTGTAGAGCCAACTGAACCTGGGCCTGGGAGATTCGCTCAGCCTCAGCAGGAAAGATCTGCCGCAGTTGCTGCCAGTGGTTGGCTTCGATGGTTAGGGTCAGCGCTTGGTAGGCCCACTCCTCCAGGTCTTCGGCGCCGTCCAAGATCAACGGGATCCCGGTTGGCATCTCTGCTCCCCTCAAGCGCGCCTGCAGCCAATCCAGGGGATCGACCAACAGCAGCCCTTGAAAGTCGGCATCTGGCCAGCGATCCTTTTGCAAAACCGGTTTGTGCAACTGCAAAGTCTGCTGCAGCCAGGGGATCTCCTCCCCCAGAATTTGCGCCTGCACAGACGCTGGGGCACACAGCAAGGTACCATGGGGCCACATCAAAGCCGGCAGCAGATAGCTGAGGCGGTGCTGACCCCCGCTCGGCACCTGGATCAAGGTGCTGCGCCCTAGCCGCAATCCCCGGGCCACCATGCGGGCCATCGTCAACTGATGGGGCCACCCGGCATCGGGAAGCTGCCGCAAGAGCTGGCGCAACTGTTGGTGGACTTCAACCTCGATCACAGGGATCCGCCACAGACGCTCAGGTGAACTAGCCTATTCTAAGGTGGGGAAGAAAACCAAACGACACCTCTAGAGTGAGCGATGTCGGGTGTTTCTGAGGTTCCCACGCCCTCGTCCCTGCTTGGAGCCGCCCAGGCGGGATCCCTGCTTTTGGATCGCTCTGCGTGGGGCCGCTTGCGGATACAGGGATCCGCCGCCCTGGATTACTTGCACAGCCAGAGCACTCAGGATCTCAAGGCTCTTAAACCTGGCCAGGGGGCAGATACCGTGTTTGTTACCCCCACAGCAGGGATCATAGACCTGGCGACGGTCTACGTGGAAGAGGAGGCCTGCTGGATTTGGACTTCGCCGCAGCGACGTCGCCTCTTACTGCAGAGCTTGGGACGCCTGTTGCCCTTCGTGCGCGGGGCCCAAATAGCTGATGCAACCGACCAGACTTTTGCCTTTGGGTTAATTGGCCCGCAGAGCCAGCGCCTCCTCGAGAAGGTGGTGACCTCAGAAGGGATCCCGAAAAAGCTATACGAGCACCGCCAGGTGGAGATTCAAGGGATCCCTGTCCATTTGGCTTGTGGCAGCGGCCTTGCCCAGCCGGGATTTACCCTCTGGGGGGCCAGCGAACACAAAGCCGCCCTTGCTAGCTGCCTGCAGCAAGCTGGAGCGGAGCTGGCCTCAGCCGAACTTTGGGAAGCCCTGCGCCTGGAGGCCGGTCGCCCTGCTGCTGACCACGAGCTGACCCCCGACTACAACCCTCTGGAAGCCGGCCTATGGCACGCCGTTTCCCTCTCCAAGGGGTGCTACATTGGCCAGGAAGTCTTGGCCAAGCAGGTAACCTATAGGCGCATTCGCCAAACCCTCTGGGGGATCCGCCTCCAGGGCGAGGCCCAGCCTGGTGCCGAGATTGTGCGCCAAGGGGAAAAGATCGGTGTGCTAACCAGCGCTGGCTCCACCTCCCAAGGCTACTGGGGCTTGGGCTATGTGCGCACCAAATTCGCGCCCGCCGAAGGATGGGAGGTGGAGGTTGGTTCAACAACCGGCCTCCTCACCCGCCCGCCCTTTTTAAGCTTTCCTCCCGTTGTTTGAGCTAGAGATCGAAATGGCGGCGAAAGCGGGGATCCCACCTGTCCTTTTTGCGCTGATTGCAGAGTTTGCACAGCGTTTGCAAGTTGCTGATGTCGTTGCTGCCGCCCTGGGCAAGGGGAATGATGTGATCGACCTGAAGCTGCACCTCTGGAGGCGACTTGCCGCAACTGCGACAGCGGAAGCCATCCCTTTGGAAGACGTACTCCCGCACAGCTGGCGGGATGAGGATGCGCTGGTTCCTTCTTGTTTCCCTCATAGCGGGTCAAATCTAAGTAGCTCGCAAGTCGTCTAAAGTAGCTCGCAAGTCGTCTAGTGGAGAGGTGGCAGCGTCAATGGGAAGGCGATCGTGATCTAAGGTTTCGGAAGCCGAAGTTTGATCTCCAGGAACAAACTCTAGACAAATTTTGATCGATACTTGTCCAGAAATCCATGCTCGACCAGGTTGCATTATTCGAGAGTTAGTTCCTCTTATTTTAGAATCAAGGTGCCTGTTTATTGAATCTCTGTAGGAGACAAGAAAAGATACAATTGCTTCATGTAGAGTACTCGGGAGATAAACTTGCTTGCCGACTTGAACCACAGTTTGCGTATCGGTAGATTTGAGAAGCATTGGCTCAGCCATGGTAGGAACTCCACTCCACCTCGTCCATTTTAGGAACCTACATCTCCCCAAATGTCATCCAAAGGGGATCCACCAGTTTTCGATTCCGCCTGTTCCGCCTCAAACTCAACCACTAGCCTTAGCCTGACTCTGCCACGAGTCCACGGTGAGCCGGGGCGCAGAAGTATGGCACGAGTTCCTTCAGCGTTAATTGTTTCGCTCAAGTTAACCTGTGGAACTGAGATTTCTCTGTCGCTAAGTTTGTTATATAAGCTGGGTATGAAGCTATTGCAAACAACGTCCGAGCATATTCGAGCAAACTCCTGCAAGTAGATCGGTCGTCCTCCTATGTCGATGACAGTATTTTGGGAGGTATCTAGCCCAACAAAGCGCTCCTGAGGCTGATCATTACTTAACACTTGCCTAACCTCCCCTGCGTCTTGCTAGTCTGAGCTACTCCTCACTTTCCCGCAGGTCATCCAGAGGGGATCCACCCTGGCTCTCTGAGCCTCCATCATCCGGCTCAAAGTCCACCTCCACAGCTAGCCGCAGCCTTACTCTACCGGCTTGCCAACCCTTACTGCCTGGCAGCAAGAGATGACAATTAATCCCTTCACCAAACCAGTCAGCTCCTTCCAGCTTAGCTCTTCTTTTTTGGTTAGGGCTTCTTGGGCTGCTCTCACCAAGCTAGCAACTCTAAAAGCTTCTCGCCTGGAGACAATCCCTTTTGGGTACTGACCTAAAGGTATCGACCTAAACCCCATACTTCCAGCCGGGGATCCAAAAACAGGCCTCTCTATCTCAGGTCATCAAGTCAGATCGTCAAGGAAACTATCTAACTCTGCAAAGCTCTCCGCTGAAGATGCAGTGCTTGCAGGAGCAGACACTTGATCTGTGTTTCTCTCACTTGAGCTTTCCGAAATCTCAGTCGACTCTACAGTGGCAGAGGAATCAGGGAGAAGAATTAGGGGCAGCATCTCACGATTGAGGCCTAAAGCTTGCAGGCAGAGGTTGATCCCAGAAACAGCTCGGTTGTATTTGTCTATGTTTGCATCCAATTCTTTCAGACGCTGCTGGTTAAGGGCAATTTTTTCTTCGGCCTCCTTCCTTAAAGTTGCCTCCATAAACTGCTTCGCCTCAGGGTACTTTTGCAAAATCTCATCAGCTATCTGCCTAGCAACCGGCAACAGCTGAGTCTTGAGAGTGTTGTTGGTTTCCTGACGGAAGTTAGAACGTATTGTCTGGCTAACTTTTGGCTCAAAGTCAAGCTTGAGTAACTGCCGGATCCCAGGCTCAGCGTCTCGAATAGCAGAAATGTCGTAGGATTGGGCAGTTTGCTTCAAAACTTCGCGAAACTGGTAAATCGAGAAAGTACCCTCATCATAGAAGCGAGGACTCTCTCTCAAGTACCGGTCACACTCTTTTCGAGCACCGCTGACCAGGGAGGTGCAAACTTTGTCCTTAACCTCTAGGAGCTTCTTCTCTATTTCCCCATCAGACCCGAGCAGACGGAGTAGCTGCTTGTAGTAATCTGAGCTACGCACTCGATCGATAAGCCGGCGGAAAGAGTTCTCCACAACTGTAATGGCGGATTCAACTAGTATATCCTCTAGGTGGTTCGAGAGATAGTAGAAGGCCTCAACCAAGACAGCTAGAAATGGGGCTGTGGAGTTACGCTGATGAATACGAACAGCTTGGCTATAGGTGCCATCCACGGAGAAGGTGTCTAGAAGTTCATCCAGCCTACGCACCATCTTGGCTTGCAACTTGCGAAAATCAGATTCAAAGTCTTTATCCATGCCGTTAATAATTTCGTTAACCATAGTTTCAATGTGGTCATAAAAGTCTCTTCCTATTTTGTTTAGCTGCTGGTTGATAAGCGCTAGTTCATACTCAATCATGCCACTGACTTCCCTAGGCTGACTATCCAAGTCCCTGTAGAGATCAAGGTAAGACTTCCTAAGCTCAACACAAAGGGGCCGCAAGTCATCGGCAAGCGCTAGAAACAACTGCGGACGCTTTTCTTCTGTTAGATAACGAGTAATCCCACTACGAAACTCTTCTATGCCGCTATCCTTGATCATGTGATTAACCAAAGGCATGCCCCACTCGCTGAGGATTCGGACATAGTTATCTATAGGCGTTTCGTAGCCATGCACTAGAGGGCGAAAGGGAGTGCCAATCAGTCTTCCTGAGCTACAGTACTTGACAAACTCGATGACAAACTGAGGAGTCTGTTCCTTACTGCCCAGTTCCCTTATACTTTCTGAGAAGATCGTGTCTAAGCCAAATCTGTTCCCTCGGCCAGTTCCCTTGATCTGTGAGCAGTAGAAGCCAAGCAGGGCACTTGTCTTGAATATACGGGCTCCACGGAATTGCTGATCAATAATGGTTTCTAGCCGCTGCCTTAGCTGCGGGTTGTACCAGGTTTCATCAATGCGGTTAAACACATAAAAAACTCGGTCTCGAATGCTGCTATTACTCTGGATGCGCTCAATAAGTTCTGTTTCCTCCTTAGTTAGCTCGCCAGTTGAGGCGCATTTGAGGACACAGACAACTGCGGAAGTATCCGGGTGAGCAATTTTTTGATATGTACGTTCAGCATCTGCTCTAACTGGCGCATCAATGCCAGGAGTATCGACGATAACATTTCCGTCCTTTAGTAGAGGATGATGACAGTAGTACTCGATCTTCCGCAAAACCGCACTGTTGGCACCTCGACGGGCAAAACTTGCAGCTTCTTTTAGGTTGCCTAAGTTAAGCTGCTCCATAGAGAATACTCCGTTTTCAGTTGGGTAGATCCTGACACGGTTTTGCTGAAAACCTTCAACCAACAAGCGCAGCGCATCTGCCTGCTTTGCCCGCTCTGACTTGCTCTTGCCGCCTTCTTGTTGAACAATGGCCTCAGCTTGCTCCTTGAGGCGACTGAGTGTAGCCTCCTCTAAGCCGTTGCCACTAGGGAGCGCTAAGCCTAGGCGACTGCAGAAAGCATCCATTTGTTCTTGCACCTGCTGCTCGCTGAGGAAGGTCAGCACTACTCTTTCGGCATCAGGTTCTGCATAGGAGATGTAGCACTCGGTTCCTGTGGCGTGTCCTTCAGCGCTGTAGAGAAGCTCCCTTTCCAGCAAAGCGTTGATTAACATCGATTTACCAGCACTGAAGGCACCAGCAAACACAATCTCAAAGGTTGGAGAAATTGCTTTGCTCAGTGAAGCCTGAACCCGCTTTGTGTCTTGCTTACTTGAAAGCGTGGGATCCTGCTGCCAGAGGTTGAGAATCGCTTCAACTTGCTCTCTTAAGCTTTCACACTGAGGTGGGAGCTGCATGGTCATAGCGGGAACCTCCGAAAAGCTGGGAAGATTATAACCCGCTAGGCCTTGAGGTAAAGGCTTTCACGCTACTTTTTTCCGGTGAGACACTCACACCACGCTCGACGGCTGACGGAGGCGTTCCTGCAGTGCGGGACCTAGCCTGCTACGGCAAAAAGCTCACTCCACTCCCGCCTGGGAACACCAGGCTTAGCGATGATCTCAAAGATGCGGTCTTTCGCCGCCGGCTGAAATAAGCTTTCAACAGCCACTTGGGCTACTTTGGCGCGAGGAATGCTGCCCTCAAATAGAGTGTCTGGTGGAGAGAGGACAATGCCATCCTCATTGTCTTGGTTCTTCAGGCCCCCTGGCCGAATGATGGTGTAGGTGAGGCCGCTTTTTTGCAAGTACTCTTCGGCTTGCTTTTTCCACACCAAAATTAGCCAAAACAAATTGAGGGGGTGGAACAGCCGAGAAACACACAGGGAGGAAATTAAAACAAAGTGCTGGATCCCTTTGGCTTTGGCTACATCCACTAAGTTTTTGGTGCCCACATAGTCCACTCGGTAGGGCTGCAAGGGATCCCAACTGGGCCTGGCTCCCGTAGCACAGAGCACCACCGTGCATCCCTCCATGCCAGCCTCCAGCGTGGTCGGATCCAGCACATCCCCCACCACCACTTCCGCTTTGGGGGGCAGAACCTGAGCGGCCAACTCGCGGCTGCGCACCAACGCCCGTACCGGGATGCCGCGATCCACTAGCTCTTTGACAATACGCCGCCCCGTTTCTCCCGTAGCCCCTGCAACAAAAGCTTTCATCCTTTCCCTGCCAAGCTGCTCTGATTGCCCGTAGCTGCCCAACTTCTGGGCTAGCCTTGCTAACTATCTTCTCAGAGTTTGCCTAAACCGAGGTAACGGAAGCAGTTAAGCTTCAGGCCCAGCCTGGGAAAAAATGCTGAAAACTTTGAAAGCAACTTTAGGTTGTTTTGAAGTTTCACTTCAGGGGCTTGGCTACGTCTCCGACCTTAAAGCCGGAGCCGCTGAGGATGCGGCCAACGCTGGAGCTTGTGTCCACCTCTGTCAGTTGAATCTGCCCGGCTGGCTCGGTCAATTTACGCAAGACTGCTCCTGTGGCCGGATCCGTAACCTCGCGGACAAATCGCTCCACAGAAAGGATCAATCCCACGCGGTAGCCGTCGCGGCTGCCCTTGTTCAAAATCACCTGGTTGCCGTAGACATCGGCCACTAGGGCATCAACCGTTGGCAAAGAGCGGGGCTGGGCCGCTAAGCGTTCGGCAAAGCCGGCCAGCTGCTGGGCAATTTGCTCCACCGCCTGTTGGCTTGCTAAAACCAGCAGCTTCTCTTCATTGCTGGTGGCAGATCCGCCGCCAAAGCCGGCCACTGCAACCGTGCTATCCGACTGGCTAGCGTTGCCTTTGCCCTCAACCACGGCCAAGATCTCGGCAGTGCTGGTGCTCACCAGGCGAGCGTTGAGCTGCACGCTGGCATCGACGTCCACCGACTCAACCCCCACTGCCAGCGGAAAGTTGCCAAAAGGGGTTAGAACCGGTGCCCCACCTCCAGAAGACGCACTGCTACATCAAACTGGGTTACACTGCCGAGGATCACGGCATCGACTCCTAGGATGCGGCCCACCTGAGCAGCAGTGTTGGCGTCCAGTAGCCCAGATCGACCCAGGTTCTGCTCGGCCAAGACTGCATCTAGCCGCGAGCGCTCGATGACGGAAAAAGTGCCATCTCTCACCAGCCGATCCACCAGCAGATCGCTCACCCCACGGGCAGCCTCACGCAGGCTATAGAGAAAGCTGTAGGGATTGCTGAGGCTGCTGAAATCAAAATCCAAAACTGCAACGCGAGGGCGAGCGGTGGGTTGCGGTGCTTGTCCAACTTGGCTGGGAGCAGAGAGATTGCAGCGAATGTCTTGAGGAAATCGCCGGCAGAGGGAGGGGTTAGCAGATTGGGCGGCCGCTGGGATCCCTGTCCAACCTAAGCTGACCAGGGGGATCCCGGCCAGCAAGATGGAAAAGAGGCTGTGTATGACCGATCTCCTAAAGGAGGGTGGCCGACGTCGCCTGGCCGCCTGTTTCCAGAATACCGATTCCAAGGCTGTTGGCAAAAGGGATTGGGAAGGTTTGCGTAGAAGAGTTGACAGATCTCAACAGCTAAGATTGGGCGGAGGTGCTTGCCCTTGGGGAGTTGCCGGAAAAAGCTTGACCCGCCTGGGATCGAGGGTGCAAGCCCAGTGCTAGCCTAGTAAAGCTGTGCTTTTGTACAAGCTATGCCTGTTCCTAAGAAGAAAACCTCTAAAGCTCGCAGTCGCAGGCGGTATGCTGTTTGGCTAGCCAAAGCCAAGATCCACGCCCAGCGAGCGATGACCATTGGGCGCGCCATTCTCAGCGGTCGCAACACCAGTTTCTACTACCCCAAAGCCAAGTCTGAAGAGGAGGAGGGAGAAGAATAGAGGCTGGCAGGGGGGATCCCCATAGCTCAAAGAGTGGTTTACATTAAGGTCAAGCTCTCCTAGGAGCCATTCTGTTGCCCCTAGTCTTGCCCAGCAACTTGCATGCGCTCGTTGAGCTCTCTGACCTACTACCAGCGGCTGGGCCTGTCCCCAGGAGCCTCTCCTGAAGCAATTCGGCGGGCCTACCGGCAGTTGAGCAAGCGCTACCACCCTGACACCTCTCCTCTGGCGCCGGAGGTGGCGCTTCGCTGCTTCCAAGAGTTGCAGGAAGCCTACCTTGTTCTCAGCAACCCTGCCAAGCGGGCTATCTACGATGCAAGCCTCCAGGCAATGAGGGCCAAGGCGGGATCGCTCGAGCAAAGAGGCTCGCGGGAGGCAGAGGCCCTTGAGCTGCCCATGGAAACCCGACCGCTTTCTGCTGGTGAGCTCTGTGCCCTGCTGCTGATGGCTGCTACTTTTGTGCTCTGCCTAGTGTTGGCAGGCGTTTTGGCTTGGCTGCGGGAGGGGAGAGTGGGCTAACTGGGCTGCCCAGCCGCGGGAGGCCAGGGAATGCTGGGCATCTAAAGTGCTTGAATAGAGTAGCGGGGGTAGCTTTTGCCATCTCGCCATGCCTTTGCCGCCTGAAACCACACCTCTGTACAATCACTCGCTCCCCTCGATCGAACAGTGGCTGGAGGAGCAGGGTTGTACTCGAGATCCCCAGGATGTGGAGCAGTGGTTTTGCGAACGACCTGGCTGGAAAGCTTGCCTGCGCTTGGAAGAAACTAGCATTTGGGTGCGCTACACCTACCCCAACGGCAACACCAAGACTTTGTCTTTCCCCTACTCCCTCAGCCGCAAGGATGTAGAACGGGCCATTTTCGAGGAGTAAGTGGCCATGCGCATTCTGCAACTGCCTGCCCTGCGCGACAATTACATCTACCTCCTCTACGATCCCGAAACGGCAACGGCGGCGGTGGTGGATCCGGCAGTGGCCGAGCCGGTGCTGGATAAACTGGCTGAGCTGGGGGCGGAGTTGGTAGCTATCTTCAACACCCACCACCACCACGACCATGTGGGGGGGAACCGGCAGCTCTTGGAGCGCTATCCTCGTGCGGCTGTCTACGGCAGCCAGGCGGATCGGGGACGGATCCCTGGACAGACGGTGGAGCTCAGGGCAGGAGAGACAGTGGAGTTTGCAGGCCGGCAGGCGACGGTGCTGTTTGTGCCCGGTCACACCCGGGGACATGTTGCCTACTACTTCCCTGAGAGCGGGGATCTCTTCTGTGGCGATACCCTGTTTGCGGGGGGATGCGGGCGACTCTTTGAGGGCACTCCAGAGCAGATGGTGGGATCCCTGGATCAGCTACGGCAGTTGCCGGAAGCCACGCGGGTGTGGTGTGCCCACGAATACACCTTGAACAATCTCAGATTTGCCCTGACGGTGGACGGGGACAACCCTGACCTGCAGGCGCGCTATCAGCAGGTGGCGGCCCTGCGCCAAGCGGGATCCCCAACTGTGCCCAGCACCATCGGCGAAGAGCGCCGCACCAACCCCTTCCTGCGCTGGGATCAGCCGGCTTTGCAAGCGGCCACCGGAGTTCTAGATCCGGTGCAGGTTTTTGCTCGGCTGCGAGGCATGAAGGATCAGTTCTAGGGCGTGCCGAACGCGAACGGGGCCAAGCTGTGCTCGGGATCCTTTCTGACTGGCCAGCGCCACCCACCTTTCTGCAAGAGGAATGCCCCTCAATGGAGAGGGGAGACGTCACGCCCTAGGCTGGGAGTGTCTATGACCTTCCCCATTTCGCCTTTGATCCGCTTCTCGGTGCAAGCCCTGTACTGGGCACTAGTCTTGCCCCTACCTCTTCTGCTGGCCCGCCAAGGCACGCCTCTAGCGCAGGGAGCTCTGCTGGCAGCCCTGCTGCTGGGCTGGGGGCTACTCCTGGGATCCCTGAGCCAACAGATCCAGGTGGACGCGGTGGGCATGCGGGCCACCTACCCCGCCTGGGTGCCGCCCTTTGTGCGGCAGGAGTGGCAGATCCGCTGGGCAGAGGTCGAGCACCTTGAACCCCGCTCCACTAGCCAAGGAGGTCTGGTGTACTACCTGGTCAGCCGCAGTGGGGATCGCGTCCTTTTGCCCATGCGGGTGAGCCGCTTCCGGGAACTGGTAGCGCTGGTGCAGCGCCATACGGGACTGGAAATTGACGGGCTGCGCCCCTATGTCCAGCCTTGGATGTACGCCCTGCTGGGCGGCTTTGCCCTGCTGCTACTCCTTTGGGATGGGATCATCGCCTTCTGGATTTGGACGGCACCTAGCTAGCTCCAGCGGGGCAAGTAGCAGGAAAAATCCTGTTTTTTAACAAACCGAAAGGGGCCCGAAAGGGATCCCCAGACCACTTGATCCGTTTCGGGGTCACGGCCCTGATCCAGGCTGTGGAAGTAGTCGGCTCCAATCTCGAACTCGCTGTACAGGTAGGTGGTTCTGCCTTTGCGCTCGACAATACAGCCTTTGCCGGGCACGCTGCGGCCCCGGTAGCAGGATCCCGTCCATTCCACCTGAATCACACAGCCGGGCAAGAGTTCCAGCTCGGCCGCCGTCAGGTTGGCCAGTTTTCCCGGATCTCGGCCAGCACATTTGTAGAGCTCAGGGGATCCCAAGGCGTAGTTTTGGATGCGGATCCCCTCCGGCGTCTCGAAAAGGTGGATGACCCGCTGGCGGTAGGGCTGGTCGGGGTAGATGTCATACAGTTGCTCCACGTAAAACCCTATCCCCTGAAACACCGACCACGGCAGAGGGCACTGGTAGACGTGAATGTTGGCAAACCAGACCGGCTCAGCCATGGCCTGCTGCTGATTGTTGAAGTGGCCGGCCATCCACGTAGCCAGTTGTGCCAGTTGCGGCGAGACCGACATAGCGCAAGCCAAAGTCCTAGTCGTGCAAGGGCAAACTCATTATCCAAGACCCTAGCCCCGGCTGCCAAAGCAAGCCTTTGGGGCTTCAAGCTAGAGTGGAAGAACCCAACTTTTGGGATCTGTTGCCCACTGGCCTATGTCCGCCCCACCGCTTCCCTTGCTTGGGCAATCCCTAGCTGCCTTGAAAGACTGGGCAGTTGCCCAGGGGCAGCCGGCCTACCGCGGGCAACAACTGCACACTTGGCTCTACCAAAAAGGGATCCGCTCCCTACAGGAGGTGACGGTTTTCCCCAAGGCCTGGCGCGAGGCGCTGGGGGATTACCCAGTGGGGCGCTCCCAGGTGGTGCAGCGGACGGAGACCCGCGACGGCACGGTTAAGTTGCTGCTGCAGCTAGCGGATGGGGAGTTGATCGAGACGGTGGGGATCCCGACCGCCAAACGGCTGACCGTCTGCGTCTCCTCCCAGGTGGGCTGCCCCATGGCCTGCGACTTCTGCGCCACCGGCAAGATGGGCTACCGGCGCAACCTCAAGCTGCACGAAATCCTGGATCAGGTGTTAACGGTGCAGGAAGACTTTGGCCGGCGCGTCAGCCACGTGGTTTTCATGGGCATGGGGGAGCCCCTGCTCAACCGCGACACCGTGGTGCAGGCCATTCGCAGCCTCAATCAGGATATTGGCATCGGCCAGCGGCACATCACCCTCTCGACAGTGGGCGTGCCCCGGCAGATCCCCTGGCTGGCCCAGCAAAAGCTGCAGATTACCTTGGCCGTCAGCCTGCATGCCCCCAACCAGGAGCTGCGGCAACAGCTGATCCCTTCCGCAGCCCACTATCCCCTGGAGGCTTTGATCCGGGACTGCCGCGACTACATGCTGAGCACGGGACGGCGGGTTAGCTTTGAGTATACGCTTATAGCCGGGGTCAACGACCTGCCCATCCATGCCCGTCAATTGGCCCACCTGCTGCGCCAGGCCAGCCAGTCGGGGGCACGCCTACACGTCAACCTGATCCCGTACAACCCCATCGCCGAGGCCAACTATCAGCGCCCTCACCCGGCGCGGGTGGCGGAGTTCGTCCGCCTGCTAGAGGAACACCACGTCCAGGCCAGCGTGCGCCAGACCCGTGGCCTAGATGGCAACGCTGCCTGCGGTCAGCTGCGGGGATCCTTCTTGCACCCCTCCAGCTTGCCTTCCCCTGAGCCGGCCCTTGGCCGTTCCTAGGCGGCGCCCGCAGGTTCAAGGCTTTTTGCAGTTGCTGCCGGCGGGGCAGAAAGTAGCCGGACGCGAAAATGGGTCCATCCCTCTGCGCTGCTGACGGAGATTTGCCCCCCATGTACTCTACCAGTTGCTTGACCAAAGCCAACCCCAACCCGGTGCCGCCGTGCTCCCGGCGATCCGCCTTCGGGATCCGGTAGAACTTCTCAAAGATGCGGGGCAGCTCCGCCTCTGGGATCTCGCTGCTGTTGCTGCAGACAAAGAGGATCCCTTCTCCTTCTGGAGTTACCTGCAGACGGATGGATCCCTTAGGGGCGGTGTACTTGACAGCGTTGTGCAGCAGCTCGCGCAGGATGCGGCCCAGAGCCTTGGGATCTGCCTTAAGGGGGGGGATCCCCTCTTCTAGGCGCAGTTGCAAGTTCTGCTTTTTGCCCTGGGCTAGAGGCTGGGCTGCCGCCACCAGATCCCGCAAATAGTGCGGCAGGAAGATCTCTTCCGGCTGGAGCAGATACTTCTCGGCTGAAAGCCGCTGCATGTCCAGCAGGTCGTTGATGAGATCAATTTGTCGGTTGCATTCTTTGAGAGCGATAGCGAAATAGTGCTGCTGTTTCTTAGGGTTATCGCAGGCTATTTGCAGCATCTGCAGGGCCATGCGCACATTGGCCATGGGGGTGCGTAGCTCGTGGGAGACGGTACTCAAGAAATCATCCTTGAGCAGGTTGAGCCGCTCCAATTCCTTCACTTGGGCCCGGGTCTCCTCGTACAAACGGGCCTGGCGCAGGGCCAGGGCGCACAGGTTGACCACCTGATAGGCCAGTTGTCTCTCGGCTTCGGAAAACTCCTGCTGCCGCTCCAACAGCAAGAGCCCCAGCCGCTCTTGGTGGTTTCGAAGGGAGCAAGCCAAGAGGTGTACCCAGCGCTCGCCTCTTTGAGAACACCAGTGGACTTCCCAGGGCAAGGCATGGGAGTGCAGCAGGTGCCCAAGCTCAGGGTCGTTAAGGGAGGCGAGATCCGCCTTCTCTGGAAAAGAGCAAGCCCGGATCCAAGAGGATCCATCGGCGCTGGTCAAGAGAATATGACAGCCAGTCAGGTTGAGAGCCTCGGCTAGGCTCTTGACCACCTCTTCCAAGATCTCTCCCTCTTTGAGGCTGGCCACCATCTGGCCGCTGAGGGAGCGCAGCACTGCCTCAAAGCGCAAAGCCTGCTCCAACTGGGCGGTGCACAGCGCCACCTGGGCTTCTAGCTCGCGGTTGAGGGCTTCTAGCTGCTGTTGGGCCCGCTTTTGCTCGGTGATCTCCCGCCCCACCGACAGGATCTCCACCAGTTGGCCTTGGCTGTCGAAAATGCCCCGATCTGCCCAGCTTACCCAGCGGGATTGTCCGTCTTCGCCGGGGTACTCCCGCTCGCTGCGGTGGAAGGGGTGCTCAGGCGTGAGGACAGCCAGCGCCTGCAGTACCGCCTCCCGCTCTTCCGGCGGCAGAGAATCCCTCCAGCGCCTGCCTATCGTTTCTTCTGCGGAGCGGCCAAAGAAGCGCAGGTAGGCCGGGTTGGCATAGGTTATGGAAGTATCGGGCCGAAAGCGGCAGATCAGCTCCGTCTGCTGCTCCACCACAGCGCAGTACTGCTGCTGCTGTTGCCAGAGGCGATCCAACAAAGCCTGTTGGTTAGCGACCGCCTGCTGCCAAGCTTTGGCCAGGGTCTGCACCTCTTGGATGGGGCCGGGATCCATAGAGGCCAAGGCTGGGATCCCACTGTGCACAAATTGCTCGGCTACTTGGGTAAGGCGGCGCAGCGGGCGAGAGAGGGCTTTGTCCAGGAGGATCCCAACTCCCAGAAAGCCCAGTAGCAGCCCCCCTCCCCACAGAGCCGCCTGCTGCGTGCTGCTATAGACGGGGGCCAACAGGGTGCTCTCCGGGATCCCGTGTAAGAAATAGAAACCTAGCCCCCCTTCCTCCTGAATGGCCTTTACCTGCACCCAGTGAGGGATCCCGTCCACCTCAAGACGCAGCAGCCCTTGTGAGGCCGCCATCTCCCAGGATCCCACCTGCTCTTGCACAGCCAGCAGCCGCGGTTGAGGAGATGGCTTCTCCGTGCTGGCCACCACCTGGCCCTCCCCATCCAGCAACAAGGTCGTCCCTGGATACTCCAAGCCGGCCTGCAGATCCTCTAGAAAAGCCTGCAGGTGATGAACCGGGAGGGAAGCCACCAGGCTGCCGTAAACTTGGCCCTCCGCGTTCGCCAAGGGCAGCGCCGTCAGGATTAGCCGCTCCGGTTTTTGGTGGGAAGACTCGACAAAAAAGTTGCTCACCAGCCAGGTACGGCTGGCCCCTGCCTGTTGCAGGATTTCGGGAAACCAAGACAACTGCTGCAAATCTAAAGAGCTTAGTTGCCGCGTCAAGCCAGTGGGATCCCCGCTTTCTGGACCCCGTTGGCGGCCTTGGACGGATCCCGGCTTCAGGCCCGGCGTGTGGTAGGTCCAGATGGAGCCATCGGCGTGGCGGCGGGCGGTTACAAACCCCCCCTGAACTGAGACCAAGCCGATGTCGCTCAGCTTGGGAAACTGCTGCAACTGGCGGGCAAAATAGGCTTCCAGCACTTCTAGCCGCGGGGCGGCCAGATTGGGCAAAAGTCCCCAGCGCAGCACCTCCTTATTGAGGGCATTTACCTGCAGGGGGGCCTGCAGATATCTGTGTAGGTGATCCTCGGCTCGGTCGTTAACCTCACTCTTCAAGTGCCTAGCCAACTGCAGCGCCATCCGCTGCCCAGCCCGCCAGGAGAAGTAGGATACCCCGCCTGCCCCTCCTACCACTGCCAGCACTAAGGGTGCTAGCAGCGCTACCCGCAAAGGGATGGAGCGGAGCGGCAAGGGAGAAGATTGCGTCAGTGCTCTACCTGATGGGAGAACCTCCCCAACGAGTCCTCCGGCGCTAGTAAGCACCCGACAGAACAGGACTCTATAGAAAGGCCCAAAGAATTATAGCACTTCACAGGTGTAGCTTACTTCTGTACTAGCTGCTACCAAGGCTGGATTTTGAGCGGCTAAGCCGACCGGGTAAGCGTTAGCTGCTCTGCTTCGACCTTGTGGCTGAGCAACTTTTCAATCAACTGATCCAGAAGCTCTAGCTCACCCTCCGTGTAACGTCCCCGCAAAAGTAGTTCGTTGATGAGGCTCTCCTGTTCCCGGCTGAGGAAGCCACTCTGAAACACTTGTTCAACCACCTCTCGAATGCTGGACGCCGGATCGGCAGGGGCATTCACGGCTGCCTCCGCTTGAGTCCTACTTTGAGGAGCGAGGTGGCGCTGCTCAACCTGCTCCGGTGGGGCTTGAGTCCTGTCTGCAGCAGGGGCTGTGTCCTGCCATTTTGGAGAGACCTCCCGCAGTTCCCCCAGGGAAAGGTTTTCGCTCAGGGTCCTTGCCAAGCGGTAAGTCCGGTAATCCACGGTTAAGTCGAGAGTAGCTTGCATGCTGCTTTCTACGTATCTCTAATGACTGTGGTCCTACCTTATCCCCTATTCCGGGATATCACGTAAGCAATTTCTACGTTTTTCGTACGCGATCTGGTGGAGACAAAGGTAAAAAAAGTAAAAATAAAGACAACCCCCCTTGCGGGGGGGAGGTTGCTTGAGGGCCTACTGACCTGCTCTAAGGCGAAGATGGGGGTCTAGGGGAAGTTTGGGATCCGCCCCAGGACTTTCAAGAGGCTTGCTTGAAGTAGTCGGGCTCGTTGCCGGGCTTCCACTTGATGTTGCAGCCAAGGCTGGGCTTTTGGTTGGGATCGATGGGCTTGCCCGCCAGCAGGTTATCCAGCGCTGCCCGCAAGTCTTTGCCAGTCACTGGCACATCCGGCAGGCCGGGGCGGCTGTCGTCCAGTTGGCCGCGGTACACCAGCTTGCGATCGGCATCGAACAGGAAAAAGTCGGGAGTGCAAGCGGCTGAAAAGGCTTTGGCCACCTCTTGGCTTTCGTCGTAGCAGAAGGGGAAGGTAAAGCCCAAGGTCTCGGCCATCTTCTTCAAGTTCTCAGGGCTGTCCTCGGGGTATTTCTCCACGTCGTTGGCGCTGATGGCTACAATGCCGACGCCGCGGTCCTTGTAATCTCTGCCAATGCGAGCCAGCTCCTCTTGCACGTGCTTCACGTAGGGGCAGTGCTGGCAGATAAACATCACCAGCAAAGCGGGCTTGTCGGCAAAGGTAGAAAGGGAAATGGTTTGTCCAGTTACCACATCCGGCAGGCTGAAGTCAGGGGCGGGGGTGCCCAAAGGCAGCATCGTTGAGGGGGTACGAGCCATAACAAACCTCCAGCGTAAAGTTTCCTCAATCATCATGGCTCATCCCGCTCCCCAGGAGTTGGGAGCACGGGATCCTGCCGACAGATCCCAAACAGGCAGGGAACGGCCTTTACAATTGGATAGAGTTCGCAACATTTTGTCCGGAGCTGAGCTTTGAGCACCGCCGTCTTGCCCGCTGCCCCCCTGGTGGACACCCACGTCCACTTAAACTATCCCGACTTTGCAGAAGATCTGCCCCAGGTGGCCGAGCGCTGGCGCCAGGCCGGGATCCGGCAACTAGTACATTCCTGCGTCACGCCAGCGGAGTTTCCCCAGTTGCAGGCCATTGCCGACCAGTATCCCGAGGTGTTCTTGTCGGTGGGGCTGCATCCGCTTGAGGCGCGCCAGTGGCAGCCGGCTCTGGCCGAAAAGATTGCCCAGTTGGCCGCAGGCGACAGGCGGGTGGTGGCCATCGGGGAGACGGGCTTGGATTTCTACAAGTCCGACCCGTCAGATATCGAGCGGCAAAAAGAATCCTTCCGCGCCCACATTGCCATTGCCCAGGAGCAGGACCTAGCCCTGATTGTCCATTGCCGCGAGGCGGCAGCGGCCACCTATGAGATTCTCCAAGAGGCCATGGCCACAGGGGGATCGCTGCGGGTGGTGATGCACTGCTGGAGCGGATCCCCGGAGGAGACGCGGCTCTTTGTGGAGCTGGGCTGCTTTATTAGCTTTAGCGGCATCGTGACCTTTAAGAACGCTGAGACGGTGCGCCGCTCGGCCTTGGAGGTGCCCCTGTCCCAGCTTCTGGTGGAAACCGACTGCCCTTTCCTGGCCCCTACTCCCTTCCGCGGCAAACGCAACGAGCCAGCCTATGTGCAGCGGGTGGCCCAAACCTTGGCGGAGTTGTTGCAGATCCCCTTGGAGGATCTGGCCCAACAAACCAGCCAAAATGCCGCTCGCCTCTTCCGCCTTCCCCAGCAAGGCGACGGCGGAGGAGATCCTCCTGCTCTGAGGGCCGCCGGCAACCAGCCCAATCGCGAGGCGTGTGCAAACCGCTAGCGGCGCTTGGAGCGGCGAGCCTGACGTTCTGCCTCGTTGCGTCGCCGCCGATCCCGCCAGTCGATCAAGGTGATGTAGCCAACGCCCAAAGTTATGGCCGCTAGGAGCAAAAAGATGCCCCCATAGGCAAGGCGGAGGATCCAGGGCAAGGCGGTTTCCATGGGGCTAGAGGCACTGAAGGACGGCAGGGAGGCTCAGGGCTACATGCCGTTGCGGCCCCAAACCACAAAGGCAATCGAAAGGGCAAAGAAAGCAGCAACGGCAACCCAGCCAAAGGTGATGATGTCCATAGGTCTAGCCGAGCAAAGAGGGCTTATCGGGGTGATCCTATTTTAGGGGATGGGATCCCCACCGCCTCCACAATCAAGCCCGCCTGGGGAGGAGGTGCTAGAGCTCTTGCGCTCTCAGGGTTTGCACGCCTTGCCGCGACCAGGTCACTGCTCCAACGCGCTCGGCTAAGTAGAGAGGCCGCTGCCTCTGCCGAAACCAAGTAACCACTGCCTCACTGGCGGAGCCAGAGCTGATGCCCGCCTGCACCTGAAAGCGCTCCAGCAAGTCCAGGATTAGGGATCCCCCATCCCACCACAGCCAGTCAATTTGGGCCGGCAGCAGGGGAGATCCGGTTAGCTCGGCCTGGACCTGGGTGCTGGCGGACCCCAAAAGCAGCCAGCGGGATCCCTCGGCCTCCAGGGTCAACACCAGGGGGTTGGTATGGACAGCCTGCAGCTTCAGCCGCTCGGAAAAAGGGATGCGGTCGGCGGGCCGCAAGACTTGATAGGGGATCCCGGCAGCTTGCACGGCACTGAGGGAGCGCAGGTAGCTTTCGGAAGCGGCGTTGATCCCGCCCCCGTCCCAGAAGTGCCCAATGGAGAAAGCCGAAAGCAGGATCTCCCAAGCGCCATTGGCAGAGCCCCTAGAGGTCATGGCTACCGCTCCCTCCAGACGGCGCAGGCCCTGCTGCCGCAGAAAAGGCAGCACCGTGCGCTCGGCCAGGCGGGGATCGCCGCTGTTGAGCAAGAGGTGGCGTCCTTCTGCCTGAATAACCAGAATGGGGATGGGGCCACTGGCCAAAGCGGTGATCTGAACTGGCGGCCCCGGCCACAACCTCGGCCCCAGCAGGATGGCGGCCATGATCAGGGTAGTGCCCTGCCAGCGGAAAGCCCGTCGCCACTGCGGCCAAAAGGTGAGGGCCACCAGCGCCCCGTAGAGGAGCAGACACTGGAGCAGCGAGATCCTGCCGGTGTAGTAGGAACTTAAGGGCCAGCTGGCCATCCAGCTCACCCAGTTGATCAAGGGTGTGATCAAAAACGTCAGGGGCTGGGCCAGCAGGGATCCCAGGGCCGGCCAGAGCAAAGCCACAAAGGCCACCCCAAACCCGGCCACCAGCAGGGGCAGCAGCAGGATTAGCAGCAGCGGGTTGGCCAGCAGGGAATAGGTGGGGATGCGGCCAAAGATGGCCACTTGCAGCGGCAAGGTCCAGATCTGGGCTGCCAGAGGAATAGCCAAGGCGGTAGCCACTGCTGGGGGCAAGAAGTCCAAACGGGAAACAATGGGAGCTGTCCCCACCAGCAGGCCCAAGGTGGCGGCAAAGCTGAGCTGAAACCCCAGGTCTGTAATCCACTGTGGCTGATAGAGCAACAGCAAAACCGCTGCCACCAGCAGCGTTCCCAGGGGGTTGAGCCTAACTTTCCCCTCCAGCCGCGGCTCCGTCAGCACCAGCATGGCCGCCACTCCCATCACTGCCGCCCGTAGCACCGAAGGGGTAAACCCTGTCAAGGTGAGGTAAACCCCCAAGGCTGCCAGGAGGATCCCCTGCTGCAGGCGCACTGCCAGCCGCCGCGTCAGCACAAACACCACCCCCAGCAGTAGCGACACGTGAAACCCAGAAGCGGCCAGAACATGGGCCATGCCGATTTCTCGGAAGGCATCTTGCAAATCGAAGTCCAACTGGCCAGCCCGGGATCCCAGCACCAGCGAGGCCAAGAGGTTCCCCTGCCGCTCTCCCAGACCGGCGACGAAGGCCTGCCGCACCCGCCGCCGCAACACCCAACCTCCCCAGACTTTTCCTCCCGGCTGCGGGATCACCTCGCGGGCGCTGAAACCGGCAAAAGCTCCCTGGCGCTGCAGGTAGGCTTGAAAGTCAAAGCTGCCGGGGTTTAAGGCTGGGCAGGTAGAGGGATCCCAGCAGGCGCACCCGCTGGTTGGGATGGAGATCCCTGCCCTGGAGGGCTGCCGGGCTAGCAGTGACGTAGAGCTTGCCGCTCACCTGGCGGGCAGTGGAGTCGGCCTCCAGCACCTGCTCCGCCTCGAGCCAGAATTGCCGCCGCTCGCCGCGGGTAGGACGGGGCTCCGAAAGGACAGTGCCCACCAGACTCACCTGCGCCTGCGGGGCTAGAAGGCTAATATCCGTCGGGCCGGGAACCGGCTGCCGCCAGCCCAGGTAGGCCCAAGCCAGGCAGCCCACCAGCCCCGCCGCCAGCCAGGTGCGCCCCAGGCGCGGCCGTTGCCGGTAGACCAGGGATCCCACTAGCCCCAGCCCTAGAGGGATCCCCCACCCCCAGCCGCTCACTGCCGGCCAGGCCCGCAGCAACAGGCCTAGGATCCAGCCCAGCCCCAGCAGGTAGGTTCTCTCCATCTGCTCTCAGCGCGCTTGCCCCCACTGTACTCTCCTACCCAAGCGGGATCTATAGCCCTGTCTTAACCTGCCCTGCTGGCTACCCCCCCAGCTCAAGCTCGTTTGGCGACCTCTCTCGGTTCCTTGCCGGTCAACTTCCTGAATTGGGAAATAAAGATGGATGGCCCACCGGCTCTGCGCCGCGATATCCTAAGGATCGAACCACCAGCAAGGGGTGAGACTGCTCATGGACAGCACTTTGCTACAAGCAGCTCGCCAGATCTACCAGCTTCATCTTCAGCACCGCCCAGAGGTGGTGGAGCAGCCACCGCGGGGCGTGGTCATCCATCGCCGTACCCTGCGGGGCGACTTGATTTTCTCGGAGTTTCCCATTCTCTTGCCTCAGGAGACTTTTATTCCCTTGCAGCAGTTGGAGCCGCTGCGCTGAAGCCCTGCTCCCCTGCCCATCTGGAGGGTCTACGCTATACGATGGCAGAGTTAGTCTTTGTTGCCTGGGAACGGCGGTGAGGGCAGACTTCCTGGCCAGCGCCTGGGAACTGCGCCTGTTGGGTTGGGTGCTGGTGCTGATCCTAGGGGCCTGCGTGGGCAGCTTTATCAACGTGGTGGTCTACCGCCTGCCGCGAGGTCTTTCTCTACTCTATCCTGGCTCCCACTGTCCCCACTGCAAGACGCCCCTGGGGCCGACGGAGAACCTCCCCATCCTAGGCTGGTTCTTGCTGCGTGGTCGCTGCCGTCACTGCGGGAATCTCATCGCCTGGCGCTACCCTGCCGTCGAGGCCTTGACCATGGGTCTGTTTGGCCTCAGCGTTGGGGTTCTGGGATTTTCTCCCCGCGGGATCCTCACCTGCTTGCTGTTGGGCTGGCTGCTGGTGCTAGCCCTGGTTGACCTGGATACGTTTTTGCTGCCAGAAGCGCTCACCCGCTCCGGCTTGCTGGCAGGACTGCTGGCCCGCTTGGTGCTGCCTTGGCTAGAGGGATCCAGATCCCTGGCCGCTACAGGCTCGTCTTTGGTGGCTGGGATTGCAGGCGCGGTGCTGGGCATTTGGCTAGTGGAAGGCATTGGTTTGGTGGCCCGCCAAGTTTTGCGGCGGGAGGCCATGGGCGGAGGAGATGGCAAGTTGCTGGCCCTCATTGGCATGTGGCTGGGCTGGCAGGGGGTGGTCGTGACCCTCCTTTTGGGTTCCGCGTTGGGCTTGCTGGTTAGCTTGCTGGCCATGGCCAGAGGACGAGCTCGCCTGGGCAAACCTGTTCCCTTTGGACCCTACCTGGCTCTAGGCGGGGCTGTGGCTGCCTTGGCAGGATCCCCGGTGGTCGAAGCCTACTTGCGCTGGGTCAACCTGCTGGAGTAGACGCTATTCCTGCAGGCGGCAACTCTCTGGGGTAGCGACGGCTGGATCCACGCAAGGACTGGCGATGGCAAAACCCACAGACCAACCAACGCTCCAGCTCGGCAGCAGGGGTGGGGCAGCCGCAGGCAGGGCAGGGAAACAGGTTTTGCTGGGTTTGTTGCCGTTTCACTAGCCGAGCCCAGCGCTCGAAGGCAGCTTTGGCCTCTTCAGAAGAGGGAGATAAGCTGGAGCGGCGAGGGGTGGTAGGCCGCTTGGGAGTTGAGGATACAGGGGGAGGGGGGTAGAACTTGTCTACCAGTTCCGCATCGGAGGCAAAAGAGTTAGCCAAGCCCGACCTCGCATGCCAAGCGGCAGGGCTAAAGCGGATATCCGCGAGGGGAGGGTGGAGGCGGCTGTTAAGTTTCTTGAGAATCCGTTGGCGCTGGAAGGTGAGGTTCTGAGCCCAAGCAGGGGTAGAGGTGGCCACCTGCAGCACCTGGCGGCGCAGGTTGACCGGGTAGGTTTGCGCGGCTACCGCTTCTCCCACCACTTCCGGCCAGATCTGCCGCAGGGTCTGCATTTGGTTGAGCTCGGCCCAAAGGGGGTGGCCGCTGAAACTGGCCAACACACGCTCCAGGCTTTGCAGCATGGTGTCTCTCCCTAACCCTAATCCTTGTCTTCCGAGAACTGGGCTGCTTCGCTGAGGGCCGACTGGATAGAAGCAGCGTCAGGCAGAGAACGGGATCCGCCGTTGGGGCTGAGGGAAACCAGTCCTTCCAAGCTGCGGATGTGGATGTCTTGCTGGGGGAAGGGGATGCGGATCCCGCGCCGCCGAAACTCGGCCTCGATGGCGAAGTTGAGCTCGCTAGTCAAGACAAATTGGTCCTGAGGACGGTTGATCCACACCAACAGTTCAAAGTTAAGGGAAGAAGGCCCAAAAGATCTAAGCCACACCTGCGGGGGCGGGTTGGTTAGAACCCGCGGATTTCCCCTAGCAACGGCAAGCAGGGCTTCGGTAACCACCTTTGTGTCGGAGCCATAGGCTACGCCCACGGGAATGTGGATGCGGCAGCGGGGATCCCGGTAGCTCCAGTTCACCACCTTTGACTCGGTGAAGCGAGAGTTGGGCACAATGACAAAGATGCGATCCAAGGTGCGCAGGACAGTAGCCCGCGGGCCAATGTGCTCTACTGTGCCAAGCAAGTTGTCCACTTCGACTAGATCCCCAATCTGGATGGGACGCTCTAGGAGGATGGCGAGGTAGCTAAGGTAGTTGTTGGAAAGGTTTTGCAGGCCAAAGCCAATTCCTAAGCCCACCGCCCCTGCAATCACAGCCAAGGAGCTGAGGTTGAGGCCGCTAAAGGGCAGCACTAGCAGGATCCCAAATAGGGTGAGGACGTATTTGAAGATGGCCGCCGTCGACTCCTGGGTGCCCAAGTCCAGCCCAAGGCGACCCAAAAACCGCTGCTTTAAGCCAACGCTGATATAGTGGGCAACCGTAAAGACCAAAGTGGCCAGGACAAAGAAGACCAATAGGCTAGCAATGGAAACATTGGAATTGGGCAGCGGCTGGATGAGAACGCCTAGTGCTGTGTCCACCACCTGCCCCAAGCGCGCGTAAAAAGCCCGCTGAAAGGGCCGCAGGGCGGGTATGAAGCTAATGCTGCGGTCCAGCGAGATGCCGGCAATAAGCATTGCTCCTAGGCTGCGCAGCAGGGATCCTCCCATGTCAATCCAGCTTCCCCAACCTGGGTCAGCCCGGAGCTCTAGCCACCTCTGCAGGCGGACGAGGCTACGGTCGAACAGCCGCCAGAGAAAGAACCCCACAGCCACGCTGGCCAGCCCAGCCAAGGTAGTGAGCACTAGCACGCGCGGATCCCGCGTCCGCTGCAGATCCAGCCGATCCTGCCGGTACTCAGCGATGGCTTGTTCCAGCCGCCGTGCCCAACTGTTGGCCACTAGACGCACATCGTTGAGGCTTACCTGAGCCAGCGGCACCCTGCGCTCGGCAGCCGCATCGGCATAGGTGACGGTAAACAAGTACCGTTGGGTGGCCTCAAAGCGGCCTCTTTCTCCCAGCCGGAGAACGTACTGCCCATTGGCATCCTGAGCCACCCGCACCTCTGGCTCCGGCAACTGGCCCTCTTCCAAAAAGCGCTCGATGATTGCCCGCACATTATCAGCCCGCACGTCGCTGGGGTATTCTGCCGTTTGCAGGCGAAACACCGGGACTCCCCCCACTAGCACTGCTGTGCCCTCTTGGCCAGTCAACGGGATCCCCAGCGGGGTTGGGGAAGGAGCTCCCTCGGGGGCAACTCCAGGATCCCGCAGCTCAAGTGCCTGCGCCAGGCGGTTCTCAAAGGGGGCAGAGAGGGCAGGGGAAAGCCAGAGACCGATCCCCACTGTCAGCCCCAGCGCGAGTACAGCCCCCTTCAGCAAGAGGGAATCTCGAATGGCTCGGCGGAGGCGAACATCCATGGTTTCAGGAATCCCGAGGAGGCTTGGCGGTATGCCCATGGTGGCACGAGCAAGTCCCGCGGCTGGGGAGGCAGGCTGGGAGTTTAGGCACTCCAGGGGTGGCCCAAAAGCCGTTGGCGCAGCTTTTTAATTTGGTCGCGCAGCCGGGCAGCTTCTTCAAATTCCAAGTTTTTAGCTGCCGCTTTCATCTTTGCATCTAGCTCGCTAATGAGCTCTGGAATTTTGGAGAGAGGGATCTCATCCAGCGCTGGAAAGGCTTTTTCCAGATCCTTGCCCTTGAGTTTGCGGGAGATGGATAAAAAAGACAAAATGGCATTGCTGTTTTTCTTAACGATGGGCTTAGGGGTGATGTTGTGCTGGCGATTGTATTCCAACTGAATTTGGCGGCGGCGCTGGGTTTCGGCAATCGCTCTTGCCATGCTGCTAGTTAGCGTGTCAGCATACATCACCACCATGCCGCGGACATGGCGCGCTGCCCGCCCAATCATCTGGATTAGGGATCGCTCCGCCCGCAAAAATCCCTCTTTATCTGCATCCAAAATGGCCACCAAGGAGACTTCCGGCAGATCCAACCCCTCCCGCAACAAATTGACCCCCACCAGGACATCAAAAGCCCCTTCCCGAAAATCTTGGAGGATCTCAATGCGCTCGATGGGGGTAATTTCAGAGTGCAAATAGCGAACCCGGATCCCGCGTTCCTGCAAGTACTCCGTGAGATCTTCAGCCATGCGTTTGGTAAGGGTGGTCACGATGACCCGTTCCGGGAAGCCCTGCTGCGAGCGCTCTAGGCGCAGGTAGATTTCTGAGAGCAAATCCTCCACTTGACCGGCTGTGGGGCGGACATGCACTTCTGGATCCACCACACCAGTGGGCCGAATAACTTGTTCTACAACCCGGCCTGTGCCCGGTATGTAGAACTTCAGGGGTTTGCCATTTTCCACCACGGTTTCAAACTGAGCTTCGCTTTGTTCCAATTCCCAGTTGCCGGGCGTGGCGGAAACAAAGATGCATTGGTGGACTTTGGCCCAAAATTCCTCGGCTTTAAGGGGGCGATTGTCAAGGGCGCTGGGCAGGCGAAAGCCGTGATCCACCAACACCTGTTTGCGGGCGCGATCCCCATTGTACATGCCCCGGATTTGCGGCACGGTAACGTGGGATTCGTCCACCACCAATAGCCAATCGTTGGCCTTGAAGTAGTCCACCAAGCAAGCAGGCGGCTCCCCCTCCTTGCGCCCCGTCAAATGCCGGGAGTAGTTTTCAATGCCGTTGCAGTAGCCCACCTCCCTCAGCATTTCCAAATCGGAGCGGGTGCGCTGCTCCAGCCGCTGAGCTTCTAAGAGCTTGCCCTGGCGGCGAAAGAGAGCTAGCTGCTCTTCCAGCTCTTCCTCAATGCTGCGGATGGCCTGTTCTAGTCGCTCTTCGGGTGTTACAAAGTGGCGAGCTGGATAAACCCTGAGGGCGCTGACGCTGGTGAGGATCGCGCCTGTCACCGGGTCAAGGAGGCGAATGGCCTCGATCTCATCGCCAAAAAACTCAATGCGAATTACTCTATCCTCATAGGCAGGCACAATTTCCAGCACATCCCCTTTGACGCGAAACCGCCCCCGCGCCAGTTCCAGATCATTGCGCTCGTACTGGATGCCGACCAGATCCCGCAAGACCTGCCGTTGGTCAATTCGTTGGCCCACTTTGAAGGGGATAGAAGCCTTTAGGTATTCCTCCGGCATGCCCAAGCCGTAGAGGCAGCTTACGGAAGCCACAACAATGACATCCCGCCGTTCAAAGAGGGAGCGGGTAGCCGAGTGCCGCAGCATGTCAATTTCTTCGTTAATGGAAGAAGACTTGGCGATGTAGGTGTCAGTGCTGGGCAAATAGGCTTCCGGTTGGTAGTAGTCGTAGTAGCTGATGAAATACTCGACAGCATTGTAGGGAAAAAGCTCGCGCAGCTCGTTGCACAGTTGTGCAGCCAAGGTTTTGTTGGGGGCCATCACCAGGGTTGGCTTGCCAATCTGCTGGATAGTATGGGCAATGGTAAAGGTTTTGCCAGTTCCGGTTGCCCCTAGCAGAGTTTGAAAGCGATGGCCCTCTAAAATAGACTGCACCAAGCCAGCAATTGCCTGAGGCTGATCCCCGGTGGGCTGGTAGGGGGAAACCAGTTGAAACTCAGACATAGGTCTAACCCTTTACAAGCTGTAGATTTGTCCATCTACCAGCAGATGAGTGATGCCTTTCTTTTGCAACTGCGAGCGCACAATTCCCAGAATGTAGCCGGGAAAGTGGATGACCCGGTAGGGCGGGTGGGTGTTGCTGCCTCGGCGGCTCATTTCGCAAAAGCGCCGGGCCACCTTGTGGTTGTCAAAAACGGGCAGCGTATTGGCATTCTCGATCCCTTCCAAGGATCCCGGCCCCAAAAATTCCTTGAGGGGGCGGGTGGCCAATTCTTGGTAGCGGTCCACCACTACGTAGCAGGTCTCGGGCAGCTCCAGCTCCTCCAGGGGAAGCACCTGAATTTGATGGACAGGCCCAGCGAAGGGATCTGGCTCTGCTTCGGCGTCCTCCGGCAGATCGTCACTGGTGTCTTCCTCCTCTTCCGCTTCATCGTCGTCTTCTTCTGCAGCCAGATCTTCCTGCAGCTCAGCCACCAGGTGGGCTGGCAGCGCTTCAGGGGGCAGTTCTGCTCCTTCGCCCGCTTGATTAGAGGCGTCCTCTGGAGACAAAACCTGTTGTGGCTGGGGCATCTCTTCCTTGTCCCTGTCTTTGCGGCGGGCTGCTGAGCGTCTGAGCTGGATTAGCTGCTGGTACTCGTCAGGAGGGATATTTTCCTTGAGAACGCGGGTGATGGTGGCGAGGCTGACGCGGAATTGCTCCGCCAGTTCAGCAACAGTAGCCACCGAGCCACGGTAGGCATTGACGATCTGCTGTTGTTCTTGCTTTGACAGTTTGCTACGAGCCATCGCCATTCACCCTCTCCCAAAAGTTCTTATGGGCAGGCGGCGTTGACCGGCACACCCGCCTGAGGCCGACGGCCAGTGCTTCCCAGTCTAACCCCTTGCCACTCAAGACGCGGCTCCTTTTGAGCGAAAAGCGTGCCCATTCAAAATGCAGGCCAGGGGAGCGAGCAGGCAAGGGGCATCAGGGGTGTAGAGCGGTGATCAAGTCCGCTTGGTTGAGCAGCAAGTCTGGTGGGCGGCAGTCCACAAGCGTTGGAAATTGGAGGAGCTCCTCAACCCTCTAGTCCTCGTTCGCGACAGCGGTGCGGCAGCGCTCCATCAGGTAGCAGAGGCAATCTTGGCGGATGATATGGCTATTGAGGGTGAGCATGGCTGGCACAAGAGGCACACGGGTGCGAATTTCCCCATCCTGGGCATAGAAAAAGCGCTCCGCCACATTTTGGCCTTGCTCATCTTGCACCTCCAGGTAGAAACCGTTGGTGGTCCATCCAATGCAGGTGTGGGGAGGTAACTCCCGAAAGTTAAGCAGATCCAAGTTGGGGGGGAAGCGCAGGTGTGGTTGGGATCCCTGCGGCTTGCTCTCTTCTTCCCCAAAGCTAAAGCTCACCTCTTCCGGGATCCTGACAATGGCGATGCTGTGAAAGAGGTCGATGTCTTGTCTAAGGACGGGGCGCTGCGGGATGGCCGAAAGATGAAGACAGGCTTGCAGAAATGCGTAGGCATGCTGGGTGCCGTAGGGCTGATCCGGCTTGCCGCACTCCAGGGTCACTGCCGGGCAGAAGCGCCCAAAGGCCATGCTCTGCACGCCTTCTGGCCGCCTGAAGTAGAGGACAGTGCGACCAAACAAGGTGGCCAGGTGCAAGGTGGAAGGATCTAGGTAATTGACACAGGCGTAATGAGGGTTGGTGCCCGTGTTGTTGTGGATGTCAACGCTGGCAAAGACGCCGCGTTGCCGCATCTGCCGCAAAACCGCCTCGGCCATGGCATGCTCGGGGGTGGAGCCGGGGCCCCAAATGCGGTTGTAGTCTGGCTGGCCGTCCAGGCGCCGCTGCCCATAGCGAGCAGCCCGTACATTGCCGATGAAGAGGGACAGGGAACGGGGCAGTTCTCGCTCGCGGTAGCAGCGCAGAAGCTGTCGCACTGCCTGCCAACCAGTGGTTTCGTTGCCGTGCAGCAGGACAGACACAAACAAGGGGGGATCCCGCCTTCCCCGCAGATGGATGAGGGTTGGCCCGCCCAAGCGGTCGTAGAGTTGATGGGCTTCTAAATCTAGGAGTTGATCCGGCAGGTGGTCGAGAACGGTGAGCATGAGGGTTGGGCAAGCACTTCAACGCAAACTCTTGGCTGCTCAGGAGCAGAAATGAACAACTGGCTACCGTGCTGGTGGCTTGGGTCGTCGCCCTGCCCTTTGATTTGAGAAGGCATCTCCCCCCTTCCAAGCTGGGCAAGGGATCCATCTTGCCCAGGGGGATCCCCTGCCATACGGGGAGGGCGCTTTCCTAGTCGAGATCCCAAGTGTGTACCGGCTGACCTTGCCGCTGCCGTTCCCAGTAGGCACAGGTCAATTGTTGCATATCTTTACCATGCCGAGCCACGTAGCGCCGCTGCCAGGTGGCCCCATTCTGCCCCAACTCGACGCGGGCACGGAGAATGCCCAGGTACTCCTGGATATCCTGGGAGGACAAGTTCAGTTGCGCCAATCCTTCCTCGGCCATAGGAATTAGCTCTTCCAGCAGCAATTGGCGCAGGGATCCCTGCCACCCCTTGAGCCAGGTGATGGGGGCCTCGAGGCCGAAGCGGGCAGCCGCGTAGAAATTGGCGCGGCACTGGGCAAAGCTCAGCTCCTGCTCCGGGGGAAGGGGTCGGGATCCCAGAGCTTGCACCAGGCCAAAGTAGAAGGCAGCATTGGCGATCATGTCGGGTAGAGTGGGACCTGCTGCAGCCACCCGCTGTTCAATGCGCAGATGGGGATAGGGATCCACCCCCACCAGAGGGCGGTTCCAGCGCCAGATGGTGCCGTTGTGCAAGCGCAGATGGGCTAGCTCAGTAGGAGGTGAGGCCAGCCTCTGCGGCAACACCACCGGATAGCAGCGTAGATTTTCCCAGAACAACTCCATCAGGGACTCTTGCACATAGCCTTGCCCAAAGGTGACGCGAGGTTGGTGGGTGGGGGCAAGGGGGGGTGGGCCATCCAACGCCTGCTCAAACACAGGGATGCGGGTTTCTGCCCACAGATCGTGCCCGAACAGGTAGGGGGAATTGGCCGCCAGCGCTACCAAGGGGGCCGACACGAGCAGGGAAGCGTTGAAGTAGCGGACCGCTTGGTGGGGGGCCACCTGCAGATGGATTTGAAAAGAGGTGGTGGCTGCCTCCAGCATGACGTTTGGGTGGGTGACCCGCAGCAGGGTGGCAGGCCCTTCGATTGTCAGCCCCAGGGGCGGGATCCTGGAGGGTTGCTCGCGCCGGTGCAGGTTCAGGATCTGCTCGTTGAGGGCCAGGTAGCGCTTGCGAGGCGAGATCATCTCCAAAGTGAGCTGCTGCTGCTGCAGCGTGGGCAAAATGCCGATCGTCATCAGCCCCGCCTGCAGTTGCTCGGCCACTCGGTAGCAGTGATCCCAGGTCTGCGCCAGCTCTTGCTGCAACTGCCGCAGAGCCGAGCCGACCAAAACTTGGGGCCGGCTGTTGATCTCCACGTTGAACTGGGCCAGTTCCGGCACCACCAGCGGATTGTTCACGGCCTCCAGGTAGGCTGAGTTTATCGGGGCCGGATCTCCCTGAGGGGTCACCAGCCATGCCTCCAGCTCAAACCCGCCCACCGGGGATCCCTGGGCAAAGGGCTGACAAGCCGGATCCAGCCCCGGCGCACCGGCCAACCAGCGGTCGAGCAAGTCCGTTTCTTGCTGCAGCCGAGCTTTGAACTCGGCAAAGTCTTCGTCGCTAAAACTCAGGCAGGCGATCTCCTGGCCCATCGAGACAACTCCGCGGCTTTTGGGAATAAGACCACCGTATCGCTGCTGCCAGGGATCCCGGGGTAGGACAGTTTACCGCTGTTGCCTCCTGGCCAGCTCTAGCCTATGGTTGCTGGCTGGATATCCCAGGGCACTTACTTGGTCAGCTATCCTGCCGTTATCGAGACATCTTCAATGCGCAGGGCAGGAAAGGCAGCCGTGCCGTTGAAGACAGTTACTTCCTGGGAGATGGCAGAGATATTGCGCAAACAGTCGTAGAGGTTGCCGGCAATGGTGGTCTCCAGGATGGGGCGTTTTTCGCCGCCTTTGACCAAGAAGCCCCCCTTGACTACCCCAGAGAAATCTCCTGTGATGGGGTTGCTGCTGCCGGAAAGCCGGGTGACGATGATGCCCCGCTCCATCGCGTACAACTCCGCCAGGGGCGTTGTCCCTGGAGCCAAGCTCAGACAGGCCGGCCCCACTCCTGGCAAGCTGCCCGCTCCCCCTGTGGCATGGCCATTGGAGGGAACGCCGGCAGCCCGGCCCTCGTAGCTGTTGTACATGAAGTTGCAGAGGATCCCTTCGTGGATTAGGGGGGTAACTTGGCGGGGGATCCCCTCGCGGTCAAAGGGCTCAATGGGGTAGCCAGGCAAGCCCAGGCCTTCCGAAACCAGCGTCAACAGAGGGCTGGCGATAAGGGATCCCATCTTCTGCGCCAGGGGGCTTTTGCCTTTGCGCACTGCATCCGCCCCCAGCACAAAGAGGAGGTCTCCCAGAAACTCCTCCACCACATCCGGCGGCAGGACGATGGGGCCACGAAAACTCTCTCCCTTGCTAGCCCCCAGGGCCCCCACGCACTTTTGCACAAAGCGATCAAAAGCTCGCTCTAGGGCCGGCACCAGATCCGCCCGCTTCTGGACGCTGTCGCCGTCGTAGGCAAAGCTGCCTACCTCATCCCCATCGATGGCCATGCCAAATAGGGATCCGCCCGCTTCAACGCTGTGGTAGTTGGCGCGGATGCCGGTGGAAGAAGCAATGGCCACGGTATCCTCTTCCACACTGAAGGAGCCGCTGTCGATGGTGATGCGCGGGTCTTTGGAGCGCACCCACTCCACCAGTTGGGATCCCAGTTGCGTCAGCTCGGCAGCATCCAGCTCCAGCAGGCCTGGGTCAAGGGCAAAGGGCACCTGGGGCAGAGGCTGGGGATCCGGCAGGGCGTTGAGGGGATCCGCCGGCGAAGCCTTGGCCATGGCCACCGCCTCAGCTGCTGTTTCGGCCAGATCTTCTGGGCGGTTGGAGGTGGCAAAGCCCAGCCTGCCGCCGCAGAAAACTCGGATGCCAAACAGGGTCTCACAGCTAGTGCGAACCAGGTTGAGGTCATTTTTCTCAAAAGTGACTTCCGTCTCGCGGCCTGAGTTGGCAAACACCTCGGCTTGGTCAGCGCCGGCAGCCAAGGCCTTTTGCACACCCTGTTCGCAGAGATCTAGCAAGTTTTCGGGGGAAATAACAGAGCCGGGCATGGCTGAGAGGGGCAAGAGAACAGTTCTATTATCAACCTAGGGCCAAGATCTCGCTCAGGAGCAGGAGACAAGCCCTCCCTCAGGCGGCGGCCCCTACTCCAGCGGCTGATCCGAAAAAAGCAGGGGAGCGATATTGGCCGCCTGGTTGAGCGGGATCTCGTCGTGGATGGCGTACTGGTAAAACTGGTCTATGCGCCGGCACAGGCCCTCTGGGGTTAAGGCCTGCACGTTGGAGCTGATGATGTAGCTCTGGGCAGGAGAGGTTCGGAACGCCTGAAAGGCTTTGCGACAAAACGCCTGCTTGGCTTCGGGATCGGCCTGGCGCCACTCCGGCCCCGTTAGTTTGCCAGATAGTCCTGGCTCAGTTGCTGCCCAAGCGCTGGACGCGACCCAGGGCAGTCCCGTGCCCAAAACCAGACACGCCAGGAGGAGCAATAGAAGTCTCGCTTTCAGAAGCACCTGCTGCCAAAAGAGCCACAGCGGTTGCCCATGTTGCACCATCGTTGGATAGGCTAGGGGGTAAATTGGAATGCCAGAGCACTTCTAGCCATCCTACCGCTCCTCGCTCGCCCCCAGGCAGCGGTAGGGTAGCAGCCAGTCCTCAACCCATGGCCCGTAGCAGACCCCGCCGAAAGCAGCGCTTTCCCCACCTCCTCGGCTCCAAGTGGACTTCGGTTCAGCCTGTGCTGGGCTGGCGACATTTTCAGGTTACCGCTCGCCAAGAGGGGGAAGGGGGGGTAGTGTTTGCCGAGCTCAGAGCCGTCTGCGATCCCCAGGTGCGCCTCTGGGTCAACGCGGCCACCCTGAAGAACCGGGATCTTTGGCAGCCGGGCTGGACGCCTCTCGAAGACGGGATCCCCTGTGGGCGGCAGGATCCCCTTCTGGACAGGGCTGGGGGATAGTTTCTCTCAAGCTGGGGCTCAGGGATCGATTAGGATCATCTCTCTAGTGTGGTGTTTTAATTCGGAAGCTTGAGGAGAAGAAAGCGAGATGGCCAGATGTGACGTTTGCGGAAAAGATCTTAGCTACAGCGATTATCAGTGGGCCAAGCGCTGCGCCAATCCCTACGGGAAGTCTCACCTCATCTGCTTCGACTGCTACAGTGGTTCGTCTTGTCCCATCTGCTATTCCCCTCTGGAGCCGGCAGAATAGAAAGAGGCGTTCTCAAAAGCTGCTTGTCGGTTACTCGACTTCCATCCCCCTAGCTCCTCGGAGGGGGCAATGGTCGACAAGGGTCTCGATGGTTTTCCCAAGGGAGCCGGAAAAGTGCGCATTGGCCAGGGCTACGACATCCACCGCCTCGTCGAGGGGCGCCCCCTGATCCTGGGCGGGATCCGGATCCCTTACGAAAAGGGGCTATTGGGCCATAGCGACGCCGATGTCCTCACCCACGCCATCATGGACGCCCTCCTGGGAGCTGCCGCCCTGCGGGATATCGGCTACTACTTTCCCCCGGAAGAGGAGCGCTGGAAAGGGGCAGATAGCATCCTTTTACTACAGCAAGTGGTGCAGCTGGTGGGCCAAGAGGGCTGGTGCGTTGCCAATGTAGACAGTGTGGTGGTGGCGGAGCAGCCCAAGCTCAAGCCTCACATCCCTGCCATGCAGGCTCGTCTAGCCGAGGCTATGCAAATATCGCCCAAGCAGGTAGGGATCAAGGCCACCACCAACGAAAAACTGGGTCCTGTAGGTCAGGGGGAGGCTATGGCTGCCTTTGCTGTAGCCTTGCTGGTGGAACGCTGAGGGCATTCCTACCTCACCGTCAACTCCACATCCCCTGTGCTTCTCAGGACGTTGATCCCCACCCCTCCTGCCTGGAGATACAGGCCAATGTCCAGGGATCCGCGCCCCACCTGAATGTTTTCGAGGGTAACATGGGGCAGCCACGGGGGCAGGGTGGGCTGAGTCAGGTGCACCCGCTGGGCCAAGCCGTCGATCTCCAGGCCTAGGCAGGCCTGCAGCAGCAGGAACACGCTGGCCGCCGCCCAAGACTGGGGCAGACAGGCCACCGGATAAAGGGTGGGGCCTTCCCGCTGGCGCCGCCGAAAGCCACAGAACAGCTCCGGCAGCCGCCGCAGCTCTAGAAACTGGCTGGCATCGAACAAGGCTGTCAACACCTGGGCCGCCTCCGCCTTATAGCCATAGCGGGAGAGCCCTGCCGCAATCAGGGCATTGTCGTGGGGCCAGATGGAGCCGTTGTGGTAGGACATGGGATTGTAGCGCCCTTCCCCTTCCGCCAGGGTGCGGATCCCCCAGCCGCTAAAAAAAGCCGGCTCCAAGAGTTGCCGGGCAATGCGCTCGGCATGCTGCGGGTGAGCGATCCCGGAAAACAGGCAGTGGCCCATGTTGGAGCTGCGCACGCGACAGGGTTGCTTGCGCCCGTCCAAAGCCAGGACGTAGCCGCCCAGCTCTTCACACCAAAACTGCTCCCAAAACCGCTGCTGCAGCTTTTCTGCTTGCTGCCGCAGTTGCGCCGCCTGCTCTTGCCGCCCCAATAGCTCTGCCATCTCCGCTGCCAACAGCTTGGCCTCGTAGGCGTAGCCCTGCACCTCGCACAGGGCTATGGGTGGCTCCGCTAGGGATCCGTCGGCATAGAAGATGGCGTCTTCCGAATCTTTCCAGCCCTGATTGCGCAAGCCCCGTCGCGCCTTGCTGGCATACTCCAAGAAGCCGTCGCCGTCCAGATCCCCGTAGGTGTCCATCCAGCTTAGGGCTGCTTCGATGTTGGGCCACAACTGCCGCAACAGCTCGAGGTCGCCGCTGCGGCGCACATAGCGCCCTGCTAGCACCACAAACAGCGGCGTTGAGTCGATGCTGCCGAAATAATTGCCAAAGGGGATCTCGCGCGTCTTGGCCATCTCGCTGTAGCGCTGCTCGTGCAAGATCTTGCCCGGCTCGGCATCGCGGCTGGGATCTACCTCCTGGGCCTGGTGGGCTGCCAGGTACAGCAGCACTCCCCGCGCCAAATCGGGAAACCACCAAAGGGTGGCTAGGGCAGTGATCAGCGCGTCGCGGCCAAAGACTGTGGCAAACCAAGGTACGCCAGCGTGGGGATAGAGCCCATAGGGCGTGCGGGCCAGCATCATCACCAGGTCGTCCCGCGAGGCGTTGAGCCACTCGTTAAACTGAGCGTTGCCAGTGTCGATGCGGTGGGCCAAAGCTCTTAGCGCCGCCCGCTGCTCCCGTTCTGCCTGCAGTGCCTCCTGGTAGGTCAGGGGCGGGATCTCCTCGCCGCCATAGCTGCAGACTACCCTTACTTCTAGATCCCGCTCCTCCTGAGGTGCCAGCGGCACCCACCACTGCGCTAGCTTTTCCGAAACCACGTCCGGAGGAGGGGAAAATAGGAGCCGCGTCTGCCGCTCCAGTCCGTCTAGGCCGCGGTAGCGCAAAGTTACCCCCTCCGGCGTCACCTGGGCCGGCAACAGTTGCCCCCGCTGCGCCCGCCGGATGCCGCGAATCTCAAACATGTCGGCAAAGTCGGCCTCAAAGCGCAGGGTAAGCGGCACGCGGAGCGTCTCCAAACCGTAGTTGTGAATGCGAATGCGCTCATAGGCCACGTTGTTCCACAAGAAAGTGGTGCGCAAGACGTGTAACGTCTCTTGTTCAATGAACTGCCCCTCCGAGGTGGTGAACTCGGGGTTGGTGAGATCCACCGCCAGAATGTCCTTGTCTTCCCGCACCTCTGAGCTGAGCAGCAGAAACTGCTTCCCCTGCAAGTCCAAGACCAGCCGAGATAAAAAGCGGGTGTCATCGCGAAACAGGCCGTGATCCCGGATGCCGAGGGGGCGCATGTTTCCCAGGCGGTCAAAAACAGCAAAGCAGTTGTCCTGCTTGAGGACGTGGGGACGCGCCTCCACCAGCGAAGCGCTGGCGCGGATGTAGTACTGATCCTGAATCTGGATGATGTCTTCGGCCATCTCGGTCTTCGCACCCAACCAAAGCAGCAAAACAGCAGCCTCGCAGCTAGCTCAAGCTTTAACTGGGCAGAGTTGATAGGCCAGGGGTGGCTTTCTTCGATCGCCCCTGCCGCTCGTTCACCAACTGGTTGTAGAGGGCCTCGTATTCCGACACCATCCTCTCGACGCTAAACCGCTCCTCAAACACCTGCCGCACCCCAGCTCGGTCAAGGGATCCCACCTTTTCCAAGGCCTCCACTGCCTCTTCCACGGAGTCAACAATAAAGCCGGAGCGGCTGTCGGCCATCACCTCGGGCACCGAGCCAAAGCGAGTAGCAATCACCGGCGTGCCACAGGCCATGGCTTCAATCATCACCAGCCCAAAGGGCTCCGGCCAGCGGATGGGAAACAGCACCGCGTAGGCCTTGCCCAAGAACTCGTTTTTCTCTTGGTCAGTGATTTCCCCAATGATCTCCACATTGGGATGGCGGCTAGCCAGAGGCTTAATTTCTAGCTCGTAGTACTGGCGATCCACCGCGTCGATCTTGATAGCAGCCTTCAGCGGCATCCCTGCCCGCGTGGCAATTTCAATGGCCGTGTCCAACCCTTTTTCCGGCGAGACCCGGCCCAGAAAGGCCAGGTAATCCCCCTTTTCTGGGTAGAAACGGTGGAGATCCAGGGGTAAGCCATGGTAGACCGTCCCTACCCAGCGCGCCTGGGGCAGCGGCCGCCGCTGAGCATTGGAGATGGAGACCACCGGAATGTCCTGAAACTCGCTGTAGAGAGGCTGCAGCTCCGGAATGTCCAGTCGCCCGTGTAGAGTGGCCAAAAAAGAAACTTGAGGGTGGCGGCGGGCCAGGGCGTAGGGATAGTAGTCGATGTGGCCATGGATAATGTCAAACTCGTTGGCCATCTGAAAGGCCTTCTCCACCATCAAGATGTGGGGAGCCACCGTATCAATGGCCGTGGGATCCAAGCGCAAAGCCCGCTCCCGGAAAGGGATCAAGCGAGCCTGGGTCTGAGAGTCGCCGCTAGCAAATAGAGTCACCTCGTGCCCGCGCCGCACTAGCTCTTCAGTTAACCACGAGACCACCCGCTCGGTGCCGCCGTAGAGCTTGGGGGGTACACTTTCGTGCAAGGGGGCAATTTGGGCAATGCGCATCGTTATCCTCCAAACCAAATTGGTAGCCGTTCGGGATTGTTGGTTGCGCCGAGCTAAAGGCGCTTCTCAGGTGCTGACCCCGGCAGCCCAGCCCTGTTACAGCTGGTCGCAGGATTTTCTTACAACCCCTTGGCTAAAGCCGGATGATAAAAAAGAGGGAGCCAGATAGATCCAGCCTATGGGCTAGCTGGCTGGCTTTGTTGCGTTGGCTGGTGAGAAAATAGCCCATCCTCCAAGCCTAGCCGATTTCCAGCACGAATACAATCGCCTCATGGGCCGGCTATTTCTGCCGCGGCAAACAGAGGCAGAGTACCAAGCCCGAATTTTGGGTCAGCCCGCCTGAGGGATCCCACCATGCCCTACATGGTTATCTACGACGGCCTCTGCAACCTCTGTGCCACCGGCGTTCAGCTCTTGGAGCAACTGGATCGCGGACGGCAGTTTTGCTATGCCCCCATGCAAGATGCTTCTACCCTGGCCCAATGGGGGATCCCACCGGAGCAGGTGGAGCTGGGGGTGATTCTCATCGATCTGGAGCACCCAGAGCGCCGCTGGCAGGGATCCGCTGCCATTGAACAAATTGCCGCCCTTTTGCCGAGCGGGGAGGTGTGGCTGGCTTTTTACCGCAACTTCCCCGGCTTGAAGCTTCTAGGGGATCGAGGCTACGAACAGATCCGGGATCACCGCTACGAGTGGTTTGGCCGCCGTAACACCCCATACCTATCTGTCTACCCTGCTTGTGTTTCCTGCCGGGATCCCTTGGCTGACAACCCATAATACTTGGTGGCCATTCGCCAAACCGTCCCTCTAGCCGCCATTGCCCGCGACCAAATTCAAGACTTGAAGGCATGGGCTGCTGAGTCGGGAGCTCGAACCGCCTCCCAGGATCAGCGGTTGGTTCAAGAGCTGCAAACCCTGGCTCAAAAGAGAGGACTAGGCCCCATTGAAGTCGATAGCCCCTCTTCCGCCCTGAAAGACCTATAGCAACTTGGCAGTGACCTGCTCATCCCGGCGCAGTCGAGGGGGAAGGGGCTGGGCTCAGGCTAGACTGGTAGGTACAACCGGCAAGATGAGGATCCATGGCAGCAAAAGCGGGGGCAAGACCGTCTCCAGCGGGGGGAGAGGAGCAGAACTGGCCTGCCGGCTTTTGGAACAGCCAGGAGGAGCCCAAGGAGGCCTGTGGAGTATTTGGCATTTTGGCCCCTGGGGAGGAGGTGGCCAGACTAGCCTACTTTGGGCTGTTTGCCCTGCAGCACCGTGGCCAAGAATCGGCGGGGATCGCCACTTTTGAAGGAGCCTTTTGCCGAGTACACAAGGCGATGGGCCTAGTTTCCCAAGTTTTCGACGAGGTAAACCTGGCCCAGCTCAGCGGCGACTTGGCAGTGGGCCACACCCGCTACTCCACCACTGGCTCTAGCCGCATGGCCAACGCTCAGCCGGTGATCGTGGAAAGCCGCCTGGGGCCGCTGGCTTTGGCCCACAACGGCAACTTGGTCAATGCCGAAGAGCTGCGCAGAGAACTGGAAGCTGCCGACCGCCACCTCACCGGCAGCACTGACTCGGAGTGCATTGCCCACGCCATTGCCCAGGCGGTCAATCAGGGCCAAGGGTGGGTAGAAGCCACCTGTCGGGCTCTGCGCCGCTGCCGTGGGGCTTTTAGCCTGGTCATCGGCACCCCCGAAGGGCTGATTGGAGCGCGGGATCCCTACGGCGTGCGCCCGCTGGTGTTGGGGTTTTTGAGCCGCAACCCCACCAGGCAGGAGCTGCTGCAGCCCCAGAGGGTGGGCAGCCCTCATTGCCCCGAAGCCCCACGGTTACACTATGTCTTAGCCTCCGAGACCTGTGCTCTGGATATCATCGGAGCCGATTACCTGCGCCAGGTGGAGCCGGGGGAGCTGGTGTGGATTGACCGGCAGGGGCTGCAATCGGTGCGCTGGGCGGAGGCCAACCCTAAACTGTGCATCTTCGAGATGATCTACTTTGCCCGCCCCGATAGTTGCATGCATGGGGAAAGCCTCTACTCCTACCGGGTGCGGCTGGGAGAACAACTGGCCAGGGAAGCTCCGGCAGAGGCCGACTGGGTGATCGCGGTGCCCGATTCCGGCACCCCGGCAGCCATTGGCTATGCCCGCCAGACAGGGATCCCCTACACCGAGGGGCTGATTAAAAACCGCTATGTGGGCCGCACCTTCATTCAGCCCACCCAGTCGATGCGGGAGCGGGGCATTCGCATGAAGCTCAACCCCCTGGAAGATGTGCTGCGGGGGAAGCGAATTGTTATTGTGGACGACTCGATTGTGCGCGGCACCACCAGCCAGAAAATCGTCAAGGCCCTGCGCCAGGCGGGGGCCACCGAAGTTCACATGCGCATCTCCAGTCCGCCGGTTACCCATCCCTGCTTCTACGGCATCGACACGGACAGCCAAGACCAGTTGATTGCCGCCAGGCATTCGGTGGCAGAAATTGCTGAGAAAATCGGGGTGGACTCTTTGGCCTACCTGAGCTGGGAAGGCATGCTGGCGGCCACAGGCCAGGATCCCAATTCTTTTTGCTCTGCCTGCTTTACCGGCCACTACCCCATTCCTGTCCCAGAGGGGCTAAAGCGCTCCAAGCTCGCTCTGGAGACAGCAGCCAGCCGCAAAGATCGCTAGCCAATGCTGGAGAGCCTGCGGAGGGAACATGACCTTGCGCCTGCGCCAACTGGGGGATCCCATCCTGACTCAAGTAGCTGAGCCGGTCACTGAGTTTGGAACGCCGGCTTTGCAAAACCTCATTGAAGAGATGCTTGCCACTTTGAAAGAAGCCCAGGGGGTGGGCTTGGCGGCCCCTCAGGTGGGATCCCCCCTCCAGGTCATCATTGTGGCCTCCCGTCCCAACCCTCGCTATCCCGACGCTCCCCAGATGGAGCCGCTGGTGATGCTCAACCCCCGCCCCTTGGCCTTGAGCGACGAGCAGGTGCTAGGGTGGGAGGGCTGCTTGAGCGTGCCCAACTGCCGTGGCCTAGTGGCCCGTGCCCGCGAGGTGGAGGTGGAGTACTACACCCCAGAAGGTGTCCGGCAGAGAGTGACTTGGCAGGACTTCCCAGCACGAATTTTCCAGCACGAGTACGATCACCTCTTGGGCCGGTTGTTCCTGGATCGGCAGCCGCAGCAACTGCTGACGGAAGCTGAGTACCAGGCCCAGATCCACAGCTTGGCCGGTGGCAAAGAAGAGCAACAATTGCCACCCTGACAAAAGCCTGCAAAGGCAGAGCAGTCAGCGTCCTAGTCAGCCCACCACCTTCTGCACTGCCTGCAGCCGCCCCAAGGCCCAGCCTCGCCGGTGCAACAGGGCAAAAGAGGTCAGTAAATCTGGCCCCTGCAGCTCGCCGGTCAAGGCCGCCCGCAAACTTTTCATGAGCAAGCCCTTTTTCATCCCCTGGCTTTGGGCCACCTGGTCCACCAGTGGCTGCAGGCTCTCAGCAGTAACTGGCTGAGGCAGCTCGGCAGCAGCCAACGCAGATGCCATGGCTGCCATTGCCTCTGCCACTCCCGGCAAGCGCAACTGTTCCAGCGCAGGCAAGCTGTAGCTAAGGGGCTCTACGAATAAAAAGCGACTTAGGGGAGGGGCCTCCGCCAGGCGGTCGATGCCGTCAGCCACTAGGCGAGCCACATCCTCTAGCCAACTGGAATCGGGCACCGATCCCAGGTCAAACCCCGCCGCCTGCCAAAAGGGGGTAAGCCGCTCCACCAACTCCGCTGGCGAAAGCCGCTTGATGTACTGGCTGTTGATCCAGTTCAGCTTGTCCCAGTCAAAACGGGCAGCAGCCCGGTTGACTCGGTCAAAGTCAAACAGGGTAGCTGCTTTTTCCAACGAGAAAATTTCTTCCCCATCTGGGGGAGACCAACTCAGCAAAGCCAGGTAGTTTTTGAGGGCCTCGGGCAGAAAGCCCATTTGCTGAAACTCGGTTACCGAAGTGGCTCCATCCCGCTTGGAGAGCTTCTTCCCCTCTTGGTTTAGGATCAGGGGGGAATGGGCAAATTGCGGCGGTTCATACCCCAGCGCTCGGTAGAGCAAGATCTGCTTGGGCGTGTTGCCAATGTGGTCTTCGCCACGGATGACGTGGGTGATGCCCATGTCAATATCGTCTACCACCACTGCCAAGTTGTAGAGAGGGTAGCCATCCGCCCGCGCGATGACCATGTCCCCACCCAAGTCCTGGGTGTTCCAGGTAATGGGGCCGCGGATGAGATCCACCCACGAGACCTCCATCGGCTCCTCAATCTTAAACCGGATCACCGGCTGCCGCCCCTCAGCTTCGTAGGCCCGTCGCTGCTCCTCGGTGAGGAAACGGTGGCGGTTGTCGTAGCGGGGGGCTTTGCCAGCGGCCTTTTGGGCAGCCCGCATGGCTTCCAGCTCCTCCTCAGTGACATAGCAGCGGTAGGCTAGCCCCCGATCTAGAAGCTGCTGCACCACTTCCCGGTAGCGCGCTATGCGGTTGGACTGGTAAACAGGCCCTTCGTCCCAGTCCAGCCCCAGCCAGGCTAGCCCCGCGAGGATATTACGGGTGTAGCGGGGGGAAGAGCGCTCGCGGTCAGTGTCTTCGATGCGCAGGATGAACTGGCCACCATGGCGGCGGGCATAGAGCCAGTTGAACACTGCTGTCCGGGCTGTGCCAATGTGCAAGTTGCCAGTTGGGCTGGGGGCAAGGCGAACGCGAACACTCACAGGCAACGCTTCCTAAAGAGGGTATCCCGATCCTAGTCAGCATTGGGATCCCTTGTCATGTTGGAATCCGTATGCGGTTGCCAATCGAAGCAGTTTGGGTAGAATCCGCCTTAGCTGCCAGTCAAGCGGTAAGCTCCCCGGGAGTAAAGGTTGATGGGCAGCGCCCAGATCTTCCCGTGTTGAGGAACAAGCTGTAGCGTAAAGGGAATTACGGAACATGCGTCTAGCCTTGGCGATGGTCCTAGGGTGTTTAGCCGCCGGGATCCCGGCAAGGGGTGTCTTTGGCCAAATTGCCTATCCTTCTTACCCGGTGGGGAATACCTTGGATGAGATTCTGTTGGATAAGGGCAGGGAGGTGGATCCAGTGGCTTTCCCTGAAGAGGTGGTGCGCTCCCAGGCCAAGCGAGTCACTGCCTTCTTCACCGCTTTGCTAAACCAGCGCACCAACATCCCGCCCTTGCGCTCTTTGGATTTGCCTAGCCCCTATCAAGCCTCAGTTCGTACTCAGGCCGGCTATTACCGCGTCACCCAGACAGAGCCTGTTTTGGACGCTGAGATCCTCCGCTAGGCAAGCCGAGGAGTGGGAAACTAGGAGAGGCTAAGATCGGCTTGTAGCGTTTCAGGCTGCCTATGCCTGCCCAACCCAAGGTGAAAGCCCCTTCTAAGGGTGTGGATCCCCGCCAATTCACTGCAGCTGATGTGGCAGCTATTGCAGAGCGACTGGAGCGCAACGAGTACCCTAACCTCTTCGACTGCCTGGAAGACTGGCGCCTACTGCAGGCCGTTGCTTTTTACTCTCCCAAGCTGGTGGCTCCTTATGCCCACTTGTTGGAGTGGGGAGAAGTGGATGAAGATTAGAGCTGGCTCTGAGTTTCTCCTTCAGCCGGCTTGACCAGGTGGGCCTAGTCGGGGCGGGTCCAATTTGGCCAGCTTGGAATGGCTTTCTCGAAGGTCTTGGATCTTGCGGCTATTGGCGGCACTCTGCTCGGGCGTCCAGGCCAGCAGTTTTTCTACCCGAATCCAACAAGCAGCCTTGGCTCCGGTTGTTCACTGCCTTTCGGAGCTACAAACCCATCCCTGCCAGCGTGTCGATCAGCTGCTCCAGGATCAGGGTGAGGTTGGGGTGAGAGGCTTCAAACAAGGCCAGTGCTTCTTCCAGGCGATCCTTTAGCCCTCGGTCTTGTTGGCTTCCCATCTCGGCCAGCAGCGCTTCCACTTCCTGACAGATGGCGGCAATTTGCTGCCGTTGCTTTTCCTCCAAGCCAGAGGCCTTTTGCAGCTCAACATCAAGATCATGCAGCAGCTTGCGCAGTCTTGATTCGGCCATTCTCAAGTCCCACCACCTTGCCCTAATCAAATCATACGGCTTGCCCGAGAATCTCAGAGGTGGAAGCGCCCTTAGCTAAGGATAGGCAGCAACCTGGCTTCTGCTGCTCTGGGCCGATAGGGGATGGGGCAAGAACGCACCGTCTGGGTGAGGTGAGGGAACCGATGGTTGGGGCTTTTGTCCGACCGGCTAGAGGAGCGGTGGGAGTAAGCTGGGGGTGAACTCCTGGGGGGTGAAAGAAATGAAGGGGGGCAACAGCTGGAAAAGGAAGTGGGCGCCTTGGCTAGCTCTTGGGCTAGCGCTAGCCGTGTTAGCGTGGGGTGTGGTCGGCAGCAATGGAGGAGCGATGGCCAGTCCCGACAAAGGATCCCGAACGTTGACTGTAACCGGTCAGGGATCGGCTGCCGTGGAAACCTCAATTGCGGTGATCCGGCTAGGGGTAGTGATCCAAGGGGATACGGCCCAATCTGTCCAACAGCAGCTGGCTGAGCGTTCGGAGCGGCTGGTCAACCGCCTCAAAGAGCTGCAGGTAAGCGCCCTGCAAACCACCGGCATTTCCCTCTATCCCCAATACGACTACCAAAAGAGCCCGCCTCGCCTGACAGGGATCCAGGGGCAAAACAGCTTCCAATTTGAGGTGCCCATAGCCCGAGCAGGACAAGTGCTGGATGAAGCCGTGGCTGCTGGAGCCACCCAGGTGGAGTCGGTCAGCTTCCGAGCCAATGAGGCCGCCCTGTTGCAAGCACGCAGCCGCGCCCTAACCCAGGCTGTGGAAGATGCTCGACGCCAAGCCAGCGACGTGCTGGGGGCCTTGAACCTGAGCATCCGTTCCGTAGAACGCATCCAGATTCACAGCGACAGCTATGTCCAACCCCCGTCCCCAGGCATGGGTGGAGCGGAGTATGCCCGCCTCCAGGCAGCCACCACGCCAGTGGAAGGGGGACAGCAAACGGTGCGCGCCCAAGTGACTCTTGAGATCCGCTACTAGCCGTCAAAAAGCCCAGACTTGAATCCCTGGAGGAGTGGGGGTGGAAAGACGCATTTCGGGAAGCACGCAGTTGCTGGGCCTAGTTGGGGATCCGGTAGCCCATAGCCTCTCCCCGGCGATGCACAACGCCGCTTTGGCGGCCATGGGAGAAGACTACTGCTATGTGCCCTTTCCCGTGAAGGCAGAGCGCTTGGCAGTGGCGGTGGCAGGGCTTGCAGCCATCGGGGTGCGAGGGTTTAACGTAACGATTCCTCACAAGCAGGCCATTCTGCCTTTGCTTAGCCAGGTGGAAACGCGGGCGGCAGCGGTGGGAGCGGTGAACACCGTCTACGCCTTGCCCGAGGGAGGCTGGGGTGGCACCAACACCGACATCGACGGCTTTGTTCAACCTTTGCTGGGTTTAGAGAAAGGGATCCCTGTCCTAATCCTGGGATCTGGCGGGGCGGCGCGGGCGGCCATCCAGGGCTGTTTGGAGTTGGGGCTGGGGCCAGTGCGGGTGGCTGGGCGATCCCTTGAGAAGTTACAGGCCCTGCAGCAAACCTGGCCGCAGCTGGAGACGCTAAGCTGGGCCGAGCTGGATCGCCGCTTGCCCGAAACTCGCCTTGTGGTCAACACTACCCCCGTGGGCATGCAGAAGCCGGGCTCTGCTACTGAACTTTCCCCTCTTAGCTCGGAACAACTGGCCCTATTGCCTGCCGGCGCCGTTGTTTATGACCTCATCTATGTACCGGATCCCACGCCGCTGCTGCGCATGGCGGCTGAGCTGGGCCACACCCCCATCAGTGGTCTGGAGATGCTGGTTCACCAGGGGGCCAAAGCTCTCTCCCTCTGGCTGGGGGGCAAGCCTGTGCCGGTGGAGGTAATGCGGCAGGCAGCTCGACAGCAGTTGGCTAAGTACCGAATTGAGTCTTGACCCCAGAAGATGCGGAAGTCGGGGGATATCGAGTTCTGGCGGTGTTGTCCTTTGGCTTGGCTAGGCGGGAACAATTGCCTTTGGTTTGCCGATCTCTAGGGAGAGACGGGGCTAAGGCTTCTGTAGGAGTTAAGGGTGTTGGGGTTGCCAAGGCAGCAGTGGAAAAAACCCGGAATCCCCTGGCTGGCAGGTGTGCTTGGCGCCCTGATACTGCTGGGGCCCAGGAGTGCTGCCCAAGCCGAATTCCAGTGGCCAGGCCATTTCTCTTTCCCAGGGGGATCTCCCCTGGCTTTTCGGCTTGACGCCTACTGCCGCCAGCCACCGGAGGAAGTGGCGCGCAAGGCTCAACTGCGCCAGCGGGCTGCCCAGTCAGAGTCAGATGCGGCTTGGGCCGAATACACCCAAGTTTTAGCCGAACATCGCGCTGCCTTGCTCGCCTGCCGCAGCCGCCGTTGGCCGCAAGTCCAGGCCATTTGGGTGCGCCTGCATCCTTGTGATGCCAATCCGGGCGTGCTGGATCAGGTGTTCGACCAAGTGGTGAACCTAGGCTACAACCGCGTCTTTATCGAGACCCTGCACGACGGCCGCTCCATCTTGCCGGATGGGGCAGGAGGGATCTGGCCCAGCCTGCAGCCCAATGCCGATTTGCTGGACTTGGCTCTCAAGGCGGCGCGACGGCGGGGGCTTTCGGCTTATGCGTGGGTGTCTTCCCTCAATTTCGGCTACAGCTACGGTCAGCGCCCGGATCGCCAGTCCGTCTTGGCCCGCAACGGTCGTGGCCTTGCTACCCTCTTGGATCCGGCAGCAGCCCTCCCCGAAGATTTGGGTAGCCTCGATGAAGTGTTTGTGGATCCCTTTCACCCCCTGGCGCGACGGGATCTTGCCGAGCTCATCCGCCGGATCTTGCAGCGGCAGCCGGACGGAATCCTCTTCGACTACATTCGCTATCCCCGCGGCTCGGGGGCCTCAAGCCTAGCCACTAACGTCCGGGATCTGTGGATCCACGGGGAGGGGGCCCGACAGGCCTACCTGGACTTGGCAGAAAACCCAGCGGGGCGAGCCTTGCTGGAGCGTTACCTACGTCAGGGCTACATTACCGTAGCGGATGTTCTCCGCCTGGATGCCACCTATTCTGAAGAGCCGAGGTGGCGTCGGCCAGGGGATCCCAGGCCCAGCGCGACTGAGGAATGGGTATTTTCTCCAGAGCTATCGACCTGGGTTGCCCGGAGCACAGCAAGCAAGAATTGGCAGGGAGAGCAGCATTCCACCCCTGCCCATTCAGGGAAGAGCAACTTGGCTCCCACTCCTTCTCCCACGCCCACCCCTCCTGCCGCCGTTCGCCAAGTACGCTGGCAGCAGCAGCTCTGGGAGCTCAGCGTTGAGTTCGCTCGCCAGGGGGTGCTCGATTACCTTCGACAAGCTGCCCAGCTCGTCTGGAAAAGGGGAATTCCAAGCGGGGCTGTCTTTTTCCCCGATGGCAACCTGAAGGTAGGGGAGGGGTTTGATGCTCGCCTCCAGCCTTGGGATCGCTTTGATCCAAACATGGAATGGCACCCCATGGCCTATGCCAAGTGCGAGGACAGCTCTTGTGTGGTCAAGCAAGTGGAGCGAGTTTTGGCTGTAGCTTCTCCCCAAACCTTTGTTTGTCCCGCTATTGCTGGGCTGTGGGGACAAGCGCAGCGAAACCGCCCCAGTCTAGAAACCCAGATGGCAGCACTGGCCCGCCGCTTCCCGCAGTTGTCCTGTGTGAGTCACTTCTCCCTCTCCTGGATCGAGCCGGAGCTAGAGCGCAGCCGCCGTACCTGCCAGCTTTAACGCCCGTACCAATCTAGGAGGCTGCTGTCTAAATCCTCGACTCAACCACTTGCTGCAACTGCTCCAGAAGCTCGGCCTCGGCAGCGGCGTCGTAGAGCCGTGAGCAAAGTAGCAGGCAGGCAGCTGCGGAAGATAGGCGCAGAGCTACAAAGTTGAGATTAGGGCCAGAGCGTAGCGCTCAGCGTAGTCCATTAAAGCCTGAGCCGCAGACACAACGCTGTCCTGCACAGGGTGTGCCGGCGATTAGGTCCGCGGTGGGCTTTGAAAACAAGGTAGAGACTTCTGGCCGGCTTAGCTCCAGGGATCCCAATTTTCGTGAAACTTACCTTCCAGGATGGCCTGGCGCATTTTCTGCATGTAGCGCACTAGCTCAGTGATGTTGTGGATAGAAAGCAGAGTGTAGCCCAGGAGCTCCCCTGCGCGAATGAGGTGACACAGATAGGCGCGGCTAAAGTGGCGGCAGGTGTAGCAGGGACAGTCGGGATCAATGGGATCTAGGCTGCGGCGGTGTTCGGCATTCTTGATGTTCCAGCGTTTGCCCCGGCTGATTACCGTACCATGGCGAGCATAACGGGTGGGGATCACGCAGTCAAACAAATCCACTCCAGCAGCCACTGCGGCCCGTATCTCAGCATAGGTGCCCACCCCCATAAGGTAGCGAGGGCGATCTGCCGGCAGTCGAGGAGCTACCTGCCGCACCACGGCGTGCATCAGCTCCACTGGCTCTCCTACACTCACCCCGCCAATGGCATACCCCGGCAGATCCAACCGACAGACCTCTTCCACCGCCTGGTGGCGCAGCTCTGGGTAAACCCCTCCCTGGACAATGCCAAACAAGGCTTGATCTGAACGGCGATGGGCCTCTACACAGCGCTTCAGCCACTGATTGGTTCGCCGCACCGCTGCAGCTACCGCTTCTGGACTAGCAGGGTAGGGGGGACACTCATCAAAAGCCATGATGATGTCCGCGCCCAAGGCATTTTGGATTTGAATGGCAAGCTCAGGGGTAAAGCGAACCAGACGCCCGTCGTAGGGGGAGCGGAAGGTCACCCCTTCCTCGTCAATTTTGCGAATGGCGCTGAGGCTGAAGACCTGGAAACCCCCCGAGTCGGTGAGGATGGGGCCCGGCCAGCCCATAAAGCGGTGTAGCCCCCCTGCTTCTTGGATGATGCTCTCGCCAGGCTGCAGGTGGAGGTGGTAGGTGTTGCAGAGAAGGATGGGGGCACCGGTTTCCTTAAGCTGGGCAGGGGTGAGGGTCTTCACGTTGGCCAGAGTTCCCACCGGCATGAAGCAAGGGGTGGGAATTTCGCCGTGGGGGGTGATGAAATATCCCGCCCGCGCCTGTGTGTTGGGGCAGGTGCCCTCGCAAACAAAAGTAAAAGCCGCCAAAGTTAGCGCTCTGGATCCATTGCGTGCGCAGCCGAGCTTAGCATAGGAGTAGGATCCCTTTGCAGAACCTGCCTCTGCCCTTGACAGGGATCCCTTTTCTTGGGCAGACTTATAGATCGCTGCGGAACTGGCGGAATGGTAGACGCGCTAGATTCAGGTTCTAGTGGCAGCAATGCCATCGGGGTTCAAGTCCCCGGTTCCGCACTTCCCCAAAATGGGTTTCAGGGGATACTGCCAGGTTGTCCGGCTTCACCTCCACTTCTAGAGGGCCAGCTCCTTTTCGATTTGGCCAAGCTTGATGCGGGCAAGGGCCAAGTTGCCTTTCTCTCGATCCAGAACCAGATAGAAAAACAAACCAGAGATGTGCTGGACTAGATGCATTAGGTGGTACTGAGTCTCCAGCAGGATAAGAACCTCCTCGATTTTGTCAGTAAGCTTAAGAGACTCAGCAACTCGCATTTTGGCGCGGATCACCTCTGTGTTTCCGGCAACAGCCAGCTCTAGATTAGCTTCGGGAAAGGCAGGGCTGTTGGTACCCTTGTATCCCAGGCACATCCCGGTTTTCCAATCCCCCAGTGCTACCCCCAAGGCACCATCAATGCTCAAGGCCTTTACCAGGCTATCTTGGAGCTTTTGCATAGCTAAAGCTATCCTCCTTTTGCCGAGCTTGTGGTATCATGCTAGGTCCTTTGTTAAAAAGTTTCAACCTGAAGTTCCCATACGAACGATAGGAAATAGCCTGGTCATCTTAACTAACACCATAGATTGGAGTTTATTGTATCAATCTTCCCTGGCTTTGACACCAGTACGAATGTCGAGACTGAGATCCGACCAGCTTTTTTCTCTTCTGCCTACAGCGGATCTGGATAGGTCAGGTCTGGGCCTGTAATTTTGCCTCGTCTGACGGAGCTGCTGAGCAGGGCGAGAATGCAGACAGCTCATCCAGCAGGAAGCGGGCTTGGAGAGCGGATCCCTGTAGCTTCCGGTGGAGAGGCTTGGAAGTTATGCTGGGGTTACCTCTTTTACCTTGAGACTATCGACCTCCGAGATCGGTGGTTGGGATCCCTTCCTGGCCTATGCCCAAAGCTCCCCTTCCTCCCAACGAAAAAGAGCGGCTGGCTGCCCTGCGGCAGTACCAGATTCTCGATACGGCACCTGAAACTGCCTTTGACGAGATCGTCCGCCTTGCCGCCTACATCTGCGGCACGCCCATTGCTCTGGTCAGCCTTGTCGACGAACACCGCCAGTGGTTTAAGGCCAAATTCGGCGTCGATGTGCAGGAGACTCCCCGGGATGTGGCCTTCTGCGCCCACGCCATCTTGTCTCCCCAAGAGCCGCTGGTGGTGCCCGATGCCACTCAGGATCCGCGCTTTGCCGACAACCCGCTTGTTACGCAAGAGCCCCACATCCGCTTCTATGCTGGCATCCCTCTGGTAACTCCAGAAGGGCAAGCCTTAGGCACGCTTTGCGTTGTCGATTATCAGCCTCGGCAGCTTAGCCCGGAGCAACTGGATCAGCTCAAGGCTCTGGCCCATCAGGTAGTAGCTCAGTTGGAGCTGCGCCGTAGCTTGAGGGAACTGGCTCAGACGCCTCTGCTGCCTAAGTCGGGGGATACTAAACCTGCCCGCAAAAACCGCTTTCTCCTCAAGGTGACGGCCGGTTTTGGCCTAGCTGCCTTGCTTCTGGGCGGGATCACCTACTCAGCTCAGCGGAATGCCTCTCAACTGCCGCAACTGACAAGCCGAGTGGCCCACACTCTGAAAGCAATCCAAAGCTTGGAGGGATTGTTGGCGGAAACCGGCGCCGCCGAGGCCGGTCAATATGGTTATCTTCTGACCAATAATCCTCGCTATCTCAGTGAGTACCAAGCCAGCCTTGAAGCCACCTCCACCCATCTGCGCTTGTTGAAAGAGCTCACTGCTGACAACCCCCTGCAGCAAGAGCGCCTGAAGCGCCTAGAGCTGCTGCTGGAGCAACGGCTACGAGTCATCCAAGACTTGATCCGGCTGAGGGAGCAAGAGGGGCTACCTGCCGTTCAGGAAGCTCTAGAAAGCAGCGAAGGGCCAAGGTTAACGGAGCAAATTGTCGAGTTGATTCGGGTGCTGCAGCAGGAGGAGGATCGCCTTCTGGAGCAACGCAATCAGGAACTGCAGTTAACCTGGGTGAGAACCAATCTTGTTGCCCTGGGGGGGCTGATTTTCACTTACCTGGTTCTGAGCGCCGTTTACTTCCTCATCCGCCGGGAGACTGCCGAGCGAGAAGAGGCAGAACGATCCCTCAAGCAAGAGCGAGATTTTACCAACGCGGTTATCGATACGGCAGGGGCGTTGGTAGTGGTCATGGATCCGGAAGGGCGCATCCTGCGCTTCAACCGCGCTGCTGAGCAACTCTCTGGCTACTCGCTGGCGGAAGTCAGGGGCCGGCTACTGTGGGAGGTGGGTTTGATCCCAGCGGAGGATGTGCCTGGTGTAAAGCAGGCTTTTGAACAGCTCAAGGGCAATCATTCCCTCTTTTTGAATCGCCATGAAAACTTCTGGCGCACCAAGCAAGGGGCACTGCGGCTGATTGACTGGACCAATACCGCCTTAATCGGTGCCAACGGTGAGGCAGAGTTTCTCATAAGCACTGGCATCGACATCACCGACCGCAAGCTGGCGGAGCTGGCCTTGAAAGAAAGCGAAGAGCGCTACCGGGATCTCTTTGAAAATGCTAGCGACCTCATCCAGAGCGTGGATGCCGAAGGGCGCTTTTTGTATGTCAACCGCGCCTGGAAAGAAACCCTGGGCTACGACGAAACTCAAATCCAGCAAATGAGGGTTTTCGACATCATCCACCCCGACTGCCGGGAGCACTGCCAGGCTCTTTTCCAGAAGCTTCTAGCAGGGGAGAAACTGGAGAGGGTAGAGACAGCTTTCCTCACGGCCAGCGGTGAAACCGTTTGGGTGGAGGGCAATGTCAACTGCCGCTTTGAAGATGGGGTAATGGTGGCTACGCGAGGCATCTTCCGCAACATTACCGAGCAGAAGAAAGCTGCCGAAGAGCTGGAGCGGCAGAGCCGGCGGGCTCAACTCCTGGCCGATCTTAGCTTAAAGATCCGCCAATCTTTGGATATTGCCGAGATCCTGGAAACGGCGGTAACAGAAATCCAAGCCCTGCTCAAAGCCGACCGAGTCTTGGTCTACCGCTTCCAGCCGGATGGATCCGGGATCATCTGCAGCGAGAAAACCCAGCCCGGCATTCCTTCCCTTTTGGGCGAGGTGATTGAGGATCGGTGTTTTCAGGAGAAATACGTCGAGCTCTACAGCCAGGGCCGCGTTCGCGCCGTCAGCAACGTGGAGACCGAAGGGCTGGAGCCCTGTTACCTGGAGCTGCTGCGAAAAATGCAGGTCAAGGCCAACCTGGTGGTGCCCCTATTGATGGAGCAGCGGCTGTGGGGGCTGTTGCTGGCTCACCAGTGCTCGGCACCCCGCCAGTGGCAGCCGTTTGAGATTGAGCTGTTGGCGCAACTGGCTAACCAAATTGGCATTGCCCTCACCCAGGCAGCCCTTTTGGAGCGGGAGAGAAAGCGCAGCCTCGAGCTAGAACAAGCCCGCAAAGCGGCAGAGCAAGCTGCCCAGGCCAAGAGCAGCTTCTTGGCCACCATGAGCCACGAGATCCGCACTCCCATGAACGCGGTGTTGGGGATGACGGGCCTGCTGCTGGAGACGCCCCTTACCCCAGAGCAGCGGGATTTTGTGGAGACTATCCGCGTCAGTGGCGACGCGCTGCTCACCCTCATCAACGACATCCTGGACTTCTCCAAATTGGAGGCCGGGGAAATGGAGCTGGAGATCCTGGATTTTGATCTCCGCTCGTGTCTAGAAGAGGTGGCGGATCTGTTTGCTTCCACTGCCCACGCCAAGGGCCTGGAGCTGGCAGTGCTCATGCCGCCGGAAGTGCCGCGCTATCTGCGGGGGGATGCGTCGCGACTACGGCAAATCCTCAACAATTTGGTAAGCAATGCCATTAAGTTTACCCATCAAGGGGAGGTGGTCATCCAGGCCGAGCTGATGCAGGAAACAACCACCCACGTCCAGCTCCGGCTTTCGGTAAGGGATACAGGGATCGGGATCCCCAAGGAGGCCCAAGCCAAGCTGTTTCAGCCCTTTACCCAAGTGGATGCCTCCACCACCCGCAAGTACGGGGGCACAGGACTTGGCCTGGCCATTTGCAAGCAACTGACAGAGCTGATGGGGGGCAAGATTTTCCTAGAGAGCGAGGAGGGCCGCGGCAGCACCTTCAGCGTCGAGCTGACTCTGGAGCGGCAGCCCTATGCCCAGCAGCTTTCCCAGCCTGCTGTTCGCATCCCGGTGGATTTGCAGGGCAAGCGGCTGTTGGTGGTGGACGACAACGCCACCAATCGCAAGATCCTGCGCTGCCAGGCCACGGCTTGGGGAATGGTGGTGGAAGAGGCCGGAAATGCCTATCAGGCTATGGACAAACTGCGCCAAGCCGTTCGGGAAGGCAGACCCTTCCCCCTGGCCGTTTTGGATATGCAAATGCCGGAGGTGGATGGGGAGACCTTGGGCCGCTGGATCAAGGCAGATCCGCAACTGGCCGAGACGCAACTGGTGATGATGACTTCACTGGGACTGGGGGAGCACTCCCGCCGCGCCACCGAGATTGGCTTTGCCGCCTACTTGGTTAAGCCGGTAAAACAAAGCCGCCTGCAGGAAGCGCTGGTCATGGCGCTGGGCAAATCCTCTGGCCTGGCCACTTCGCTGCTATCCATGAGCACTGCCGCTTCCCAAAGTGCGCCCTCACCCGGCCGTCCCCAGCAATCCCTGCGCATCCTGCTAGCAGAAGACAACCCCGTCAACCAGAAGGTGGCCCTGCGCCAGCTCCAGAGCTTGGGCTACTTGGCGGATGTGGTGGCCAACGGCCAAGAAGTGTTGGATCTGCTGGAGCAAGTCAAGTACGACCTCGTTTTCATGGATTGCCAAATGCCAGTAATGGATGGCTACGAGGCCACGCGCCGTCTGCGCCAGCGAGAGCAGGGATCTGGCCACCACACCGTGGTGATTGCCCTCACGGCCAACGCTATGCACGAGGATCGGGAGTGCTGCCTGCAAGCAGGGATGGACGACTATCTCAGTAAGCCGGTGCTAAAGGAGGATTTGGAGAGAGTGATCAACTACTGGAGCCGCCAGATCGCCTCCTCCGCACTAGGAGCAGCCAATGGGCCTACCTCCGAGGTGGCTTCGCCCGCTCCGCCTTCTCCTAAGGGTGCCAGCGGCAACTCTGATCCCACGCTGCCCTATCCCATCGACTCGGCTTACTTGGAGCGGGTTACGGCGGGCGACAGCCAGTTTCAGCGGGAGCTGCTGCAGGTGTTCGTCCAGGATTGCCAGAACCTGTTGCCGCGGCTGCGCCAAGCCGTTGCAGCGGGTAATGCTGAAGACTTGAGGAAAATTGCCCACCGCCTCAAGGGAGCCAGCGCCAACGTGGGGGCCCATGCCTTTTCTCAAGCAGCCCGCGAGCTCGAGCACCTGGGGGTGCAACTGGCCCAGCAGGGATCCCTGGACAGTGCTGCACCAGAATGGGCCAGGGCTTCCCAGGGCCTGGAGGAGCTGGAGCGCATCCTAGCCGACATTTGCCAGTACTTGCAGAATTTGTAGGGGGTAGAGCCTCAGCAAAGCAAAAGCTCGGCTGCCAGCCGAGCAGAAAGGGTCTGTGCCAGGGCTTGGGATTACATCAGGCCGATTTGAGAGAGGATCCCTTGGCCCGTGAGCAGCTCGGTCAAAACGCCAATTACAAAGCCCAGCATCGCCAGCCGGCCATTCCATTTTTCGGCAAAGGGCGTAAAGCCAAACTTAGCTTCTTGGTTTTCCATGGCTGCAACTCCATCAGTAGGTGACATTCCCAATGTGGCTCAGATATTAAAAAGTGTCAAGTTTTGTGTCGAGAGCTAACAAGCCGCAGGCAGTGGATCCCTAGCTGCTTTTGACGGCAGTCCAGACAGCGTCAACCAGACGTAGCTGCTCCTGCGACAGCACTTTGAGGTACTTTAGCCTGGCAAAGGTCGCCTCATCGGGATAGATAGCTGGGTTTTGGCGATCCCGGGGGTTGATCCTGGGTAGGGCAGCAGCGTTGGGGGTAGCAAAGCGGTTGTAGTTGCTCAGTTGAGCGCCAATTTCTGGCTCCAGAATGAAGTTGATGAAGCGGTTGGCCAGCTCTGGGTTAGGAGCTTTGGCAGGGATGGCCATCACGTCAAGCCAAATGTGGGCGCCCTCGCGGGGGACAAAGTAGCCAATGTTGGGATTTTCTTCGGCAGCTTGCAGGGCATCGCCGCTGTAGACAACCGCCACATTGGCTGTCCCGGAGACCAGTTGATTTTTGCCGCCCACCCCGCCAATGAGGCCGGCGCTGCGGCGTTTGGCTTGAATCAACAGCTCCTGAATCTGTTGCAGCTCTGCGGGAACGGTTGTACTGGGGTCAAAGCCCAGGTAGAAGGCGGCAGCCGCAAGCATAGAGCGCATCTCGTCGATCATCACAAAGGGGCCGTACTGCTGCTTAGGATCAAAGATCAGCCCCCAGGAACGCTCAAAGTTTTCCGGCAGGCGGTCTTTGCGGTAGCCAATGCCGGTGGTGCCCCACTGGTAGGGAACGGTGTAGGTGTTTTCTGGGTCAAAGGGCAAGCCGACAAACTTCTCGTCCAGGTTGCGGAGATTGGGAATGAGGTTTTTGTTGAGAGGCTGCAGCAGGCCCAGCTCCACCATGTTGGGCACAACGTAGTCGGTGGGCACGACAATGTCGTACTGGCTGACGCCGCCCCCCCGCAGCTTGGCAATCATGTCCTCGTTGGACTCGTACACACTCACCACTACGCGGCTGTTAGTGGCTTTCTCAAAGGCCGTGAGAATGGCTGGGTCAATGTATTCCGACCAGATGTAGAGTTGGAGGGTTGGTTTTCGGGCAGCAGTTCCTAAGCGCCAAAAGAAAAGTAGGGCCAGTAGACAGCAGAGCAAAGCAACGGCCGTGGCAATTCTCTTTTTCATGGGCATTTTCAAACCTAGTGGAGCTGGACGTCGCCCTTACACCTAGCCATGGATCTGGAGCGATCCTGTCCGGCCAACTGCGGTTCAAACCCCTGCTCTAGCCTACCACCTGGACTTCCCCGTTGCTGCTCTCCCCAGCCAAGAAGAGCAACTGATATAGCCGCTGCTGCTCGGCAGGGTTACAGTAACGCTGTTGCTGCGTGGGCCAATCTTGGAGAGCCAGCTTCTGTTGTTCCTGCAGCCAGTTCTGCAAGCTTGAGTCGGCAGGTAGCTGGGCCTGTAGAACTTGCAAGTCGTTAAAGCGGCCCAACTGTTCCTGCAGACGCTTGAGGGCCTTCACCCAGCTTTGGAGGGTCTCTCCGTAGAAGGGGGCAAAAAACTCTAGCTGGTAGCGCAGGCGTTTGGTGGCTTTGCGCAGGTCATGCAGTTGTTCAGCCTGAGCTTCGGTTTCGGGGAAGGCCGGGATCCGCCAACCCGGCTGCAGGAACCACGCCGCTACTAGCGGCGCCAAAAGATGGGGCAAGCTCTCCTGCACAGGAAGCTGGGCCGCAGGCCGGTAGCGAGGAGAAATCAGCCACTCTTCGCAAGCAGCCTGGAACTTCAGGAAGTCCTCCTCTGCCAAAATGCGGCGGGAGTGTTTCTCGGCTTGAGCTTGGCGCCGCTGCAGCTTTTCCTTCAGCTCCTCTAGCTCCGCCTGCTGGTCTGCCGGGATCCCTTGCCAACAGGGCTCGTGGAGGATTTCTAGCAACACGTCCAGATCCCGCTGCTGGCCCAGCGTCTTGATCAACTTTCGCAAACGTTTGGGCCTGAGCGGCTTGGGCAGGCGCAGGGATCCCTGAAACACTTCCGCCCAGGTGCCGATGCGGCGCAAGCTCACCCGGATCTGATGAAGGGATTCTGCCGCCTCCGGGTGGTGCTTGAGCACTCTCCCCACGTGCTTCTGCAGCCGCTGCCATTGCTGGCTCAGCAGTTGGTGGGCCAAAGCAGCTAGCGGGGGCAAGCTTGAAGACGAGAGCAAGAGTGACTCCGAGGACTCCGTCTTGCCGAGGCTCTCAGTTTTCGATTCAGCAGCAATGATGTCCACTGCAAGTCTTCTCTACCCACGACAACACCTCCAAAGAGCGCCAAGCCCCCCTTCCCTAGCCTACCCAGGCTAGCTTGAGCCGTCCCCTGCTCCCCCCTTTTTAACCACATCTTAACCTTTCGTCTAGGGCCTTGGGACTGCTGTCAGCAGGCGAGGCTTGACCACCGACCAGATGCGGGCAGCCACCTCCAAGGGGGATCCCTCGGCGTCAATGCGGACAATCCGCTGCGGCTCGGCGGCAGCCAGCGTCTGGAAGCCCTGGTGGACGCGGCGGTGAAACTCCAGGCGCTCCTGTTCGAGCCTGTCGGCAAGCCCGGTTCGCGCCAGCGGGCCGGAGGCCTTTCTCGCTAGCCCCACCTCTGGCGGGAGATCCAGCCACAGGGTGAGGTGCGGCTGCAGACCGCCGGTGGCCAAGTGGTTGAGCTGGCGAACCTGCTGCAAATCCAGCCCCCGTCCGTAGCCCTGGTAGGCCAGGGTGGAATCGGTGAAGCGGTCGCAAACCACCACCTGGCCGGCTGCCAAAGCGGGAAGGATACACTTTTGCACATGCTCAGCCCGGTCTGCCGCGTACAGAAACAACTCAGCCAGCGGCGTCAGGGGATCCCCATGCAACAAGATCTCCCGCAGCGCCCGGCCCAGCGCCGTCCCTCCCGGCTCGCGGGTACACAGACAGGGATAGCCCGCCTGGCGAAGCTGCAGCGCAAGCAGGGCTTGCTGGGTAGTTTTACCTACCCCCTCCCCACCTTCTAGAGTGATGAACACTTCCCCATCCCTGGCCGAAGGACTAGCGCAGCTCAAGCTGTGGCTGCAAGTCAAAGGAGTGGCCTGGCACCATCACGTACACATCGGGGATGTTGGTGGGCTGCAGGTTTTGCAGGGCCAGCCCTTCGAGGTTGGAACGCAAGGCGTTGTTGATAGTGGTTTCCAGTTGGGACAAAACCTGCGCCTCGTCGCCTTGGGCAGCCAAGCCGGGAAACTGGCTGTAGAGGGCGCGGGCCAAGCTGCTGGCCAAGGGAAGCTGGATGAGGGTGAGGTTGGATCCCCCCAGTTGGGGGCCTAGAGTGTTCGCCCGTCCGCGGATGCCCAAGGCCTGCAGGGCATTGGCCGTTTGGCTGACGGGAATGGTGCAGGTATCCACTTTGTAGATGGGCACCGAGGCCACGGTGAGGGCAGAGACACTGGTGAGTTGGACCACGGTAAAGGAGGCGGTGCCGTTGTAGGCAAAGCAAAAATCCCGAAAAGCCGCCGGCACATTGGCAGCGCGAATGGGGCGCTCATCGTCAAAGCCGCCCGACTCGGCAAAGATGTTGCGGATGGCAAACCCTCCGAAAAAAGCCAGCAGGGCCACCACCAGCAAAGCCGTCAGATCCGAGGAGGAGATCCCCCCTGAAGATCTGCCGCTGCGGCCTCCCCCTCCATATCCTCCTCTTCCCCCGTAGCTGGAGGTGGAGCCATAGTCACCCCTGTAGGAGCCGGCATAGGCGGAAGAGCGGGCGGATCCCTCAAAGCCCCGGTTGCTAGAGACAAGGCGCCGGGGAACCAAGGCTTGTCCAGCAGAGCTGGGCCGAGAGGACGCCGTCCCCCTAATGCGATCAGCAGCCCGCGAAGATCCAGCAGCCGCTTCTCGGCCTGAGGTGGCCCTCTCTTTAGCCTCCTCCGCTGGCAGCGCGCGCCCGGCAAGAGGAGCGGCGGACGCCTTCCCGTCGTTCTGGGCCTCTTCATCCTCCAGCCAGTCTTCCGCACTTTCCTCAGAGGGGCCAGGACCTTCCTCCGGCAGGGGAGGTGGGGAACGCCGGCCTTGGGACTCCGAGCTGCTGGGAGCAGAGGCATTCCCTTGGCCGCTAGCAGCCGTTGCGTCTGGAAAACGGTTTGGATCGCGCTCCTCAGAGAAGGTCATTTTTCAGGCTCCCAACGCAAGACTGGCACTCCCATCTTCCTAGACCGAGTTGGACTTGCAGCCCTTTCTCCAAGCTAGCCTAGACGGCGCTCCAGGATAAGCAACTGCTCCTTGAGAGCCCTCAGGGCCTGGCCGCGGTGGCTGACGGCTTCTTTTTGCGTTGGGCTCATCTCAGCAAAAGTCAGCCCCACCTCTGGCACCCAGAAGAGCGGGTCGTAGCCAAACCCCCCCTCTCCCCGGGGCTGGGTCAAGATTTCTCCGTGGCAGAGACCCTCTACCAGTGCCTGCACCTGGCCCTGGGGATCCACTACAGCGATGGCGCAGTGGAAGGTAGCTTGGCGGTTGGAGATCCCTTCCATCTCCCGCAGCAGTCGCTGAATGCGGGCGGCATCGTCAGGGGCATAGCGGGCCGAATGAACCCCAGGGGCACCCCCCAGGGCTGCCACCGCCAGGCCAGAGTCATCGGCAATGGCCCACTCCCCCAGAGCCGTTGCTACGGCCTTGGCTTTGAGAAGGGCATTTTCGACAAACGTGCTGCCGCTTTCCTCCACTTCTATCGCTGCCGGCAGGGGACGCAACTCCCACCGGGGAGCATGGGCCTGGAAAAAGGCGTGGAACTCCCGCCATTTACCGGGGTTGCTGCTGGCCAGAACTAGGGAACGGGGCATGGGGAGTGAAACTCATCTGGCTCCGCTATCTTAGCCGAGCGCTTGGCTGCAATCTGCAGAGCTACCCTCTCTGGCCGTTAAGCCCGCGCTCTCTGCTTCTCAGTGGATCTCCAAAAGCATGTTGTGCAAGGCTGTGTTGATGACGAGGGTAGATCCCCACCGTTCTACCTTTCCCCCATCCCAGTGCATGTGGCCGCAGATGTAGTAGCGCGGCTGGAGCAGATCCAAAAGGGGACGCAGAGTGGGCATGCGGCGGTGGTACCACTTGCCCCCTTCGTCCAACAAGCCCCGCGGCGGCGCGTGGCTAAGCAGCAGGTCAATGCGATGCGGCAGTTGGCTGTAAAGGGCAAGTAGCTCTTGCAGGTGACTGCGGGTAAGCGTCCAGCTCCAGCCGCAGGGAGGCGTCCAGGGCACTGCCAGCACCTGCAGCCCTAGCCACTCAAAGCAACAGGACTGGGTAATGGCCTGTCCCCAATTGCCGGCCAGGGCCTCCAACACTGTGGCGGCTGGGTCGTGGTTGCCGGGCAGAAAGAGCCAGGGCTTGCCTAGCCCGTCCACGGCCGCCAGAAAAGACTGCAGCTGGGCTACCTCGGCTGGGGCTGCCGGATGAAAGCCTTGGGTGGCGTTGCGGGAGGGCTTGCCGGCCTTGGAGCAGAAATCGCCGCAGTTGATGTAGCCATCCACCTGCGGCAGATAGGCCAGGGCCTGCCGGATCAGCCGGTCGTTGCCGTGGTAGTCAGAGCCAAGCAGCAGTTTAAGCCCCATAGCGCAGCAGCGGCGTTGGGGATCCCTGGAGCAGAGCGGCCACTTGCTCCCAGGAGCTGCGGTACCAGGCCCGTTGGGCCTCCAGCTCTTCTTCCAGGGATCCCGTTGGACCAAACTCAGGGCAAGCATGCCCCAACGAACGCAGGCCCGCCACCAGGAGCGCTGGCGACAGCCACCACTGCTGGCCTAGGCGCAACAGATCCACCTGGGGATAGGTTTGCAGGTAGTGGCGCAGTTGCCGTTGTAGGGTGGCCGCGGAGGGTAGGGGCACGGTCTGCTGATGCACGGCAATGAGCGGCGCTTCGCCAGAAAGGCAGTGGAGCAGCCACTTGAGGTGCTCCAAAGAGGGGGGCCAGCTCCACAGCCACAATTGGTCGTAGCGGCGGCCCGCCTGGGGGCGGTCGTAGTCAAGAGTCAGCGGAGAGCGCCGCTCAGGTGCCAGAACCAAGGTGGGACGGCGAAAGCCGTAGAAGAGGATGGTTCCCTGCGCCTGGGGCAGGAGGTCAGAAAAGCGATCCACAACCTGCCACCGCAGCGGTCGGATGAGAGGCGGAGCAGGGCGGTAGAGAAGAAGGGGGGAGAGATCCCTTCTCTGTTGGGAGGGGGAGGATTTTCCGGGACTAGCCGCTTGGGCAGGCCGGATCCCGAGAATTTCCAGCTCTAGTTGGGTCTCGTCTTCCCACCGCTTGGCTTTGAGGGTGTAGGCAACATCAATCCGCTCGGGCAGGGGATAGGCTGCGGCCCCTCGCCAGACAGTGGCCCAGAGGGGACGGCGGCGGGCCCTGGCTCCCAGGGGAGAGCGGCAGGACTCAGGGGGATCCTGCAGCAGCAGCTTCAAGTGGCTGGGGGCATCCTCGGCTGAGGAAACACCGCCCACAGCCCCAGGTCGGGGGCCAAATCGCTGCTGTTGCAACACCTGCAGGTTGCGGCTACAGAAGACCGGCTCCGGGTTGCCGATACCGCAGGGCTGGAGGCGCTGCAACTCTTGATAGAGGTCAAGAGTGAGGTCAGCTAGCGCCACCTCCAGGTCAATCTGCACCAAGGGCCGGATTTGTTCTGGCTGCAGGCGCTGTTGGGCCAATTGCCGCAGCCGCTTTTCCAAAAGGGGCCAGTTCTCTGCTTTTAGGCTAAAGCCGCCGGCAGCTGGGTGGCCGCCATGCTTGGTAAACAGATCTTTGCAGAACTCCAGGGCCTGGAACACGTCGAACTCCGGGATCCCCTGCCGCGCCGAGCCAGTAATCTCCCCCTGGCGCGACTGGCTGCCGATAAATACTGGACAGCCAAAGCGCTCCGCCAGCCGCGCGGCCACCAGGCCAATGACCCCCTTGTGCCAGCGCTGCTGGGGGGTTCCCAAAAGGATTAACACCCGCTCCTGCGGCGGATCCCAGTCTCGTTGGGCAATCTGCGCCAAAGCCTCGGCCTCGATGCGGCTGCACATCTCCTGCCGCACCTGGTTGAGGCGTTCACAGCGGCGGGCAAGTTTCTCCGCCTGCTGGGGATCGTCGGTGGTCAGCAGTTGAATCCCCATTGCCGGTCGGCCAATTCGCCCAATGGCGTTGATGCGGGGCCCCAAGCCAAACCCTACCCACTCTGGCCGCAGCTCCTCCGGGGATCCCGTCATTCCCATCACCGCCAAGAGGGCGCGGATCCCGGCCACCTGGGAAGTGGGCAAAAGGGCTAGCCCCTGCTGCACCCAGAGGCGGTTTACCCCTGTCAGAGGGGCCAAATCGGCAATGGTGCCCACTGTACACAGCTCCAGCGCCACTCGCCCTAGCCGTTCATCGCCGCGGCGCTCCGCCAAGGCCTGGGCCAGTAGGTAGGCCACCCCCACCCCGGCCATTCCCCGGTAGGGAGACGACTCTGGGAGCTGCTTGGGGTTGAGGATGGCGTCGGCAGGGGGCAATTGGGAGGGCAGATCGTGGTGATCGGTCACGATCACCGCCAGCCCCAGCTCTTTGGCTAGACGGATGGGCTCGTGGGCAGCGATGCCGTTGTCTACGGTGAGGATAAGGCGCACCCCTTCGCGGTGCAGCTCCTGCACCATGCGGCTGTTAAGGCCATAGCCCTCCGTAAGGCGGCTGGGAATGCGGTAAACCACCGGCGTGCCCCGCAGCGCCCGCAGCAGCAGGGCTGTGCTGGTCATGCCGTCGGCATCGTAGTCGCCGCAGATGGCGATGGGCTCCTGCCGGCGCAGGGCTTTCTCCAACAGCTCTACCGCCAGGGGCAGGTCGGCAAAGTCCCGGCTGGGCGGCGGCAGGCAGGAG